>CAJCID010000138.1 GCA_903970305.1 Rhodospirillales bacterium | reverse complement strand
CGGCGCGTTACCTTCTTCTTCAAGGCCCACTCCGATGCACCAAGGTTCAGCTGATCCATGCTCACCTCAAGAATTCTTTCGGTGCTCGAATTCTAAGCAATAAACTTACCAGTTCTGCGACTTACGCAGAGCTTCCCTAGGCGGTCCTGGCGATAGCCAGGCCGAGTTCTTTGATCATCGCATCGCGCATCACAAACTTCTGGGCCTTCCCCGTCACGGTCATGGGCAGCTCCTTGACGAAGCGCACATAGCGCGGCACCTTGTAGTGGGCGATCTTCCCCCGGCAGAATTCGCGGATCTCTTCGTCCGTGGCGCTCCGGCCTGGCTTGAGGATCACCCAGGCGGCCAACTCCTCTCCATACTTCTGGTCAGGCACGCCAAAAACCTGGACCGATTCGATCGACGGATGGGTGAAGAGGAACTCCTCCACCTCCCGGGGATAGACGTTCTCGCCTCCCCGGATCACCATGTCCTTGACGCGCCCGACAATGTTGCAGTAGCCCTCGCCATCGAGCGTGGCCAGATCACCTGTGTGCATCCAGCCATCGATGACGGACTCTCGCGTTTTCTCTGGGTCGGCCCAGTAACCCTGCATGACCGAGTATCCGCGCGTGCACAGCTCCCCGGTCTCTCCGACGGCGACGACCTTGCCCTGTCCGTCGATGATCTTGACCTCCAGGTGGGGATGGATACGCCCGACGGTCGTCACGCGCTTGTCCAGTGGATCGGTGGTCGAACTCTGGAAGGAGACCGGGCTGGTCTCGGTCATGCCGTAGCAGATGGTCACCTCCTGCATGTGCATCTGCTGGACGACCTGCTTCATCGTCTCGATCGGACAGGGTGATCCCGCCATGACGCCGGTCCGCAGGCACGAGAGGTCGAACTCGGCGAACTGCGGATGCCCAAGTTCGGCGATGAACATCGTGGGTACCCCGTGCAGGACCGTGCAACGCTCGCTGGCCGTGGCCTTCAAGGTCGAGAGCGCATCGAAGCCCTCGCCCGGAAAGACCATCGTCGCGCCTGTGGCCACGCACACTAGAACCCCGATCACCATCCCGAAGCAGTGGTACAGCGGCACCGGAATGCAGAGCCGGTCCGCTTCGCTGATGCGCATCGCCTGCGCGATGTAGCGCGCATTGTTGACGACGTTGTGGTGTGTCAGCGTCGCGCCTTTCGGATGTCCGGTCGTGCCGCTCGTAAACTGGATGTTGATCGCCTCGTGACAGGTGAGTGCGCTGCTGATGTCGTCCAGTTCGAAGGAAGGGCCCAGAGCCCGGCCCCGCTCGGCGAGCGCGGCGTAGTTCAGCATGCCCGGTGAGTGTCCGCTACCCAGCCGGATGATCCACTGAAGGTGGGGCAGGCGCCGGGATTTGAGGGCTCCCGGATCGCTCGTCGCCAGTTCGGGAGCCAGCTCCTCGAGCATGCCAAGATAGTTGGAGGTCTTAAAGCGCTCGGCGGCGATCAAGGCGCGGCAGCCGACCTTGTTCAGGGCATACTCGAGCTCGACCACCTGGTAGGCGGGATTGATGTTCACAAGGATGATGCCGAGCCGCGCGGTGGCGAACTGGGCGATGAGCCACTCCGGTCGGTTCGGTGACCAGATCCCCAGGCGCTCGCCTTTTTTCAGGCCCAGCGCCGCCAGTCCGCGCGCGACCGCGTCGACTTCGGCCAGAAGCCCGCGCCAGGTCCAGCGCACTTGATGGTCGCAAAAGACGACGGCCTCACGCTCGGGAAAGCGCGCCACTGCACTCTGCAGAAGTGCGAACACCGTCTGCTCGGAAAGCGGATCGTCGGTCCTGCCCACGACGAAAGACAGGCCCCCGCGGGGGGCGAGGTCCGCGCCGGCGCACGCGGCGGCAGAAGGGGCGTTGTCGGTCATGCCGTCTCCTCTCACGCAGTCCTGAGGGGCCTACGCAGACCCCGGATCTGCTCTTCGTCAGAGGTCCATGGATCAGCGGTCGGCAAGACCACGGCCCTCTCCTCTGTCACGCAGAACGATACCCGAAATCGGCAGCGCTGGGCAAAACCGGGGCGACGCGCGTGCTACCTGCGTTGGCCGGCGGCAACCGATGCGAACGGATCGGCGCGGAGACGGACTATGAGGGGACTTCTCGCCGGCTCGAGAATGACGCAAACCTGAGGGCCGCAATCGGAGCCTACAGGGTCAGCGGCGCAACGCGAGGACCGTCTCCCCGCGATTGACGATGCGCGAAGGCTCCCGGCCGCCCGGTCACGTGCATCCGGGCTTCGCGTTCGGTGCGGCAATCCATTGGTGCCGTGGGCGCAGTCCAACCGGACCCTTGCAAGGCTAACCGGCGGCCTTCTGCCCGAGCCGCTGCACGAGGCTGCCGAGCATGCGCCCTGCGAGGATCTGGACGACCTTGCCAGGCAACACCGGGATCACGATCGGGGTGTAGGCGTGCTCGATGAAGGGGTCCGCCGCCACGAGAACGCTAAAGAGGGCGACCTTCTCGGCATCGGAGAGCTGGCGGCGTGCCCCCGCGGTTTCCTCGAAGGTCTTCAACACCCAGGCGATGGCTTCGGCGGCACTGCCAAAAACGCCCAGGATCTGGGTGGCATGGGCGTCGAGCGTGACAATCGGACCCTCTGCGGGGCCGTCCTTCAAGTGATACTCGATGACGACATAGGCTTCAGGGGACATGGGGGGATCTCAGGGGTAGTGGGCGAGTGCAACGCGTTCGAACGCACTGGCGGCGAACGCACGCTCGCGTGGCCCAGGCGAGGGGGGTTCGCTTGGGTGTCGGACCAGCCTGAGAGCATACACCTGCTGGGGAAATGACCCTGAAAGCGAGGAATGGCAGCCCCAACGCTGTGCGTCGGGTGCGTGGGGCGCGGGTCAGAAGCGAACTGCCGGCCGGGGCTGCGGGCTTTAGCCTTTTTTCAAGAGACCCAAGCCGAGCTCGAGTAGGGAGCCGCTCGGAGGAACCGTGCCGTTCGGGGTCAGATGATCCACGATCGAGGGCAGAAGACTGGCCAGATGATTCGATGCCTCATCCGTCGAGATGCCCGCCCCCGAGGCGAATTTCTGGACGGCGGCGCTGCCTAGCACCTGCTGGATCTGATCGGCCGTGATCGGCAGGTTCGTGCCGCTTGAAATCCACGAGGCGACGTGAGCCTCCATCCCGGATTGCTGAAACTTCTGGACGAGTCCGGGTACTCCTCCGATTTCCGGCGAGTTCAGAAGACCCATCACGCCCTGCATGACGGCAGCCTGATTGGGGTTGGCGCCACTGATTTCACCGACAAGACCGCTAAGCAAACTCATTCTCTACCTCCTGGATTGGTCGATTGGTTGCGCTGCCGGGCCGACTGCCCAGTGGGCGGTTGCCTTCCCGACCCGCTCCTATTAGCGTCGAATGCTCCTGGGCTGTCAAGTACGCCCGGGCAGTGTTGACCCGGGCCTTGCTCCGCCTTGGCCGACCTAACTGGAGCTGGGTCTGAGAAAGAGCCAGCCGGTCAGAACGATGCCGACAAGTACGACGAACCCCTTCAGAAGCTTGTCCGGCAGACGTCGTAAGAGCCACGTCCCAAAGAGGCCGCCTACGAGCGCCGAGGCGCAGATGATCCCGGCAAATGCCCAGCTGACGCGACCGGAGGCCGCGAACACGAGGGCGGCCACTGCGTTCATGATCATGGCCAGCACGTTCTTCGTGGCGGCGGCAGCGCGCACGTTCAGACCGGCGACGGTGAGTGCGGCAAGCATCAGAAAGCCGATACCCCCGCCGAAGTAGCCCCCGTAGATGGCAATGGCCATCTGGCAGGCCGAGAGCGTGCGTGGCGAGAGGCGCTGGGTCGCGCTGGCCTCTGAAGACTTGTGCAGGAAACTGCCCCAGAAGAAAACGACGGTCGCAAAGAGGACAAGCCAAGGTACGAGCCGCTCGAAAAACGAGGGAGGCGTGACCTCCAGCAGCAAGGCGCCCAGCGCCCCGCCCACGAGGCTGATCAGAACCAGCCGCGCGAGGGTCAGCTGACCGACCCCGCTGGCCATGCTCCGGCCCGTCACTGCGACCGTGATCTGGCCTGGAAAGAGCGCGACCGTGGAGGTCATGTTGGCTCCCAGCGGATCGAGTCCGGCCAGTAGCAGTGCGGGGAAGGTGATGAAAGTCCCGCCGCCGGCCAAGGCGTTCTGGATGCCGGCATAGAAAGCCGCCAGTGCAAGCAATACCCATTGCAGGGATCCCACGGCCCACCTAGAAAATGGCCGAGCCCCCCGGAAGTGGTGGCTCCAGAGCCTCGGAGGATACCATCGCTTTCCCGCCCGCTAACTGGCTTAGACGCCCCAGCGCAGCGCAGCAGTGTGTACCGGCGCGTCCCAGAGTTCCGTCAGTTCCCGATCCAGACGCGTCACAGTGAGCGAGCAACCCGCCATGTCCAGGGACGTCACGTAGCTTCCCACAAGGCCGCGGGCGATCGAGAAGCCGCGCTGGCCGAGAAACCGGCGCGCCGCGTCGTAGACCAGATAGAGCTCGATGGCCGGTGTCGCACCGAAGCCATTCACCAAGAGAAGCGCCTCGCCCGTCGCCAAGGCCCCGAAGTCGTCGGCGATGGCGGTGACGAGTTCTTCAACAATCGCATCTGCACTGACCAGAGCGACCCGGCGCCGGCCCGGTTCCCCGTGAATTCCCACGCCCATCTCCATCTCGTCGGCGGCCAGATCGAAGGTCGGCGTGCCCACGGCAGGCACCGTGCAACTGGACAAGGCCACACCCATCGAGCGCGTTGCCGCGTTGGCCCGCTCACCCAGGCTGACAAGGGCCGCCAGATCGGCGCCACGTTCTGCTGCAGCCCCGAGCATCTTCTCCACGACGAGCGTCCCCGCAATGCCGCGCCGGCCGGTCGTATAGGTCGAGTTCTGTACAGCGACGTCGTCGTTGACGATGACGCTGGCCACCGGGCCTTGTGCCATTTCGCTGGCCATCTCGAAGTTCATCACGTCGCCCTCGTAGTTCTTGACGATGTACAGGACCCCTTTAGGGCCCGCCACGTGAAGGGCGGCGGCGGCCATCTGATCCGGTGTCGGCGAGGTGAAGATCTGCCCCGGACAGGCCGCGTCCAGCATGCCCAGCCCGACCAATCCGGAATGCAGCGGCTCATGGCCGCTACCACCGCCCGAGATGAGCGCGACCTTGTCGCGCCGAGGCGTGCGCCTGGCAACGAAGCGGTAGCCCCGATCGATCTCGAGAATATCGGCGTGACAGTGGCCAAAGCCGTCCAGGCTCTGGTGCAAAAGCGTATCGGTCTGGTTCAAGAACTTCTTCATCTCTCCTCCTTGTTTGCGATCAGGGTTCAGTCATCTTCGAACAGGCGCGCAATGCGTATCGCCACATCAGCCAGGAGATCCTCCAGGTGCCGATTGCGCTCTGCATGGTGCAGGTCGGGAACGGTCAATTGGATCTCGCGCACGCGCGGCTCTTGCACCGAGGCGGGCATGCGCCCCGGATGCGCCTGGGCGTAGGCCTCGAGAAACTGCGCTCGCTGCGCCGGAGAAAAATGGCATACCTCGAAGATCCGCTCCACATGGCGTGCGGGGATCGGTACGTTGTAGGCCGGATTCGAGATCTGGGAGATGAAACTGCGGTTCTTTCCGAGGACCTCGGCGAGCCGTAATCGTGTTCCCGACGGGCGATTCTCGAGAACCTCCTGCAGGACCCGCTTGTAAAGCGAAACAGCGGGCAGATCGAGCGCTTTTTTCACGGCTTCACCGTCGTTGGCCCGAACCTTAGGGGACTTCGGCGATCGCGGCCTTGACGCGCTCGAGGGCGACCGGGGCCACCGAGAGCGAGCGTAGCCCCAAGGCGATGAGAGCCGGCACGCAGCGCGGCTCGGCCGCCATGTCGCCGCACAGGCTGACATCGAGCCCCGCACGGTTGGCATAGTCGACGACCGCTCCGATGACGCCCAGCACAGCCGGCTGGAGAGGCTCCTGGAGCGCGGCCAGACCCGAGAGATCACGGCTCGCCGCACAGAGGTACTGGATCAGGTCGTTCGAGCCAATCGAAAAAAACGCCGCCTGGAACGTCTCGATGGTCAAGGCCGCTGCGGGCACCTCCACCATCATGCCCAGCTCAAAGCGGCGATGTGCGACGCCGCGAGAGGCCAATCCCGCGAGCACGTCCTCGAGGAGTGCACGCACGGCCTCGAGCTCCTCGGGCACGGTCACCATCGGCACCATGACCCGCAAGGGTCCGAGCGCCGCCGCGCGCGCGAGCGCCCTTAACTGGGTCGAAAAAATCTCGGGATTGGCCAGGGACAGCCGCACGCCCCGGGTTCCCAGAAAGGGGTTGCCCTCCTCGAGCGTGTAGCCGGGGATGGGTTTGTCGCTGCCGGCGTCCAGAGTCCTGATGGTGACGGGCTTACCGCCGGCCCAGCGCAGGATCGCCCCATAGGCTGCGAACTGGCCCTCCTCATCCAAGAGGGCAGAGCGCGTGCGTAACAGGAGTTCGGTGCGGACCAGACCGATCCCATCGCAGCGCTCGGGATCGAGCCCCTGCAGTTCGCGCGCGTCGGCGATATTGATCTGGACCTTGATGGGGACTTGAGAGCGGGTCTTGGCGGGCCGCAAGCCAAGCTCCGTCGAGCTCAAGCTATCCTGACGGGCCTGCTTCATGCGCGCAGCGAAAGCCAGGCGGACCTCGGGATCGGGCGAGACGATCAGCGTCGCCGTCTCCGCATCGAGCAGGGCCTCTGAGTGCCCGGTAGAGTCCCACGCGGGCGTGCCGATCAACATCGGTACACCGCGTGAGCGGGCCAGCATCGCCAGATGCGACTTGGCGCTGCCACCAGTCAGCGCGATACCCCCACCCTGCCAGTCGGTCTCGAGGAATCGCGAGGGCACGAGATCGCGCGCCACCACGATCGCACCCGGCGGGATCCGCCGCTGCACTGCGCCGTCGATGCCGCGTAGAACGCGCTCGCGCATGTCCTCGAGATCAGCGCAGCGGGCGCGGAAGTACGGGTCATCGGCATCGATGAATTGCGCGAGCTGCTGCTGGATTGCAGTCTCCCAGGCGTGCTTCGCGTCTGCCCCGCTCAAAAGGGCCGCGCGCGCCGGGGCGAGCAAGGTCTCATCTTCGAGCATCGCGATCTGAAATTCCAGGAGGTCCTTCGCGTCCGCGTCGGCGGTCAGCTCAATGAGCGCCGCAATCTCCCCGATCGCGCGCGCGAGCGCAGCCTCCAGCGCCAAACCGGGGTCCTCGTGCGCCCTGGTCGGCGCGGCGATCATTTCGTCCTCGAGAAAGTACAGCGGACCCTCAGCCAGGCCAGGCGAGGCAACGGTGCCATGCACGTGCAGCATCAGGCCTGACATGGGGTTCTGAAGGTGAGGAAGAGTGGGTCCACGCTCTGCGGCCTGCCTGCGCTTAGGGGCTGGCTGAATCGGCGCCCTGGGGAGCGTCCGGGGGATCCTGACTCAGCTCGAAATCGGCATTCACCAAGGCGACGAGTGCAGCAAGCGCAGAACTCGCATCGACGCCGGTGGCCTCGAAATGGAGTGTCTCACCACTGGGGACCTTCATCGAGAGGACCTGGGCGATGCTCTTCGCGTCCTTCCAGGGACCCGCGGCCGCGATCCCGACGGCAATGTCGGCCTGAAAGCGTTTCGCCAGCTTGGTCAGCTTGATTGCAGGACGGGCGTGCAGGCCCGAGGCATGGAAAAGCAAGGCCGATCCGGTGGCCTGGTGCGAGGTCTTGCTGTTATCGACATCCATCTGGGTCAGCGGGGATAGAGTTCTTCAGCGGCACGCCGCACAGCATCCAGACTCGAACCGCCGCTCGCCTCGGTTGCCGCGATCACGGCCCCTTCGACGATCGGCGCATTGCAGACGACGCAGCTCGAACGCATTTCTGCTGGCAGCATCTCGAGCGCCATCTCGCTGTTGGTCTCGGCGCCTCCCAGGTCGACCAGGATCGCCACGCCGCGTTTGGACCAGACCTTCTTGACTGCATTCATGACCGATTGCACGTCCGTGCCGAGCCCGCCCTGGCTATTGCCGCCGCACCAGGCCAGAGGCACTTCGGGCCCGACCATCTGGCGTACCATGTCGGCCGTTCCGCGTGCCACGTTCTCCGAATGGGAGACAATCACGATGCCCACGTTCTCGTTCATCTCAGACCTTCTTTTGCGTTGTCTTGGGTGGACCCTGACGGCACTGGGCCCGCCAGGGAGTGCGCCGCCGCAGCGACGATCAAGGCGCAGGAGCGAGCTCCCGGATCCATATGCCCGCGGCTGCGCTCTCCGAGAAACGAGGCCCGCCCCCGTTCCGCCTTCAGCGCAATCGTCGCCTGTGCGGCCGCGTCTGCGACCGCGGCGAGCTCGCGCAAGGAGCCCTTCGTTGGCTCCGCCAGATGAGCATGAACCGGCTCGAGCACATCGAGGAGCGTCTTCTGTCCCACCTGGGATTTGCCGCGCGCCTTGACGGCGTCGATCGCGACCCTCAATGCGGCAGCCAGATCCGCCTGCGTCGCTTCGGGGACCCGGCTGAATTCCTGGCCCAGGCGCATGAAAAGCGTGCCATAAAGCGGACCCGATGCACCGCCTATGGTCATCACGAGGGTCTTGCCCGCCTCGCTGATGACCGCCCCGGGTGCGAGATCGCGCCACTTCTCGAGCTGGCTTTGCACCGCGCGAAAGCCGCGCTCCATGTTCAGGCCATGGTCGGCGTCTCCGATGGCCCGGTCGAGCGCCGTCAACTCGTCGGCATGGTCGATCACGGCCTGACAGACCCGATCGATCACGACGAGAAGTTCCGCATTAGTGAAAGGCAAGTTCCCTCCGGGGGTCGGACGGGGCGGCCGGGACACTCTGGCCTTCGCTGTCGAAATACAGGACTTCCGAGAAGTCCAGACGCATGCGCTGACCCGGCACGGGTGGCGCGCCGGGTGGGGCTATGCAGACGATCTCCTGACCATGGGCCTCGAGGTGCACGTGGGTCTCGTTGCCAAGCGGCTCGACCAGGACCACGACGGCGCTACCCTGCGGGTTCGGGCGCATCCGGATATGTTCGGTGCGCGCGCCGATCGTGGCCACGCCAGCGGGCAGACCCGCGGCATCGAAATGTCCAATCGGCAGGAGATTGATGCGCGGCGTACCCAGGCGCTGCGCGACGTAGGTGTTCTGCGGATCTTCGTAGATCTCGCGGGGCGTGCCGATCTGCACGATCCGCCCGGCCTCGAGAATGCCGATACGCGTGGCCATCGTCATGGCTTCGGTCTGGTCATGCGTGACGTAGAGGATGGTCGCACCCAGATCCTGCTGGATGTGCTTGAGCTCCAAGCGTAGCTCCGCACGCAGTTTCGCATCGAGCGAGGACAGCGGTTCGTCCATCAGATAGACCGCGGGTCGACGCACCAGCGCCCGTCCGATCGCCACCCGTTG
Source organism: Rhodospirillales bacterium (assembly GCA_903970305.1). GTDB lineage: Bacteria > Pseudomonadota > Gammaproteobacteria > Burkholderiales > Burkholderiaceae_D > BOG-994. Next base: position 5,809 of record CAJCID010000138.1, on the reverse strand, counting down.
CATCTCGCCCCCGGACAGGCGCGTGACCGGGGTGGAGAGCTTGTGCGCGATGCGCACCAGTTCGGCGGTCTTCTCGACCTTCTCCTTGATCTCGGCGCGGGGCATGCGACGCATCGGCGCGCGCAGCGGAAAGGCCAGGTTCTCGAAGACCGTCAGATGCGGGTAGAGCGAATAGCGCTGAAAGACGAACGAGACATCGCGCAGGGCAGGAGGGTCATGGGCGACATCGCGCCCTCCGATGAAGACCTTGCCAAGATCGGCCCGCTCGAGGCCCGCGACGAGCCGCAGCAGCGTCGTCTTGCCGACGCCGGTGGGTCCGAGCAGCACGACAAACTCGCCATTGGCGATGGTGAGACTGATATCCCGTAACGCCTCGAGCTCGCCGAAACGCTTGGAAAGACCCGACAGGACGATCTCAGACATAGGCCGTACTCGAAGGACTGCCCGGCGCGACGCCAGGCAGGACCGTTGCGCGCTCGGCGGCATCCGCGCGGCGGGGCAGGGCCCGTCCGGTGGCCGGATCGAACAGGACGATGTGTTCGGCCGTGAGCGCCAAACCGACGGCGGAGCCGACGCCAACAGGAAGCGACGAGGAGACGCGGGCCTTCAGCGGCCCCCAGCGGGTGCTCACGGTGACGATCTGGAAGGTACCCATGTACTCGGTGCCGAAAACGGTGCCACGCAGGCCTCCCTCAGAGACGAGCGCGACGTTTTCCGGTCGCACGCCGAGGATGAGGTCACGCTCCGAGACGCCCTCGGCCAGGGGTGGTATTGCGATCGGCTGACCCTCGAGTTCGAGCGACGTCGCCCCCGGGGCAAGGGCGCCGCGAAATCCCAGAAAATTCATCGGTGGACTGCCGATGAATCCCGCCACGTGCAGCGAGGCGGGGGTCTCGTAGACTTCGCGGGGTGTACCGATCTGGTCGACGATCCCGTGGTTCATCACGGCGATCCGGTCGGCCATCATCATGGCCTCGATCTGATCGTGGGTCACATAGACCGTGGTGGCGGATATCCTGTCGTGCAGACGGCGCAGCTCACCGCACATCAGCTGGCGAAATTCCGAATCGAGGGCACCCAGGGGTTCGTCCATCATGAACGCCTTGGCGCGGCGCACAATGGCGCGGCCCAGCGCCACGCGCTGGCTGTCGCCGCCCGACAGTCCCGCGATGCGTCGGCCCAGCAGATGCTCGATCTGCAGGAGCTTGGCCACCTCGGCCACACGGGTCTTGATCTCGGCGCGGGGCACACCCTGACAGCGTAGCGGGAAGGCGATGTTCTCGCGCACGTTCAGATGCGGGTAGAGCGCAAAGAGCTGGAAGACAAAGCCGATATCGCGCTCGCTCGCCTTCTTGTCGGTCACATCCTCGCCATCGAGAAAGATCTTGCCGCCGCTCGGAAGTTCCAGCCCCGCGATCATGCGCAAGGTCGTGGTCTTGCCGCAACCGGAGGGCCCGAGGAGGACGAAGAAGTCGCCGTTTGCGATCGTGAACGAGGAATCCCGCACGGCCGCGAAGTCATCGAAATGCTTTTGCACGTGTTCCAGTCTGATCTCGCTCATGCCTTAATCCCGCAGGTGACTGCCAACCACGAATCCTACCGTTCCGGCAAGAATCACAATGAACGACCAGGTGTAGAGCACGAGCCAGAAGGGCTGCATGAGCATCACGATGCCGCCGCCGATGAGCGCCATCGAGACGGCTTCGGCGGGCCCGCGCCTGAGCCAGCCCGAGCCGGGCGCGCGTGTCTTGGCCGGCGTATTCATTTGCGCACCGCGCCGAAGGTGATGCCACGCAAAAGGTGCTTGCGCAAGAGGACCGTAAAGCACAGGATCGGCACCAGGAAGAGCGACGTTCCCGCTGCGACCGCCGGCCAGTCCTGCCCCCCTTCGCCGATGATGAAGGGAATGAAGGGAGGCATGGTCTGCGCGGTTCCGCTGGTCAGAAGCAAGGCGAAGGCGTATTCGTTCCACGCGAAGATGAGGCAGAAGATGGCCGTCGCGGCGATCCCTGTGATCGCCTGGGGCAGGACGACCTTGACGAAGGCGTGCAGACGGCTGTACCCGTCGACGAGCGCGGCCTCCTCGTATTCCAGCGGGATTTCATCGATGAAACCCTTCAAAAGCCAGACCGCAAGCGAGATGTTGACCGCCGTGTAGAGCAGGATCATGCCGAGGTAGGTGTCGGTCAGACCCAGCTGCCGGTACATCAGATAGATCGGGATGGCAACCGCGATGGGCGGCATCATCCGTGTGGAGAGGATGAAAAATAACAGGTCGTCAGCGAGCGGAACCCGAAAGCGCGAAAAGGCATAGGCGGCCAGAGTTCCGAGGAACACAGCGAGGAAGGTCGAACCAAAGCCGATGACGAGCGAGTTGACATAGCGCGGAATGAACTTCGAGGGTCCGGCGATGACCATGTTGCGTTCTCGCGCCAAGCGCTCGTACCACGAACTTGCCGGCGGCAGGTTCTGGATGGTTTCCGGGGTCTGGCGCGAACGGATCGTAAAGAGGTTGACATAGCCTTCCAGGGTGGGCTGGAACAGGATCTTCGGAGGATAGGCGATCGCGTCCTCCTGGCTCTTAAAGCCCGTCAGGAAGATCCAGAGCAGAGGTGCCGTCGCGACCAGCGCGTAGAGCACGACGATCGTGCCCGCCAGGGCTTTGGAGCGCGGCGAGGCCTCGACGATCGAGTGGGCCGTCGATTTGGCCATCAGCGCTCCTTCACCCGATTCAACACCTTCACATAAATGTTCGCAGCGCCAAAGACGGTCACGAACAGGATGATCGCAAGCGCCGATGCATAACCGGTATGCCACTTCTCGAAGGCGGCACGCTTTAGGGTGATCGATGCGGTCTCGGTGACCGAACCGGGTCCCCCGGAGGTCAAGAGATTGACCATGTCGAACATCTTGAAGTTCTCGATCACGCGAAACAAGACAGCCAGCATCAGAAACGGCAGAACCATGGGCACCGTGATCGACCAGAACTGGCGCCACGCCGAGGCCCGGTCGATCGCCGCGGCTTCGTAGATGTAGTCCGGGATGGCACGCAGACCGGCCAGGCAGATCAGCATGACATACGGGGTCCACATCCAGGTGTCGACCATGACGATCGTCCACGGAGCGAGGGACACATCGCCGATCATCGAGAACGACGACGGATTGATGCCGGTCAGAAAATGCACCGCATAATTGAACAGGCCCGTCTGGGGCTGGAGCAGGAACGTCCAGAAATTGCCGACCACGGCTGGCGAGAGCATCATCGGCCAGAGGATCAGGGTCGTCCAGAAGCTATGCCCACGAAAACGCCGGTTGACGAGCAGGGCCAGACCGAATCCCAGCAGCACTTCGAGGGTGATCGATGACACCACAAAGCGCGCCGTGACCTGCATGGCGTCCCAGATGTCCTCGTCCGTGAGAATGTCGATGTAGTTGTCCAGACCCACCCATCGGATCGGGGCACTGGGCATGTTCGCCCGGAAATTGGTGAACGACAGGCGGATCGTCCAGAGCAGTGGAAAGATATTGATCGCCAAGAGCAGCACGATCGAGGGCAGGACGAACCACCAAGCAATGGCCCGATCCGACAGAGCCCGAAACGGACGTTGGCCCGGATGACCCTGGTTCTTCGGATTCGCGACGATAACGTGCTCAGAGGTGGGAACAGAACTCATCTTGATGGTCGCGACTAAGGGTTCAGAAGACCCCCGCGCTCCTCTGCGGGGGTCGACCGGATGCAGACAAGAGCTTAAACCTAGATCTTGCCCTCTTCATGGAAGACCTTGGTCCAGTCCTTGACGAGCAGATCCAAGGCCTCCTTGGCCGTGCCCTTGTCAGCCACGACATAATCGTGGACCCGCTTTTGCATGTCGAGCAGAAGCGTGGCGTAGGAGGGCTCCGCCCAGAAGTCGACGACGATGTTCATCGATTGCAAGAAGTCCGGCGCAAAGGGCGCGCTCTTCGGAAAGCCTGGATCCTGGACGACGGATTTGGCCGCCGAATAGCCTCCCAGAGCCCACCACTTCTTCTGGACCGCCGGCTGGGCGAACCACTTGATGTACTCGAGCGCGTCGTCTTTGTGATCCGAGTAGGACACGACCGAGATTCCCTGGCCGCCCAACTGGGTCGCATGACCTTGACCTGCGCTCGGATTCACGAAGAAGCCGATCTTATCGCCCCCGACGTTCGGATCCTTGTAAAGGCCCGGGAAGAACGCGAACCAGTTCATCTGCATGGCGACCTGGCCGGACTTGAACGCGTCCAGTCCCTCCTGCATGTACGCATTGGTCATACCAGGAGGCGTGCAGCATTTGTAGAGCGACTTGTAGAATTCCAGACCTTTGACAGCCCCCGGCGAATTCACGAATCCATCCATGTGATAGGGGTGCTTGGGATCGTCGTACTTGAACCCATAGTCATAGAGGACATTGGTCACGCCCATCGTGATCCCCTCCGAGCCGCGTTCGGTGAAGATGTAGGCCCCGTAAACGGTCTTGCCGTCGATCTTGCGACCCTGGAAGAATTCGGCGATCTGCTTGAGTTCGTCATAGGTCTTGGGCGGCTCGAGGTCGTGCCCGGTCTTGGCCTTGTATTCGGCGCGGATCTCAGGACGGGAGAACCAATCCTTGCGATAGGTCCAACCCACGGCATCGGCCATGGCCGGCAGGGCCCAGTAGTTGGGCGTGTTCTTCGGCCATTCCGAATAGCCAAGCACCGTCGCCGGCATGAAGTCATCCATCGAGATATTGTTCTTCTTGAAGAAGTCGTTCAGCTTGACGTAGTGGCCGTTCTCGGCGGCGCCACCGACCCACTGACTGTCGCCGATGATGAGGTCGCACAACTTGCCGTGCGAGTTCAGTTCATTCAGAAAGCGGTCGGCATAGCTCGTCCAGGGCACAAACTCGTACTTCATCTCGATACCCGACTGCGCCGTGAAATCCTTGTCGAGCTCGACCAGGGCATTGGCGGGATCCCAGGCAGCCCAACACAGCGTCAATTGCTTGGCCTGGGCCGACAGGCTCACCCCCCATGCCATGCAGCCCGTCAAGACGGCCGCCAGCAAGCATCTCGTGCGTTTGCTCATTGCAAGTCTCCTCCAGTACTCGAACTAAATTGTTCGATGTGGAATTAAATCCGCTGTCCTGCTCGTTGCGAGTCCAACCGGCGTCAAGAAGGCCGCGGTAACCGTTGTTCGAGAGCCCCTCCGGAATGCCCCCCGGCTGGTTTATCTCACGATAACATTTACTAAACTAATTGCCCGCGGCCCGAACTGTCAACAAGATCCGACGCTGCGATGCAGCAAGCCAAACTGCGAATACAGCCCTTCGCGCCCCCACCGGATATTGTTTAGTGAATGCAAATACTTAACATCGGCAGGATTTTTGTGCAGGCAGGCGAACAACGCCAGAAAAGGCCGCAGATGGTGCAAGGGTGCAAGGATGCAAGGATGCAAGGATGCAAGCGATGTGATCGAGTGATCGTGAGGGGCAGACCAGAGGCCCTCGAGATGGTGCAAAGAGGCGCCCTGAGAGACCGAAGGGGGTCCTGCGGGCTCACCGCAGAGCCCAACACGCCCTTCTGAAGGGCGGAGAAGCTTAGACGGTATTGATGACCCTAGCCTTGATCGCCTCGTATTCGGAATCGCTGATCAGCTTCGCGTCGAGCATCTGCTTGGCTTGTTGCAGCCGCGTCACCACGTCCGACGAGGGCTGGGCGCCAGGCGTGGCTTGTGCAGGGCCTCCCTGGGTGCCGATCTGCACACCCCCGGAGCGCGCGCGCAACTCATCGAGTTCGCGAATGCGCCGCTTCT
>CAJCID010000137.1 GCA_903970305.1 Rhodospirillales bacterium | reverse complement strand
ATCAGATAGTCTTCATCGCGCGCGGGAACACCGGCCTCGCCGCTGGCAGCGCTTGGCGGATCGAGCGTGAGCTCGGTCAGAAAGCGCTCGCGCGTCGCATAGGTTGCAGCAATCTGCAAGAGTTGCTCCAGATCCTGACGGCGCGCCCTTGCGTCCTCGTAGAGTCGTTCCAGATGCGGGTCATACCACTGGCGCGCAAGCTCAAGTTCGCCCGGCCAGGATCGAGCAGCCCTGCGTAAGGCACTAAAGGTGGTCACGAGCGCCTGCCAGTCGTGCGGGGCGACGTGGGGCGCCTCAAGGGCCTCAAGGGCCTCAAGGGCCTCGAGGGCCTCGAAGCCCTGCGAAGCCGCCAGGGCGCCTTCTGCGTGGCTCAGCGCATCGAGGATGCGCGCTGCGGTCGCAGGACCGATACCCGGTACCAGCTGCAGCGTGCGGAAACCGGCCTGCCGGTTCCTCGGATTTTCAGCCCAACGGAGGATGGAGAGCAGATCCTTCACATGTGCCGCCTCGAGAAACTTCAATCCCCCGTATTTGACGAAGGGGATATTGCGGCGCGCCAGTTCCAATTCGAGCATGGCACTGTGCGCGCCGCTGCGAAACAGCACCGCCTGATTGCGTAGCAGCAGCCCCACCTCGCGCTGGGCCAGCACCTCTTTGGCCACCCAGCGCGCCTGGTCGGCCTCATCGCGAACCAGGACGAGTTCTGGCTTGAACCCTGACTTGCGCTCGCTCCAGAGGGTCTTGGCGAAGCGCTCGCGCGCCTGGCTGATCACTGCGTTGGAGGCCGCGAGGATGGCAGCGCTCGAGCGGTAGTTCCGCTCGAGAGTGATGCACGTGGCTGGCGGATCGAACAATCTCGGAAACTCGAGGATATTGCGGATCTCGGCGGCCCGAAACGAGTAGATCGACTGGGCGTCATCACCGACGACGGTGAGACCGTCTCCCCGTGGCTTGAGTGCGGCGAGGATCGCGGCCTGAAGCCGGTTCGTGTCCTGGTATTCGTCGACCAGGACGTGGGTAAAGCGCGCGCCGATTTCTGCACCGAGGGCCGGATCGGCAACCATCTCGGCCCAATAGAGCAAGAGGTCGTCGTAGTCGAGCACATGCTGCGCCTGCTTGGTCTGGACGTAGCGGCGAAACAGACTTTTCAGATCATCTTCCCAGGCCGCACACCAGGGAAAGGCGCGAGTCAGAACCCGTGCCAGACTGTCTTGGCTGTTGACCGCACGCGAATAGATCGCAAGGCACGTCTCTTTTGTGGGAAAGCGGTTCTTCGTCTCGGACAGCCCGAGTTCATGACGTACCAGACCGAGAAGGTCGGCCGCGTCGGAGCGGTCCTGGACGGTAAATCCTGGATCCAGCCCGATCCTTTGCGCGTATTCGCGCAGAAGTCTTGCGCCCACGCTGTGGAAGGTCCCGGACCAGGGTAGTTCGGGAGGGCGAGCCTCGCGCGTCATCCCCATGGCTTCTTGCAGCATCTGCCCGGCGCGCCGCTCAAGTTCGCTCGCAGCCCGTCGCGAGAAGCTCATCAGGAGAATGCGCTGCGGGTCGGCCCCGCTGGCGATCAGATGGGCCACACGCGCGGCGAGCGTTTTCGTCTTACCCGAACCTGCCCCGGCGATGATGAGAAGCGGTGGTGCAATCCGGCCGGCCTGGATGCCAAAGACCACCGCTGCGCGCTGTTCGGCGCTCAGCTCGTCGGCGCTCGGTGCGAGCCCGGTAGCGGTCTGACCACCCGCATCGGCTACGGCAGTGCTGGTCTTCAGATTCTGCAAGGCGGCCTTTGGCGATCGAGTCGATGCGGGACAGGTCGGGACTGCTTGACGGGGGACTGGGGAAACTCGGGGAACTGCTTGACGCAGTGTACGATCGTACACCACAATTTACCCATGCCCAAGCCGTCTGCCGACGCCCTTCATCTCGCCCGACTTCAGGACCACTTTTCCCGCTTCGGCGTGCTGCCCTCCCATGCGGGAATCTGCGAATTGGTCGGTTTCCGTTCCAAGGCCGCCTCGGCAAAACTCGTGGGACGGCTCCGGGACGCAGGCTATTTGCGCGTGGCTCCCGATGGACGCGTTGCGCCGGACGAACGCTTCTTCGAGCGGCCCCTTGTGACGACGGTCAGGGCAGGAGCTCCCGACTGGTCGCAGGAGGAGGGGTTCGAAGCGCTCACCATCGACCGCTTTCTGATCGACAAGCCATCCGCAACCGTTCTGGTGCGGGTCAAGGGCGAGTCGATGCGTGATGCTGGCATCCTGCACGGAGATCTAGTCGTCGTCGAACGCGGCCGCGAGGCCCGTCCGGGTGAATTCGTCGTCGCGCTCATCGACGGCGCGCTGACTTTGAAGGAATTCGACTGGCAAGACGGGCACCCCGTGTTGATTCCCCACAATCCGGAATTCAGGCCGATCGTGGCCCGGTCCGATCTGGAAATCGTCGGAGTGGCGACGGGAGTGGTGCGCAAGATGGCGCAGCCCCGCGCGAGTATCGCACCCCGGCATGCCGTCCAAGGCCGCCCCTCCCCGTCACGCTAGGGGCATCGCGCGACGGGTACTCGTGGGGAGCGCAGCGTGGTTTCTGGCACTCGTGCGCCACACCCCCCAGGCCTGGGCAGTGCCCTAGGGAAGCTCTGCGTAAGTCGCAGAACTGGTAAGTTTATTGCTTAGAATTCGAGCACCGAAAGAATTCTTGAGGTGA
>CAJCID010000136.1 GCA_903970305.1 Rhodospirillales bacterium | reverse complement strand
TGATCCTGCCGCTCGTGCCGGCCACGCCTGAATTCTGGATCACCCTTTTGAACTACATCGGGCTGTCGAGTCTGGTTGTGCTCGGGCTTGTCCTGCTCACCGGGGTGGGCGGACTGACGTCGTTCGGACAGGCAGCCTTCGTGGGCATGGGGGCCTATGTGACGGGTTATCTGACGACCGCGCATGGCCTGTCTCCCTGGCTCACGCTGCCCATCGGACTGGTGGTCACCGGTCTCATCGCCTACGCGATCGGGGCGATCACACTCAGGCTCTCCGGGCACTACCTGCCCCTGGGTACGATCGCCTGGGGCATCAGTCTGTTCTTCTTGTTCGGCAACATGGACTGGCTGGGCAAGTACGACGGGCTCAATGGCCTGCCCGCACTGCACATCTTCGGGGTGAGCCTCGAGCGCGGCCGGGACATCTTCTACCTGATCTGGCTGTTCGTCCTCCTGGCCGTGATGGCGACCTCGAACCTGCTCGATTCGCGACCGGGTCGCGCGATCCGAGCCCTGCGCGGAGGCGTGGCGATGGCCGAATCCTTCGGGGTCGATACGGCGCGCTATAAGATCATCGTCTTCATCTACGCGGCACTTTTTGCCTGTGTCTCCGGCTGGCTCTACGCCCACCTGCAGCGCTCCATCAATCCGACCCCTTTCGGCATCAACGCCGGTATCGAATACCTTTTCATGGCCGTTGTCGGCGGGGCCGCCCACGTATGGGGGGCGATCCTTGGGGCAACCCTCGTGACGGTAGCCAAAGACCAGCTCCAGGATCTCCTGCCGCGTCTTCTGGGCAGTAATGGCAACTTCGAGACGATCGTCTTTGGCGTGCTGCTTGTGCTCTTGCTGCAGCATGCCCAAGACGGGATGTGGCCCTTTGTCCTGCGCTGGTTCAGAGGGATGCGCAGCCACAAGGCAACGCGCAGGGCCGGCGCAGATGTGGTGGCGCTTCCCGCGCGCCTGCGCGCTACGGCGGGCGAGCGCGTGCTCGAGGTCGAGTCGATTCGCAAGGAATTTGGCGGGCTCATCGCGGTCAACGACATCAGTTTTTCGCTGGGCGCTGGCGAGATCGTGGGCCTCATCGGCCCGAATGGGGCGGGCAAGAGCACGACCTTTAACCTCATCACCGGAGTCCTGCCCGCAACCCGCGGCGAGGTACGATTCTGCGGCGAACGCATCGATGGCAAGCCGGCGCGGGCCATCGTGCGCCTGGGCCTCGCGCGCACCTTTCAGCATGTGCAGCTGCTCACCGGAATGAGCGTGCTCGAGAACGTGGCACTGGGGGCGCACTTGCGCTCCTCGGTCGGGATCCTAGGGGCCGCGTTACGCCTGGACCGACCCGAAGAGGCGCGCCTTTTGGACGAAGCGTGGCGTCAGCTCGAGCGCGTGGGGCTAAGCAAGTATGCCGACGAGTTGGCGGGCAATCTTGCGCTCGGTCAGCAACGCATCCTCGAAATCGCCCGGGCGCTGGCCGCCGATCCGAAGCTGCTGTTGCTCGACGAGCCTGCCGCGGGCTTGCGCTACAAGGAGAAGCAGGATCTGGGGGAGGTGCTACGCCAATTGCGTGCCGAGGGCATGAGCATCCTTCTGGTCGAACATGACATGGAATTCGTGATGGGGCTGACAGACCACCTCGTGGTGATGGACTTTGGAACCAAGCTGGCCGAGGGCAAGCCGGAGGCGATCCGCGCCAATCCCCTCGTGCTCGAGGCCTACCTGGGCGGCGTCGAGCCCGCCACCGCCACGGAGGGGACCGATGGATGAGGTGATCCTCGCAGTGGACGGGCTGTCGGCGCGCTACGGCAAGGTCGCGGCGCTGCATGGAGCGAATCTGATCGTGCCAGCAGGAAAGATCGTCACCGTGATCGGGGCCAATGGCGCGGGCAAGTCGACCCTGCTCAACGCTTTGATGGGCTCGTTGCCCGTGCGCGGGAGTGCGCAGGGTGAGATTCGCTATCGCGGTCAACGTATCGAGAAGTGGGATGTCGAGCAACGCGTGGCGGTGGGCCTGTCCTTGGTCCCAGAAAAGCGCGAGCTTTTTGCAAGCATGAGCGTGCTGGACAACCTGCGCCTGGGCGGATTCCGACGGTATCGTGCGCGTGAGCCGCGCTGGATGGATGAGCTCGACCATGTCTTCGAGCTGTTCCCCCGGCTTGCTGAACGATCCGATCAGGCTGCCGGCACGCTTTCGGGCGGCGAGAGGCAGATGCTGGCCGTCGGTCGGGCGCTGATGGGCCGGCCGCAGCTCTTGATGCTAGACGAGCCGAGCCTGGGGCTTGCGCCGCTCATCGTGCGCGAGATTTTCCGGATCATTGCCCAGTTACGCCGCGCGGGTGTCGCGATCCTCTTGGTCGAGCAGAACGCGCGCGCGGCTCTCCAGGTCGCTGACTATGGCTATGTGCTCGAGACCGGCGAGGTGGCGCTGGAGGGCGCGGCTTCCGAATTGGCCCATAATCCGCGCGTCGTCGAAAGCTACCTCGGCCTTGGTGAGGCGGGCATGCGCCAGCAGGCCATGACATGACCACGGTTCTTGCGCGCCGGCAAGGCGCCCATTACCTCTCGTCCATCGAGTGCGATGCGGCGGATCCCCAATGGGAAAGACAGGACTGGGACGTGCCGATTTCGGGGACGGTGGTCGGGGTGCTGCTGAACGATCGGGAGGCGGCGCTGGCGTACGAGGAGGATTTCGAACGCCCCCCCTATGGACAGCCACCGCAGGCGCCGGTGCTCTATTTGAAGCCCGCCAACACCTGGAGTGCACATCAGAGGACGGTGGTGGTTCCCCGAGGGACCACGGCGCTTGAACTGGGCGCCTGCGTGGGTGTGGTCCTCGGCACGACCGCCTCGGGGGTCGTCGCTGACTGCGCGATCCAACACATTCTGGGCTATATCGTCATCAACGACTTGTGCGTGCCCCACGAAAGTTTCTACCGGCCGGCCATCCGCGAGCGCTGTCGCGACGGATTCTGTCCCATCGGTCCTTGGATCATGCCCCGGGCAGCGGTCCGCTCGCCCGATGCATTGGTGTTGCGCACCTTTGTGAATGGCGTCTTGAGAGCCGAAACCAGCACCGCAGGACTGCAACGCCGCACCGCCGAGCTGATCGCGGAGATCACCCAGTTCATGACTCTGCGTGCGGGCGATGTGCTGCTTCTGGCTCCCGGGGCGGACCGTCCGCTTGGCCGCCCCGGCGACCGCGTCCGTATCGAGGTTCCAGGGGTGGGGATGGTCGAGAACCCGCTGGTGGGCGAAGAACTCCTCGACCCCCAACGAGGGTAGGGAAGAGGCGATGGTATCCATCTTGACGCGAGGCCAGAAGCGGGCGCGGATTGGCTGGCAGGGCGAAGTCCACGATGCTTTCGAGGACGAAGGTCGGCTGCGCCTCTACGATGGGCGCTTTCCGGACCCGGCGGCCTGTACGTGGCTGCCGCCCCTTGCGTCCACACCGGTACCCAGGACCATCTTCGCGCTCGGGCTGAATTACGCGGATCATGCCAGCGAACTGGCATTCCAGCCACCGAAGGAACCGCTGGTTTTCTTAAAGGGCGTGAACTCGCTCATCGGACACAAGGCAAAGACCCGCAGGCCGGCCGGCGTGACCCACATGCATTATGAATGCGAACTCGGGGTGGTCATCGGACAAACGGCCCGGCAGGTCTCGCGCGACGATGCACTCAAGGTCGTGGCAGGCTACACGGTCGCCAATGACTACGCGATTCGCGATTACCTTGAGAACTACTATCGTCCGAACCTGCGCGTCAAGAGCCGTGATACCTGCACGCCGATCGGCCCCTGGCTCGTGGATCGCGAAGCCATCGCTGATCCGATGAGCCTCGCGCTCTCGACCTGCGTCAACGGCAAGACCACGCAATCCGGCAATACCCGCGACATGATCTTTGATATCGGGTTTCTGATCGAATATCTGTCGGCATTCATGACGCTCTCGCCTGGCGATCTGATTCTGACCGGCACGCCCCAGGGCTTGGCGGACGTGCGTGGCGGCGATGAGGTCGTGTGCGCGATCGAAGGCATCGGAGAGCTTGTCAACCAGATCGAAGAGGACGAGCACGCGACGGGATCCAGCCCCGAAGCAGGGAGGTTTCAGCATGATTAGCCATTTGATCGACGGCCGGGCGGTTGAAAGCCGTCATGTGTTCGAGAACCTCAATCCGGCCACCGGGGAGGTCTTGGCGGAAGTCGCAGCAGGGGAGGAGCCAGAAATCGCCCGCGCGGTCGAGGCAGCCCGGGAGGCGTTTCCCAAATGGGCCGGTCGCCCGGCCCGCGAGCGCGCCCGCATCATGCGCCGCCTGGGCGAACTCATCGAAGCCGAGGTGCCTGAACTGTCGCTCTTGGAGACCGATGACACGGGACTGCCGATCCACCAGACCCGCACTCAGCTGATCCCGCGGGCGGCCGAGAACTTCTACTTCTTCTCCGAGGTTGCCACACGCATGGATGGCCAATGCTATCCGGTCGACCGCTCGCTGCTGAACTACACCCTGATCCAACCGGTGGGCGTGTGCGGTCTCATCTCCCCTTGGAACGTACCCTTCATGACGGCGACCTGGAAGGTCGCACCCTGTCTCGCATTGGGTAATGCCGCGGTGCTGAAGATGTCCGAGCTCTCGCCGATGAGCGCCGATCGGCTCGGTCAGCTCGCCCTCGAAGCGGGCGTGCCGAAGGGAGTGCTCAATGTTGTGCACGGCACCGGCCGGCTGGCTGGCGAGGCGCTCGTCAAACATCCCCATGTGCGTACGATCTCGTTCACCGGGGGCACGGCCACCGGACGGCGCATCATGGCCCACGCGGGGATGAAGAAGCTCTCGATGGAACTGGGAGGCAAGTCGCCCGTCTTGGTGTTCGAGGACGCCGATTACGATCGTGCCCTGGACGCTGCGCTCTTCACGATCTTCTCGCTCAACGGCGAGCGGTGCACGGCGGGCTCGCGGATTTTCGTTGAGCGCCCGATCTACGAGCGCTTCGTCAACGAATTTGCCAGCCGAGCGCAACGTCTCACGGTCGGGGATCCGCGCCTGGAGGAGACGCAGCTCGGGTCGCTGATCACCCGCGCCCATTGGGACAAGGTCACCGGATACATCGATCTGGGGCAGCAGGAGGGCGCGCGGCTCGTCGCGGGCGGAAGCGCCCCCACAGCATTACCCGAGCGCGTCCAGGCGGGCCACTTTCTGCGGCCCACGGTGTTCGCCGACGTCACGAATTCGATGCGCATCGCCCAGGAGGAGATCTTTGGCCCCGTGGCCTGCATCATTGCCTTCGAAGGCGAGGCCGAGGGCCTCAGGCTCGCCAACGAGATTCCGTATGGGCTTGCCTCGTATATCTGGACCCAAGATCTCGGGAAGGCTCATCGCCTGGCGGCCGGAATCGAGGCCGGCATGGTCTTCGTGAACAGCCAAAACGTGCGCGACTTGCGCCAGCCTTTTGGCGGCATCAAGGACTCGGGGATCGGCCGCGAGGGCGGGCACGCCAGCTTCGAGACCTTCTGCGAGATCAAGAACGTCTGCGTCTCTCTCGGAGAGCACCCGATCCCGCGTTGGGGCGTCGGTGAAGGGGGGCATCGATGACGCTGTACTACACACAAAAGCTGCTCTACAGCCTCAATCGTGACCCGTCGGTACAGGCGCACTTCGCGACCGATCTGCCGGGCCTGCTCAGCGGCTTCGATTTGACCGACGAGGAGCGTTCGGCCTTCCTGACGAGGGACGTCGGGCTCCTGTACGTGCTGGGCGTCAATGGTCAGTTGCTCATGCATTATGCGGCGCTCATCGGTCTAGCCTGGGACGACTACCTTGAGGCGATGCGCGAGGGGTTGCGCCGTCATGGACCCGTTCGGGCCGGGATTTACGCGATGAGCGCGGCCACGCCATGACCATGGTCTTTGCCGGCGCCCTCAGTCACGCACCGGGTATCACCGGTCGGGCCGAGCGAGCCGATCCGCGTCTGAAGGACGCCTTTCGCGGCCACCTCGGAGCATTGCGCCGGGCGCTCGAGGAAAGCCGCCCGGACGCGCTGGTCGTCATCGCTGCTGAACATTTCGCCAATTTTTTCATGAACAACATGCCCGCATTCGCCATGGGCATGGCACCGTACTACGAGGGCCCGATCGAGGACGAGGGATGGCTTGCCATCCGGCGCACCCGGATCCCGGGCGCCCCGAGGCTTTCGCGGGTGCTCATCGAGGGCCTGTTGGGCGAGATCGATCTGGCCTATTCTGAAGAGTGGAAATTCGATCACGGCATCATGGTGCCTCTGCACTTTCTGACGCCTGACTTCCAGCTGCCTGTCATCCCGGTCAACATCAATTGTCAGGGACCCCCGCTGACCCCGCTTGCGCGGGCCTGGACGTTCGGCGAGGCCTTGCGGCGCGCCCTCGATGCACTACCGGAACGGGTCGCCGTGGTGGCCACCGGAGGGCTTTCCCACTGGCCTTGCACCCCGGAGTCGGGAAAGATCAACGTCGCCTTTGACCGGGAGTTCCTGGAGCGCTGGTCGCGCAACGACCGCGCTGCCTTGCTCTCCTACACCGACGCCCAGACGTATCGGGAGGCCGGTCAGGGTGGTTTCGAGATCCGAACCTTCATCAGTCTGGCCGCGGCCTCGGGCGGCAGTGGCCACGTCTGGTTCTACGAGCCGATTCCCATTTATGCAGTGGGCTGCACAGTCGCCGTGATGGAGGTGCAATCCCGGCCTCAGGGCAGCCTGCACGAGGCGCGTGCTGCGAACTGAATTTCCTGTCTATCGGAGTCTGCCATGCCCCATCTGGTGATCGAATATACGGACAACCTCGACCCCTCCGCAGATATTCCGGGCCTGCTCAGCAAGTCGAATCGTGTCCTGGCCGCCGCCCAGAGCGACACCGGACCGGTATTTCCGATCGGCGGAATCCGCTCGCGCGCCATCAAGCTCACGCAATACTGCGTGGCCGACGGGTCGGCCGATGATGCCTTTGTGCATGCGACGCTCCGTATCGCACAGGGTCGCCCGGCCCGGGTCCGCAAGGAGATCGGACACGCCCTCTTCGAGATGATCAGCGCGCATTTCGCGCCGCTGTATCGCGAGCGCTATCTGGCACTTTCCCTCGAGGTCGCCGAATTCGGCGAGGACGGCACGTTCAAGCTCAACAACATTCATGCGCGCTATACGCCGCGCTAGAGGTGCCCGAGATGCTCGAACCCACCGTCATCCAGAGTGCCGCGCTCCGATTAGCCGAAGCCGAGCGCACGCGGCTGCAGCTACGCCAGTTCTCTTTGGAATGGCCGCAGATCGACATCGACGATGCCTATGCGATCCAGCGCGCGTGGATCGACCTGAAGCTTGGGCAGGGACAGCGCGTGCGAGGTCACAAGATCGGCCTCACCTCACGCGCCATGCAGCAGTCCTCCCAAATCGACGAACCCGACTACGGCGTGCTGCTCGAGGAGATGTTCTTCCGGGACGGCTCGGACATCCCGATGGCCCGCTTCATCGTCCCGCGGGTCGAGGTCGAACTCGCGTTTGTCCTGGGGCGACGCCTCCAGGGTCCGCACTGTACTCTCTTCGATGTCCTTGCAGCGACGGATTTCGTCACACCGGCCATCGAGA
Source organism: Rhodospirillales bacterium (assembly GCA_903970305.1). GTDB lineage: Bacteria > Pseudomonadota > Gammaproteobacteria > Burkholderiales > Burkholderiaceae_D > BOG-994. Next base: position 4,192 of record CAJCID010000136.1, on the reverse strand, counting down.
TCATCGATGCCCGCATCCACCAGATCGATCCCGAGACCCGGGTGCCGCGCAAGGTCGTGGACACGATCTCGGACAATGCGGCCAATGCGGGGCTCGTCCTGGGTGGTCGGCCCGTGCGGGCCCAAGAGGTCGATCTTCGCTGGGTCGCGGCCCTGCTCTATCGCAATGGGGTGATCGAGGAATCGGGAGTGGCCGCTGCTGTGCTGAACCACCCGGGCAATGGCGTGGCGTGGCTTGCCAACAAGCTCTCGGCGCACGAGGTCGCGCTTGAGCCCGGTCAGGTCATTTTGGCCGGCTCGTTCACGCGGCCCGTCGCCGCTCGGGCGGGCGATACCTTTCACATCGACTATGGCGAGCTCGGTTCGATCGCCTGCCGATTCACCGGTGCCTAACGGCTGGGAGCATCGATGAGCCAAAGCGATCCGATGGTGAATTCCTTCAAGACGGCCCTGGCCGAGGGCCCGGCCCAGATCGGGCTTTGGATGGCGCTTGCCGATCCCTATGCGGCCGAACTCGTTGCTGGAGCCGGATTCGACTGGCTCGTCATCGATGGTGAGCATGCGCCCAATGATCTACGCAGCATGCTGGCCCAACTCCAGTCGCTCGCGGCGTATCCCGTGATGCCGGTGGTCCGCCCGCCCAGGGGCGAGGTCTCCCTCATCAAGCAGATCCTCGATATCGGTGCCAGGACCCTCCTCGTACCCATGGTCGAGACGGCCGACGCGGCACGTCAACTGGTCGCAGCCGTTCGCTATCCACCCCACGGTATCCGGGGGGTCGGTAGTGCGATCGCCCGGTCCTCGCGCTGGAATCGCACACCGGGCTATCTCGAGCGCGCCGATGCGGGGCTCTGCCTGCTCGTTCAGATCGAGTCGGCCCGGGCTCTCGAACAGCTTGAGGCGATCGCCGCGGTCGACGGTGTCGATGGGATCTTCATCGGGCCCGCGGACCTCGCGGCGTCGCTTGGCCACCTGGGCCATCCCGGTCATCCCGAAGTACAGACTGCCATCGATGGTGCGATCGGCCGCATCCATGCCGCCGGCAAGGCCTCGGGCATACTCGCCTTTGACGAGGCGGCCGCCAAGCGCTACCTCGAAATGGGCTGCCGCTTCGTCGCGGTCGGAGCGGATGTGACGCTCCTCGCGCGTGCCGCCGAGTCCTTGGCCGCGCGCTTTGTCGGGACGCAAGTCACAGCGCCGACACCCAAGACGGGAGCTCGCGGATGACGCCAGAGCAAGCAGACGCTAAAGAAGAGCCCAGCCGCGCCGGACCGGAGTGGGCGCTACGCCTGCAATTGGCCGCCTGCTACCGGATCTTTGCCGAGCTCGGCTGGACCGAACTGATCTATAACCATATCACCGTGCGTCTGCCTGGACCCGAAGGGCACTTTCTGATCAACCCTTTCGGGCTGCATTACACCGAGGTGTGTGCCTCGAACCTCGTGAAGATCGATATCGAAGGTAATCGGATCGGTCCGTCGATCTGGCCTGTCAATCCGGCGGGATTCACCGTACACGCCGCCCTGCACCGGGGGATCGGGGCAGCGCACTGCGTTATGCACACGCATACCACCGCAGGGATGGCCGTCGCGTGTAGCGCGGCAGGGCTGTCGATGAGCAACTTTTATTCCGCGCAATTGCACGACAAGGTCGCTTATCACGATTTTGAGGGCATCACCTTGCATGCCGAAGAAGGGCCGCGCCTCGTAGCGGCCATCGCGGATCGGCCCGCCGTGATTCTGCGCAACCATGGTCTGCTTGCCTGGGGTCGCACGATTCCGCAGGCGTTTTCAATTTTGTGGCTGCTCAACCGGGCCTGCGAGATCCAGGTGGCCTCCATGGCGATGGGAGCAGTAGTGCCGATTCCTGTTGATATCCAGAAGCGCTGCACTCGTGACGCACTGCAGTTCGATCCGCGCTTTGGTGCCGGTGAGGACGTCTTCGCAGCGTTGGTGCGACGCATCGATCGAATCGATCCCAGCTACCAGAGGTAAGTCATGCACCCTGGCAATCCTGAGCACCGCAATCTGCCCCTCTTGCTGCTCCACGCGCGCGAGGCCGTCCTGGCGCACTTCCGTCCGATCCTCAAGCAGTTTCATCTGACGGATCAGCAGTGGCGCATCCTGCGCATCCTTGCGGCAGCGCCGCGACCGGGCCTTGAACCCGGTCGGATCGCCGATGCCTGCAAGATACTCAGCCCGAGTCTTACGGGCATCCTCACCCGACTTGAACAGATGCAACTTGTCAGCCGCGAGTGGTCCGAGGTGGATCAGCGCCGGCAGATCATCGCCTTGACCGGACGCGGCGTGCAACTCGTTGGCCGTGTATCGCCGCTCATCGACGCGCAATATCGGCGCATCGAGGAGATCCTGGGTCCTTCGGGTCTGGAGGAGATTTATCGGGCCATCGATCGGGTGGTGGACCTGCTCGACCGGCCGATGCCCGCGGCGCTGGTCGAGCCCGAGGTGCGAGGCAAGGCGGCGCGCGCCAGCCGTGCCTTGGGCAAGCCCGGCGCACGGCGCATACCCCGCGCAGGCAGCACCGCGTCAGGCGCTCGGAATCGGATCGATGCGAAGTCCCGACAGGACCCCTAGGCCAGTGCCGTCCTATAATCTGAACCGTCACTTCGCGAAGCCGCCGGTTCCCTGAGGAGATTCTGTGCAAGCCCCAATCATCTGGGAGCCTTCGGAGCTCCGCAAAAGCGCTTCGCAAATGGCGGCTTATATGGCTTGGCTTGCGCAGGAGCGCGATCTGCATTTTCCAGACTATGCCGCGCTCTGGTCGTGGTCGGTCACCGATCTCGAGTCATTCTGGCAGTCGGTGTGGGATTACTTCGACATCCAAAGCCCGACACCACACGAGAAGGTTCTGAAGGAGCGCTCGATGCCAGGAGCGCGCTGGTTCGAAGGTGCGACGGTCAACTATGTCGACCAGGTATTCCGACACTCGACGGCGGCGCGCGATGCCCTGATTTTCGAAGACGAGACGGGCCGAACGATCCGCCTGTCCTGGGCCGAGCTCGAGCGCGAAGTGGCCTCCCTGGCGGCGTCCTTCCGGGGCCTGGGGATAGCGCCGGGTGACCGGATCGTAGCCTACCTGCCGAACATTCCCGAGACCATCGTCGCCTTCCTCGCCACTGCGAGTGTCGGCGCAATCTGGTCGGTATGCTCGCCAGACATGGGACCGGTGAGCGTGCTGGACCGATTCCGTCAGATTGCGCCGCGCATCCTGATCGCCTGTGACGGCTATCGCTATGGCGGCAAGGAGCATGACCGGCGTGCCGTCGTGCGTGAACTCCTGCACGAACTCAAGAGCGTGGAGAAGCTGGTTCTGGTGCCGTGTCTGGATGCCCACGTTGAGATCAGCGAGTTTCGCGACGCCCTCGGCTGGTCGAGCCTGACCTCGGACGAGGTCCCCTTGTCCTACGAATGGCTGCCCTTCGACCATCCGCTCTGGGTGGTCTATTCGTCGGGCACGACGGGCATGCCCAAGCCGATTGTTCACAGCCACGGAGGGATCCTGCTCGAAGGGCTAAAAGGGACGGCATTGCATAACGACCTGGGCCCGGGTGATCGCTTCTTTTGGTATTCGAGCACCGGCTGGATCATGTGGAATTCCCAGGTCGCAGGACTCCTGGTGGGGGCGACGCTGTGCCTCTACGACGGCAATCCAGGGTGGCCCGACTGGTCGAGCTTGTGGCGTTTTGTGGGACGCAATCAGGTGAGCTTTTTCGGAGCCGGGGCGGCATTTTTCGCCGCCTGCCTGAAAGCAGGACTTGAGCCGCGTACGCTCGCTGACCTCAGTGCCCTGCGCGCACTCGGGGCGACCGGATCACCGCTGTCGCCCGAGTGCTACCGCTGGATTTACGATCAGGTGGATGCCGACATCTGGCTCGCAGTGATCGCTGGTGGGACCGACTTTGCCGGAGCCTTTCTGGCCGGCAATGTGATGCTGCCCATTGTTGTGGGCGAGATGCAGTGCCGCAGCCTGGGTGCGGCAGTCTTTGCCTTTAACGACTTGGGCGAGGCTGTGGTCGACGAGGTGGGCGAACTGGTCTGTACCGAACCGCTGCCCTCCATGCCCCTTTACTTCTGGAACGACCCCGCCGAGAAGCGCTATCGCGAGAGCTATTTCGAGACCTTCCCGGGAGTCTGGCGTCACGGCGACTGGCTGCGCATCACGCCGCGGGGCGG
>CAJCID010000135.1 GCA_903970305.1 Rhodospirillales bacterium | reverse complement strand
CATGCGCTCTGCCAGGAGCCGGAAGATCTCGGTATTCGGCTTGGCCTCGCCAAGGGGCGCGATGGCCGGATTGTTCGCCATCATGTAGTAGTGGCCATAGGGCTTGACGACATCCAGATGCTCGAGCTGGGTGGTGGCGGGCAGGACATAGTCGGCGTAGTCGGCCGTATCGGTCAGAAAATGTTCGAGGACCACCGTGAACAGATCGGGTCGGCCAAATCCTTCTGCGACCATTGCCGATTGCGGTGCAACAGCAACCGGGTTCGAGTTGTAGACGATGAGCGCATCGATCGGCGGGTCAGCCTGCGTCAGGGCGCGCCCGATCGTGCTCATATTGATCGTGCGCGGCTGGCGTGAGCCGAGCAGATCAGGCCTCTGAAGGGCGGCACGGTCGATTTCGAAGTTGTCCGATGTCGACAGCATCACGCCGCCGGCAGGATGGCGCCACGCCCCGGTGAGGGCGGGCAGGCAGGCGATATTGCGCGCCGCCATGGCGCCGCCGCGGGTGCGCTGCATGCCATAGTTCATGCGGATCAGCGCCGGAGCGATGGTGCCCAGATCGTGGGCGAGCGCGACGATCTGACGGGGGTCGATGCCGCACAGGTCTGCCACGCGCGCCGGATCGTAATTGTAGACCCGCTCCTTGAGCCCATCGAAGCCCAGGGTATGACGCGCGATGTAGTCCCGGTCCAGAAGATCGGAATCGATCAGCACATGCATGAGACCCAGCGCCAAGGCACTGTCGGTGCCCGGCCAAAGCGCGATATGTTCGTGGCACTTCTCAGCGGACAAGGAACGATAGGGATCGATGGCGACGAGCTTTGCGCCGCGACGCTTGGCCTCCTGGGCACGACTCCAGAAGTGCACGCTCGAGGTGATCGGGTTGGCTCCCCAGAGGACAATAAGGCGGGCCTCATCGACGTTCTCAAGATCCACCCCGATGCGCTCTCCCAAGGTGAGCTCCATCCCGGCCGATCCCGCGGAGGAGCAGATCGTCCGGTCCAAAAGGCTCGCACCGAGCTTGTGAAAGAAGCGCTGGGCCATCGATTCGCCCTGGACCAGCCCCATGGTCCCGGCATAGCTGTAGGGGAGGATGCGCTCTGGATCCTGGCGCGCGATTCCGGTCAGACGTTGGGCGATATCCGCAAGCGCCACGTCCCAGGACACCGGCTCGAAGCGGCCCTGCCCTTTGGCTCCGATGCGCCGCAATGGCTTCAGGACGCGATCACGATGGTAGGTGCGCTCGGGATAGCGCGCGACCTTGGTGCACAAAGACCCGGCCGTTGGCGCATGCAGGGCGGCTCCTGCGACCTTGATCGCCACGCCATCCCGCACATGAACTTCCAAAGCGCAGGTATCGGGGCAATCGTGCGGGCACGCGCCCTTGACGATCTGAATGGCATCCGGCGCGTTCATGGCCCGGCCCCGCTCAGCGCGCAGCCAGGGTCTGGGCGCCTAACTTTCCAAGGAAGGCCTCGCAGCGGGCGAGCTGTTCGAGCGCCACGAACTCGTTTGGCCGGTGCGCCTCGGCAATATCGCCTGGCCCGCAGATCACCGAAGGAATACCGGCCTTCTGGAACAGGCCCGCTTCGGTGCCGTAGGACACGCGCCCTGTCGTGTGCTCACCGGACAACTGCATGGCGAGCTGCACAATGGCCTCCTCTTCGGAGGCGTTCAGCCCATCGGTGCTGCTCGACCATTCGAGCTCGATGCCCGACTCGGGATCCACATGCTGCATCTGCATCGCAAGCTCGGCTGCGCGCGCCCGAATCCGCGCGTCGAGCTCCGCGGCCCGCGCATTGGGCAGGGTCCGCATGTCGAACTGGAACTCGCAGTCCTTCGGTACCACGTTAGCGGCGATGCCGCCGCGGATCACTCCGGTCGACAGCGTCGTATAGGGCACCGTAAAGCCATAGTCGCGCGTCTCGTTTTGCGCGAGCTCATCGGCAAGCTGGCGGATGAACACGACCAGCTGAGCCGCGTACTCGATTGCGTTGACGCCGTGGGTGACATAGCTCGAGTGCGCTTCGCGCCCGTGCACCAGGCAGCGAAAGCGATGCGTTCCCTTGTGTGCGACGATGGGTTGCATCGAGGTCGGTTCGCCGACGATACAGCCGGCCGGTTTCATGCCGATCTCCTCAAGGTCGCGGATCAAGCCGCGCACACCCAGGCATCCGACCTCCTCATCATAGCTCAGCGCATAGTGCATCGCGCTCTCGAGCGTGCCAGCCTCCATCGCAGCCAGGTAACCCGGGGCCGCATCGAGCGCCAAGCCAAGAAAGCCCTTCATGTCGGCCGAACCGCGTCCGTAGAGACGCCCCTCCCTGATCGTGGCCACGAAGGGATCGGTATCCCAATTCTGCCCGTCGACCGGTACGACGTCCGTGTGGCCCGACAGGATCAGACCGGGCCTGCGCCCCTCGCCCAGAGTTGCGAAGAGGTTCGCCTTCTTGCCCGTGGAGTCGTAGCTCAGCCGGGTGGTGGCACCCAATCCGGTCAGGTAATCGCGTACCCATTCGATGAGCCCGAGATTGGATTCGCGCGAGACGGTGTTAAACCCGATGAGGCGCTCGATCAGGGCAAGCGCCGTCGGGCGTGGGCCTTGTGTGGACAGGCCTCGCTCGGTGACCGTATTCATGTCGATTTCCTTCGGCTTCAAAAAATTATTCTACCCTGCTCCGGCAGTGGGTGCCGAGACGCGCCGCCCGCGAAGGCGCCGGTCTTAGGTTCCCTTTGAAACCATTCAAGGTCGCGACGAACCCGGTCTTGCTGCAATGCACCATCGAGTCAGGACCCGTCGTTCAGATGGCATGCCGAGAGGCGCCCGGGTGCTATGCGCTTCAAGCGAGGCACCTCGCGCGCGCAGCGGGGCATGGCTTCTGGGCAGCGCGGATGGAACGCACAGCCGGCGGGTGGCTCGAGCGGCGAGGGCAATTCCCCCTGGATCGCGGCATAGCTTCTCTTCTTCACTTCCAGCGAGGGTGCGAGCACGAGAAGTCCCTGCGCATAGGGGTGATTGGGCGAGGCGAACAGTTCGTCGGCCGGGGCCGACTCCACGATCCGGCCGAGGTACATGATGAGCACCCGATCGGCGATAT
>CAJCID010000134.1 GCA_903970305.1 Rhodospirillales bacterium | reverse complement strand
AGCCCACGATTCAGGATGCCGCCAGGGTCTACAACAAACTCACGGGCATCCCGGTCGACAAGTTCCTGGCCGTCAGCCAGTCCTTCGCCGTCGAAGTAAAAATGAAGGCCGATGATGCCTACATGGTGCACGCCCAGGCGGACTCGACCCCCGGACTGCTCTGGGCCTGCGCAAGAGGCTCCCACAGTCCCGCCGCTGCCCCGCCCAAGCCCAACAAAAACTGCCGACGACTGCTCATTGACGTGACCCCTTCGGCTCGATCTGTGCGCCAATGCTAACGCACGCGCCCGGTTTGCTCCAAGGGTGCGTCCTGATCGCCCACCCCGATCCCAGCCCCGATCGGCAGGGCGAACCACCAGCCGACTTCAGTTTCCTGTAGGCTAGCTTGTCTAGAAAATGAGGGCGCATCGCCCCACCCGGATCAACCCGATGTCCAAATCGTCCTCCACTGCCCCCGTGGTCCTGATTACCGGGGCAAGTTCGGGTATTGGTGCGGCCCTCGCCAGGCGCCTGGCCGCAGACGAACGTCGCTTGGTCCTGCATGCAAGGCGCAGCGACGCCAAGGCGGGAGCGGCCATGGAACAGGTAGTCGGCGCCTGTCGGGAGTTGGGTGCTGGCGAGTGCCATGTGCTCTACACCGAACTCGGCGATGAATCTGCGGTGCGCCATCTGATCGAGGGGACGCTCGAACATTTTGGCCAGCTCGATCAGATCGTCAGCAATGCGGGCTATGCCTTGCAGGAAGGGATCTGCGCCAGCACCTGGCAGTCGCTTTCGCGGGCGTTCGAAGTCATGCCACTGACTTTCGCAGCGCTCATCCGCCACGCGGTCCCCTCGCTTCAAGCCTCCGCGCTGGGTCGGGTTGTCGGCGTAAGTTCCTTTGTCGCGCATCGATTCGACGCGGATACCCCGTTTCCCGAGACGGCCGCAGCCAAAGCTGCGATGGAGGCCATCGCCAAGAGCGCGGCGGCCGAACTCGCCGCGACGGGTATCACAGTCAATTGCGTCGCTCCGGGCTATACGCGTAAGGATGCGACGCGCATGGGCAACGCTGCGGCTTGGACGATGGCTGCAGCGCGCACTCCTTCGGGGAGAATCGCCACGCCAGAGAAGATCGCGGAGGCAATTCGGTTCCTACTCAGTGACGGGGCCAGTCACATCACCGGTCAGGTCGTGCACGTGGACGGCGGTCTCACACTCGCGTAATTGATTCGGCCGCACTCGCCAAAGGGCACACAAAGGGCACACACTTCTTCGGCTGATCAGCGGCGCAGAGGGACCGTCTCAGCGCCCTCTGGTGCGTCCAGACGCACCTTGCACCGCTCGATCCAGATGAAATTCCTCGTGACATCGTCCCCCGGATTCTCGCAGACGCAGCCCAGCTTCAACAACTCGCACTCGACGTCGTGCGCATCGCGAGCGCTATAGGCCTCAAACAGGACTCCGACTGCGCTGGAACCTTCCTTCGATCCGATGCGACCCGAAACTTCTGCGGCCCCCAGAACTTCAAAGCGCCACTCCACCGGCTTGGAGCCCTGGCTGGCCATGTGCTCGGTCATCTCGCGGAGGATCACGCTGACACGTTTTGCAGTCATCATCGACTCTTTGTAAAGCGCATGAACCGTTAAGGTAACAGACCTCGGTGTCCAGTGGGCAATCACGGGTGCGCAACGCCTTGATTCTGTACTATTTCACAGTTTCGGCGGCCAAGGTCCCCAAAAGGACGGCCTATGCCGCTCCACCCGAAAGCAGAAGTCTCGGGTCGCGCGCTAGGCGCCTTCGGCGTCCAGTACCAGCTGTGTCTGGGTCACTACAGCGCACAGTCGCCCGTCTTCGGAGCGCACTGTCGTCTGCCAGACCATCGTGGTCCGTCCCCGGTGAAAGGCCGTAGATTCGCCCGTCACGGTCGATCCGACCGGAGCCGATCCGATGAACTTCGTCGAGGACTCGACAGTGGTCGTACGCTTGTCGGCATTCAGGTTCAAGACGGTACCGATCGCGCCCAGCGTATCGGCAAACGCCATCAAGCTGCCGCCGTGGACGATGTTGCCGATCGTGCACAGGTCAGTCCTGATTTCCATGGTGGCCACGACCTTCTCGGGGCTGGCCTCGACGAGTCGGATACCAAGAAGTCCCGGCAAAAGTGGAGTCAACAACTCCTCGAGAGCTGAAATGGTCAAGTGTCTCTCCTCTGCGAGGAAGGCCGATGGGAGGCCCCCTCGCCCCATTGGGTGGAATAGAAACTGTTCGCACGGGATACGGCTCGCGGCGCGACGATCAGTCTGCCACATCCAGTCCCCAGATCCAGATTCCTAAGGTTGAGGTGGCCTGCCCTACCAGAGCTTGAAAAGGAGTTCCAAGACGACGGCCCCATGGAGCCGGTTCTTATAGTTGGGCACGACCGTCAGATTGGCGCCGACACGTTCATAAGCCACGCTGGCCATCGGGAGCAAGGCCGGAAACCAGCCACCATTGCGCATGTAAGGATAACCGTCAAATCCCCCGGCAACGCCACCCAGGCGCACTCCAGCCAACTCATAAGGCTGCCAGAGCACTCCGGCGTAATGTGAACGACGATTGTCGCTGTTCAGGAATGTTCCGCCCAAAAGAGCGAGATTGTCCTCAAATCCGATCTGTCCGCCGATTCCCCAGTTGTCCTCTCGGTAGCCGGCGTGACGGTCAAAGTGATAAGAGAATAGGCCCGGATCGATCCAGAAAGACTCCGGCGTCCACGTGGCAGAGGCGACGTCGGCCTCCTGCGCTGACACCGACGCGAAAGCAACAAGCAAGAATGCGGCGATAAAGGCACAAGACCTTCGGGTCCAACACCAGCGTCGTGACGATCTCAAGAGAATCCTCAGTAGGGTAGGCTTGGGACGGATTGCTCGAGCGCGGAATCCTCTTATTCTTGCAGTGAGATCCCGGGCTGCCCCGTGCGTTAATCGGGATGGTTGGAGTGCTCGGTGACTTGTCAGGTTCATCCTCCACACCGCACTCTCGGCGCGCCGACAAATCGGCTGAATCATATCGCGCCAGCGCGCGCCCCGAAAACAAACCGTCATCTCCGCGCAGGAAGAAGATTCACTCTACTCCCGAGTTGCTCTGACGTCCCCTTAAACCAACGTACCTGTGGTACGCGGCGATCCAGTTCGTCGCGATCGCAGCTTGCGCCTCAGCCAGCCCGATCTGCCGGCCGCACACGAGCCGATGCAGCACATATTCAAGTTCATCCTTGCGCGCGGCCCCCCAGACGCTCTCGCGGGGTTCCGGCCACAGGTTCAATTCACCCGTCGGGTGGCCGCCGATGTTCAAAGGAATGAGGTGATCTTCCTCATAATCTTGGACATTGGTGTCGGTGTAGTGGTACTGGACGATCTGGCGCCGTTTCAGCGAATTGGTGAAGTGAGGCGAGGGGCGCACGCGCTGGGTATAACCCCTTACACAGATGGTCGACCCGATGTTTTCCTGTGTCACCCGGGCATCCACCCGGCCTGGGGTCAGGCGCGGGTCCGGAAGGTCGGCGGCCTTGGCGATGACCGCAAAAGAGAAGAGGACGAGAGAGGCCAAGCGGATCATCATGGTCGGTGAACCGGCTTTCGCCGGTAGCTGCCGGGGAGCCGGTGTCGGTCGTTTTGAAAGTCCATAACCAGGGGCGCCCATAGCAGTTAGTGCTCGCTCCCATATCAAATTCGGCCAGTGAACTTCTTAGATCGCTTTCGCCAAGCGCGCCATATTCTGTAGAATCTGGTCGTATGGGGAAGTAGCTCAGCTGGGAGAGCGTCGCGTTCGCAATGCGAAGGTCGGGAGTTCGATCCTCCTCTTCTCCACCACTTTCACAATCAACCTATGGCCGCTACTCCGCTCGCGATATAGGTGATCGCCAACTCTTCTTTCCGACCATCTTGCTCCGAGAAAGCATCCTCGATGGTGCACAGCCGCACTATTTACTCGCGGCCCGGGCCGCGGCTTCGATTGCGCGCATTAGTGAAGGATGAAGGAGCCCCAGTTTTGGCGATTGTCCATGCGGCGCGGCTGGCGGTACTGAGAACCATTCGGTCGTGTACGGCAGGTCAAGAATCTGCCGAAGGTCGAACTTGGTGTCGTAGGAAAGGCCAGCGGTTTCGTACGCGACCTTGTTCTTCAGCCGTAATATCGCAAACTCTCCGCGGTGCAAAGACGTAGTTCGTTGACTGGTGCCATACGCAACGCGCACATGAAATTGAGGAGCATCGTCGTCGAACACGACCAACACGAGAGCAGGTCGAGGCTTCGCCTTTGGGCTGATGTCGTCAGGGAAATGGCACCAGACGATGTCGCCCGCAGTCGGTTCGCCCCACCAATGTGAGGTCACACGAGGTCTTCACCAAATAGAGCGGAACGGACAGAACGCTTTTTCCCTTGTGGGGCCAATTTTTTGATCTGTCGAAGTTGCGCTGCGCGCAATGGCCCATCATCGGCCTCGTACTGTGGCAACAACTTCGCAGCCAGCTCTTTGAGCGCGAGATGGATCGCCTGGGTTTCATCCACGCCCAAGACTTCTGCAAGTTGCTTGGCCGTCTCTCGAGTCACCCCGGTCGGACTATTGGCGGGACGATAGCGAAACGCAATTTGTTCAACTAGCTGACGGACGGACATCAAAGTCACCTCTATATCGGATATCAATAAGATATCTCATAGAGGTAGAGGAGTCAAGGGACTGGGACTTAAGCCCGTAGCGGTAGCTGGGGTGCTGGGGTCCTCTTAGGGGTCAAAAAGCCCAAATGCGCATTTGGGTACCGAGTGCGTGCCGGACACAGGTCCACGATTTCTTGACGGTAACTTTGGCGGTAACTCAGATTTCTTCACGAATTCGCGCGGAGCCTCCTCCTAGAGGATCGGCCTGCATATGCAACGACATCGTGCTTTGAAGCGTTTCCTTTTCTGAGCGGGACGACGCCCAATCTAGGCTACCGGTAATTTCCAGGTTCAGAATTACTGTTTGAGCCGGTTTCTCCTCTGAAAAACGAAGAATTCTTGCCACTGTAAGAACGAGGTTGTCGTAC
>CAJCID010000133.1 GCA_903970305.1 Rhodospirillales bacterium | reverse complement strand
GCCAGCACCGCCTCGGGCAGAGCCTGCACGTCCAGATCTCCTTGACTCAATGTGGCCAGTGGCTGCGCCGTCTAGGTCGCATCGAAGACGGGTTTCGCGCCGCGGATCCGGGATTTGACGATATTACGGATGTGCTCGAAGACAGTGCCTCGGGTTTCGGGGTGTTGCGCGCGGTCCGCCATGCGGCGCTCTTTGAGCGCACGCCCGCCTACTGGTCCCAGCCTTCGGTGCCCCTCGGAACCGATGCACCCGTCTGGCTGCCCCGCGAGGCCGAGGCACTCTAGAGGTCTCGCGCGCCATGCACAAGATCGTCTTTGACCTGGGAGGTGTCGTCTTCGACTGGGATCCCGAAAAGATCCTGCATGACTTCTATGCCGATGCCGACTCGAGAAGGTTCATGAAGACGGCCGTGTTCTCGCATCCGGACTGGCTGCAGATGGACCGCGGCAAGATCGATGAGACCCAGATGGTCGAGCGCTTAAAGGCGCGCACCGGCCGGCCCGGCACCGAACTGGCGGCCCTGCTCGAGGCCGTGCGACACTCGCTCACCCCCAAGGCCGGCACCGTGGAATTGATCGAAGACCTGGCGCGGCGTGAAGTGCCGCTCTACTGTCTGTCCAACATGCCCTCCTCCACCTACGCCTTCCTCGAGGAGCGCTACGCATTCCTCGAGGCCTTCCATGGCAAAGTGATCTCGGGGGACGTCAAGATGATCAAGCCCGAGCCCGAGATCTTCTTGCATCTGTTGGAGCGCTTTCGCTTGCCGGTGGGGAAGACGGTTTTCATTGACGATAACTTGCCGAACATCGAGGCCGCAAAGGCGCTCGGGATCCAGACGATCTGGTTCCGAAATCCCGACCAATGCCGCTCTGAACTGGAAACCATGCTTGCCGCTTCCTTTCGTCCTTGAGCGAAATTCCTTTTTCCAGCAAGGCGCCGGAATGAGCGGGCCCGGGTGGGGGCCAAGCCGCGAATCGGCACCCTAAAGTACCCTATGGCACCCTATGGCACCCTAAAGCACCCGAAACGGATGCGGTAGCGGACCATCGGCCGGCGGCGCTTGCGTGACTTGGACGGCACTCACCCGGCTTGCCGAAGGCCCCTGTTGAAGGCTGCGCTCGAGATCATCGAGTGCCTTGATCTCGCCCTCTGCTAAGACCTCGACTGTGCCGGATTGGGTGTTGCGCGTCCAGCCCGACAGACCCAGTCGAGCAGCCTCGGTCTTCACGAACCAGCGAAAACCCACCCCTTGCACTCTGCCGTGGACCACGAACATTCGTAGCATGCGTCCTCCCCCGTTCGAAGATGCCATTCTTGCAGACCGGATAGAGAGATTAAGTATTTTAATACAACAATTTAACTTGCATATTTAATGTAATTTGTACGGTCTGGTTTCTGGGATTACCGAGACAAACGAACATTTCTGGGATTCCTTCACTAAGCCAACCAGATCGAAGCTAGCCTCGTCAGAAGTTCACCCGAGCCTCATTTCAGGTTCGACTAAAGGGGCTTGCTCGCTTGCGCTTTGCCGGCAAGGCCTTAAACCGTGTCGGGTCGAATTCGCTGCGCTGGGTCAGGAGCGCTTCGCCGTCGATACGCTCGGTCAGGCTCTCAATGTCGCTCTGCGTCACACCCGCCTGCGCGAAGTGCTCCTGCCAGGTGTTCACGATCGCAACAACCGCGGCTACCTCAGCCGCCGCCTCCTCGGTCGAGAGGCCGAATGCCGCGCACTGCGACATCGCGTTTTCCAGCGTCGAGTCCCGGCCCTGGGCGCCGCAGATGAATTCCTGGTACCCCTGACCCGAATTCGACGGCAAGACATCGTACGCGGGCGCCAGTTTCAGACGCCCATTCTCGAATGGATTCACGACCAGAAGGGAGTGGTTCTTCTCGTGGTCATCGGTGTTATCGACCAGAATGTTGAAGACCATGCGCCGGAAGAGCTCGCGCGCGTCCCTCAGGTTGATGCCGTCCTGGGTGCTGCCGACCCGGCGCAGAATTCGCGCCAGTTCAGGGTATCCCATCTCGGGCTCCGCGCCCGAAGGCGTGGCCGCCCGGATGGCTGTGCCGGCGGAGATGCTGTGAATCCGCGCGCCTTGTTCGCGGTCGAAGCGTCGAACAGCAAGAGCGTTCGCGCCAGTGAGGCGTATGACTTGAGTCTGGGCCACAGTGATGCCCGCGCGCTTCGCAAGCGTCATCGTCGCGTGCTCGATGAGCGGGGTGTCGATGGGCACGTTGTTGAAGAACTTGATGACCCACTGTGCGCCGTCTATCTCGATGAGCGCCTTGGGTTTCGCGCCCCCGAGTGAACTGCCTCCCCCCGCAATGATCCTCGCCTCCAGAGCGCTGATGGGCTGCGAGGCCTCAATTTTCGCCACCACCTCGCTGAGTTGCTGAACTTGCTCAAGGCGGGGCAGCGGTCCCGCGTCTCGAGGACGGTATGCCGTCGACGAAGTCGAAACGCCGAGCGCACCGAATCGGTCGTCGCCGGCGTAAAACAGGTATTCCATGAGAGATAGACGCTTGGGCTTGTCCACGAAGCGGATCACCTTCTCGCCCCAGCGGTCGGGCCGCGCATCATCGACCGCGCCGACTGCGAGTTGCCTGTCAGCCGCGAGGCGCCCTGGTGGCAAGAACTCGTTATCAACAAGCGGGAGGTCCTCGCTTAACGCGAACCCATTGGCCAGCCACTGCGCGCCGTAGTGCAACGAAACGCCCTTGCCGGAGGCGACCAGTCTTAGAGCACCGACATAGCGCGGTGTGGCTGGGTCACCTAGGTGCCAAAGATACAAGTCGTCCAGCCGCACCTTAGCGCCCCGATTTGTCGGCGGCACGCAAGCGTGCCTCTGCGGAGGACTGGGCGCGTGCGCGGCCCAGCGCAATGGCTTCACGAACGTCCATTTCGATGGCGCCTTGGTCGTGTTCAGGTGCCGCGAGATTTCCCAGTTCGCCATCGCGCTTGATCAGCCAAAGCGCGGTCGCGACGATACCGATGCCAACCGCTGGGTCGCCCGCTTCGAGCCGCTGCAGTGTGGGCACAGTCACGCCCAGGCGCTGCGCCCAGGCCCGCAAGGACTCCTTGCGGCGCAGGCGCGCCACGGCGAGGTCAGCGCCAAGCTTTTCGATGGCACCTAAAGTGGACGGTGGCAGCTGTAGAAGGGCACGGGCGGTCTTGGGCATATATAGAGTATAGCAAAAGTAGAACTTTTGACAATATCTATATTTACAAGAAACCCACTCCGCCCTCTGCGACCGCTCTTAGGAAAGTCTGGGTTCTGCCGTTCTGAGGTATTCGGCGCCGAAAAGTTGGGTCTTCGAGCCGGCCACCGCGCGCCGTGTCCGGCTGGGTTCTCCGAATCGGCCAAAAGCGCTTGGATTGTCTAATTTATGCCGCCCATTGCGCACCTCCAGCCGCTCGATCCGTCAGTGGTCCGGCCTTGGGGGGCGAGGGCCAGGGCCATGCGCGGCCACGATGATCTTGTAGTCTGAAGGAACCCCGAAAAGCTCGGCAGGGGGGTCCGCTCGCTTTAGGTTCTTGATCTGGTAGATCGTCTCACCATCGCGGGGATCGTAGTCGCGCGAGTAGACCACGAGCAGCAGATCGGGTGCGTACCACTCGTCCGAGGTCAACACGAGTGGCTTCTCGTTACCGACCTGGCCCTGGGCGATAGTCCAAGTGGTGCGCGAGCCCTCGGCCTTGACGCCATCAAATTCCCGCTCGCCCAATGCCGTCACCACTCCCGGGCCGCGCGGCTCGCGAAATAGGAACGGTAATGACTGGACATCAAGGCCACCCGGACCGCCGGGGCCGCCCGGTCCCGGGGGCCCTCCCGGCCCTCCCGGCCCACCCGGCCCACCACCCGGTCCCATCGGATGACCGGGGCCAGGACCACCCGGACCGAAGCCTCCCGGAGGCGCGTCGCTGACCAGCGCCCCCGGGGGCGGGGGAGGAGCATCTGCGGCGTGCGGCGGCAGCAGTGGCAAAGCGTTCTCCTGGCTGTGTGCAGAGGAGTCGCTAGCCCCGCCCATCCCGGTTAAGCTGACCACGTGAGTGAACGCCCGGTGGATCGATGAGCCCACCGATCCCAGGAATCCCTGGGAAGGGCTGTCCGATGGAGGGCCGCCGCGCTCCCCGGTCAGGAGCACCGCGGTGTGATTTTGAGGATCGAGCATCAGACGCCGGCCTGTCGTCGGGTCGTTCAGAAACACCATCGGATGCGGCTGACTCACCTCCTGGCGCGTGCGCCCTTCACGGTCACGAAACAAGAGCGTCGAACGTTGCCGGTCGATCCGGTTCCCATCGGCCAAGACCTGATGAAATTCGTAGACACTTTCCCCGCTGTAAGGGGCCTCCTTGACGACCTTCTCAGAGGCCATCGCGAAAGACATGAACTCCCAGCGCGCATCAATGGGCGCCGTCTCGCGTGCCTGGGCCACAACCGGATCGCGATCTCCAGGGGCCGCGAAGGCGCAGGTCGCCAAGCCCAGCCAGGTCATCCCCAGCCAGAAGAGGGCCGTCGAGGGCCTGCATCGCCCGGACTTTTTTGCCGACTTGGTCCGACTCACTTTACTTCTCCAGTTCGATTGGTAAACCGGACCCCGAGGATCTCGCCCCGGGCTCCCACCAGCACATCGGCCTTGATCGGCTGACCGAGTTGCCCCGGATCGATCGGCAGACCGAAATCCAGCAGGATCCGGCGCGGCAGCTCGGTGGCCACGACCACGCCCTGGCTGAGGTCGAGTTCGGCCTTCGTGCCGCCCAGCGCGTAGAAGGGTGTCTCGGATTGGGGCGCAAGTTCTGCCTCGCCGCTCAGATCGGGCGCCAAGGGGCCCCCGGCCAGAAACGGCACAAAGAGGGCGAGCACCACGCCAATCGCGACCGCCGGCACGAAGAACTGCTGCAGCAGGATGCGCCATAACGGCGATGGGGCACGCCCCAGATGGGCCAGTCGTGCGCGCGTGAAAAGCTCACGCTCGATGCGCGCTGGGGCCTTCAGGCGCGCCATCTCCGCGCGCAAGCCCGCGAGTCCCGCGTCCAACCACGCCTTGTCCCGGGCCGCTTGGGGATCAGGTTTGATGTTCATCACATTACCTCCATAAGCGTTCATGCCGCCCGCCGTTCTTGCCAGGGCTCGGCTTCCCGCAAAAGCAGAGCCAGCCGACTTTTGCCGCGCGCAAGCCGCGAGCGCACCAGGTGCACCTCGATGCCGCAGATCGCCGCAGCCTCGGCATAGCTGAATTCCTGCAAGGCACACAAGATCAAGACCTCCCGATAGTGCGGCTCGAGCCGTGCGAGCCCGCGGCGCACGGCAGCGGTGGCCCGGCTCCGCTCGAGGGTATCCAGGGGTGAACCGGTGTCACCGGCCGCACCGAGCGATTCGGTGAGCGTCTCATCGGACTCGATCGGTGCATCGAACTCGCGCCGATGGCGCCGCACGCAGTTGCGCGCAACCCCGCACAGCCAGGCCGCAAGGTTGCCCTGGTCCGGATCGAAGCGCTCGCCAATCTTCAGCAATTCGATGAAGGCGTCCTGGGTCGCATCGGCTGCGGCGCTTTCGCTGCCCGCAAGGAGCAGGGCAAAGCCGTAGACGGCGCGTTGGTGCCGCCTGTAAAGATGCGTGAAGGCGCGTTCGTCGCCCTGGGCAAGCCGGTCCATCAATTCGGCATCGCTTGCCTTGGTCTTCCAGATCATGCCGGCACTGCTCCCTGGGCCGCCGTCTGGCGGCGGCTATTCATGGGTGATGGCGATACGTACCTTGATCACGTAGCCCACACCCCTGACGCTACCGATCACCGATCCCCTGCCATCGCCCTGATCAAGCTTAGAGCGCAATTGATAGATGCTCGAGGCGATACTGTGCGCAGCGGCGCTCCGTCTCGATCCGGCCTGCGCAATCCGATCGAAGGGCACGACCTCTCCGCGCGCGGCAAGAAGGGTAGAGAGCAGGCGAAATTCCCCGCCCGTCAGCTTGATCGCCCCGTGCGAGGCCTTCACCAGTTCGCGCCTGGCAGTCGAGAGCGTATAGGGCCCGAAATGATAGCAGGGGTGGCTCTGCGCCGTGGCGGCGTGCGTCAAGTGCGATTGCGGGGAGCGCCGCCGCAAGATCGCTTGCACCCGCGCGAGCAGTTCGCGCGCCAGAAAGGGCCTAACGAGATAGTCGTCTGCGCCAGACTCCAGGCCGAGAAGCGCGGTATGCCGGCGTCGGGGCGTGGCCACCAGCACCAACGCCGCTGCGCTTAAGCTCCTTGCCTTGGCGCACACCCGCACGGCATTCTCCCCGAAAAGATTCAGGCTCAGCACCACCAGGTCGGGATCGCTCTCGGCCAGCATCGGAAACAACTCGCCCCCCGAATCGACACGGCGAACGCTAAACCCAGCACCCCCCAGATACGTGCACACCGGCTCGGCGGCCTCGATGTCAGGGTCAACAACGATCGCGCGCTGGAGCGCCGAAGGAAGCGGCGGCGGACGCTGACCCTGCAGTCCTTCAAGGCCCCAGAGCAGCGCAGCGGGGTTGGGCTTCGGTTCGGTTCTGACTAGGTTCATGTTGACTATTCGCATCCAGGATGCAAAAAGTCCCCACTTTTTTTGAATTTCTTTGCAAATCAGGCTCCGCCGCGCAGCCAAAGCCGCCTTCCGGGACTTAGGCTTGGGCATTGAGGATACAATTCGGGCAACCTGCACCTTGGGAAGCTCATGCTCAATTCGCTTAAGGATCTGGTCAGGAAGGTGACGGGCTCTGCCGAAGAGAAGGTCGCGCAGGAGCCCTGGGTCGCCCTGACAGAAAACTGGCCCCCTTACAATTACGCCGACGCGGACCACAATCCGACGGGCTATACGACCGAACTGCTGCGCTTGATGCTCAAGCGTGCGCGTCTGGTCGCCCCGATTCAGATCCTGCCCTGGACTGAAGCCTACGTGACCGCATCGAAGCGCCCGAACACGCTGCTCTTCACCGTCCTGAAGAAGCCCGAGCGCGAGGATTTGTTTCACTGGATCGGTCCGATCGCCCCGAGCAGCGTCTACTTCTTCAAAATCGCAAGCCGTGGTGACATCGAGGTCCGTTCGGTTGCCGAGGCAGCAGGCTACCAGCTCGGAGTGACCCACGAAGGCGGCTACGAGGGCATCGCGCGCAAACTTGGCTTCTCGGTCGGACTGAACCTGGATGTCTCCAACGATGACGAGACGGTCTTCTGGAAGCTCACCCAACGCCGCATCGATCTCATCATCGATACCGAACTCTCTGCGGCTCATCATGCGCGAAGCCTCGGCACGCGCAACCGGCTGGTCAAACTCACCCAGGTTGACCAAGGGGTCGGGCACTTCATTGCCGTGAACCGTTCGAGCAATCCTGAGGAGTTGAAGAACCTGCAGTCGGCGTTTAACGAAGTCAAGCGCAGCGGCGCGGCCGACCGGGTCTACCAGCAATACCTGTTGGGCACCACTTCGGGATCCGAGCCTGACCTGGAAGAACAGAAGAAGAGTAACCCCTGGAATACTGATAGTTCAGTTTAAATATAATCCGTAATATATTGTTCTGATTAGATTATTTTCAATCAGAAGTGATCGGCACTGGCCGCTTGCGGAGGAGAGTTCGCCAACGCACCGACCGGCGAACCCGATTGAGCGACTCTTGCGAGATGGCCTGCCTCGCGCGTCTCGTTTGCCGAGCGGGCCCCTCCACGAGCGGGCTCGCTTCTCCTCGATTACTTAGCCTTTCTCGCCCTTTCGGCTTAGGCGCCGCGTGTTGCTTGCTGCTCGGCAAGGCACCCATTTCCCGATTCGATTCCCCCGTTGGCGTTTAGGCGCCGCACCTTGAGCACTGTGCAGCCCCCGGCCTTTCCGAGGGACCCCCGCTGTGATCACCCCAAAAGGAACGACCATGACCCAAAAAACATCACCCGTGTATGTCTTCAATACCCACCAGGCCGTCGAAGAGGCCATCCGCTCGCTCGGCAAGGCCGGCTTTGACGTCAAGAAGCTCTCGATCGTCGGCAAGGGATATCACACCGAGGAGCATCCTGTCGGGTTCTACACAACCGGTGATCGGATGAAGACCTGGGGCGGAGTCGGAGCGTTTTGGGGCGGGATCTGGGGCCTCTTGCTCGCGCCAGCCGTCTTCATGATCCCGGGCTTTGGCGTCATCGCGATGGCCGGTCCGGTCGTGGCCGCCCTGGTGGGTGCCTTAGAGGGAGCCGTGGTGGTCGGAGGTGTCTCCGCTCTGGGTGCAGCGCTAGATCGGAAGA
>CAJCID010000132.1 GCA_903970305.1 Rhodospirillales bacterium | reverse complement strand
TCTCCGGCCAGTTGCCCTGGCTCTTGCGCGCCAGACGATCGGCAAGGTCCGCCTCGATGATGAGCCGAGCCTTGATCACCGCGCCAAATTGCAGCTCAGCCGTATTCCAAAAAAAACGCTCGGCGCGGCGCACTCGAATCTCCCCCCAGGGCACGAAGAAGTCCCGGCTCCACGGCCCGAAGAGGCGCAAGAGGCCAAAGCGCAGGCCCGATGGACAGACACTGATCTTCAGGATCCCGCGCAGGGACACTTTCCCCAAGGACCCCGACTGGCTCGAGATAGACCAGAGCGCGGTCTCCTCGCGATCGGGGAAAGCCTTCATCAGCTCGAACCATCCCGAGGTCCTGCCCAAGAGCGTCGTGACCGCGAGCCACATCAGGACAAAGAAGCCCAGGAATACGAACACAAAATTATGGCGGAAGAAGTCCGACAATTCGGGCATGAATACTCTCGTGCATCCGACAGGGCGGGGGCGCCCACGGTGATGTTCTTCAAGTTTAGGCTACTGAAGGGTTTTTCGAGACGAAGACAGGCCAAGACAGGCCAAGACAGGCCTAATCGGCTCTATTACCGATCGGAGTTCCCGATCCAACGATGGGTTTTCATTCATTCCACATTGGGCTCGACCGATCGGGCAACGGTGACAAAGGGCCGGGCTCTCCCCGGCATTGCCGTCCGCACAGACCAGTGCGACCAACCAAGGGGTGATTGACAGATTCAGAGCGAGCCCACCACAATCGGACCAACAAACCAGAAATCCAAGTCGGCCAAACAGATTCTCCCGAGCCGGAAGTCGCCATCTCCATCGGCGCGCACCTGGGACAGCGCCCTGACTCCCCTCGATCCGCAGAGATACGCATCGCCCTAAATACGCCGAGAGATTCGTCCGGAACTTGGGAGGTGATTCTTGCAAAGCAGCCAGAGTGTTCTGCTCTCTCTCTTTCGAGCCGCCCGGGAACTTCCAACTGCGGAATTCGAGCTCGAGGCGGTCAGACTGTTGCGATCGGAGATTGGCTTCGATTCCGCCAACTGGGGGTCTGGCTACACCCGTACGCAACGCGGTGGGCTATCTGTGGTTCCCGTTGCAAACCGGTCATTAAACATCGATCCGGAGGCCATCCAGTGCTGGGCATCGATTAATCGCGCCGACAAGGTCATTCCGATGGTGCGAAAGTCCCCAAGGACCACCTTCAACCTGCACGCTCCTCAGGTCTTCTCGCGCAAGGCCGATCTGGTGATGCGTGATTACACAAAACGATTTGGCCGTCAGAACTACCTCTGCACTGCGCTGACCAGTGGTACGGACGTGTTGTTCGAATGGTTTTCAATCTACCGATCCGACCCGGCGCGCTTGTTCAGCGAGTCGGAACGCTTGCGCTGTGAGACTTTTCTGCAGCACCTACGCGAAGCCTCTGAAATCAATCGACTACTGCACGACAACCGCGCAGGCTCCAGAGGCGCACTTCCGGTTGACGGACGATTCGATGCGCTCGTCGATTCATCCGGTCGGATCCTCTCCGTCCAGGAGGGCTTTCTCGAACAGTGCAGCCGCGAGTGGCCACAGTTCGACGGCTCGCACTTGCCCCCAACGCTCATGGAGCGGGTATTTGGTTCAGGCCTTGGGATCTACCGAGGTCGAGCGTGCGCCTTTCGGGGCCGCAGAGTATCGGACCTCTTTCTGATCAGTACCGGTACAAGGCGCGCCACGGAGGTTCTGTCTCCGCGGCGCATGGACGTCGCGACCCAGTTTGCCCAGGGCGTGTCCTATAAGCGGATCGCAAGAAATCTTGGGCTTTCTCCGGCCACCGTGCGTAATCATCTGGCGTCTTGCTATCGCGCACTCGATGTGACTTCGCGAAGCGCGTTGCGCGACGCCTTGGACAGACAACGTTCCGCCGAACAAGAAGCCTGACTCGCCGATGACTCTGATGTCGCCCGGGGTCGTTCAATCTCTCGCGGCTAACCCGCCTGAAGCTGATTCAAACGGGCTCGAGGCCCGCCCATTGGGCCACAACAAGGTATCGATCCCGATCCACGAGAGAGCGTGAGCAGGCCGCTCAATAAAGATCCTCAACGATATAGTAGTTCTGGAAGTTCGTCGCGTCGAGATTGGGCGCCTGCAATTGGATACCGGTGAGAGCATCACCGCTCACATAATTCCCGACCGTGCAGTGAGGGTCGGCCGAGGTCTGCGCCTGGCAGTAGACCGGTGCACTGCTCGCCGTTGAAGGGATTCCGGAGGTATTGTCATTGAAGGAGAGGACGCCGGGGACATATCCAAAGAGATTGAGTGAACTCACCGGTGGCGCTCCACTGGGTGTCGACCAACCGACGGTCAGAGGCCCGCTCGAGGGCGGCGCAAAGTACAGATTGGGCGCGGTTCCCAGAGTGCTCGAAATGAGACTCGCCGAAGAGGGTTGGGTCAAGGCGGGTAACTCTGGCGTGTAGGCGATAAATTCGGCCAAAGTAAACGGACGCGCTTCAGTTCGATAGTACTGGGTCGCATCGGGAACACTTGAGGTGTTCCCCGCCAGAAAGTATTGGTATTCTACCGCCGTCTGATCCGGTAGAGCCGCGATCTGGGAATCGGTCAAGGCCGGACTCGCATATACCAGCGAAGATGTATAGGTGCTGGGCGATCCTTTGGCGGCAGTCGTCGCAGCGGACAGAAACGTACTGGAAAGCCGCACGATGTTGGTCGAACTGGCTGAGCCGTTCGCTTGCTGAAGCACCATGTAGCTATAGCCGCTGGTGGGCACGAGCGTGTACTGCGATGCACTGGCGACCGTCACCACGATCCTATTGAAGATCGAGGTCGTGACGCCATTGCTGGTCGTGGTCTGGTTATTGACGTTGTACGAGAGTCCCGTGGACACAAAACTGGCGGCCGACTCGTTAATGTACAGACGCTGCTGTGATAGCCCCGCGACCGATCCACTATAGGCATATTGATCTCCAAGTAAGACCAGTGATCCGTCCTGGGCCACGAGAGTCACGACGAAATAGGACGTGTTCCCGGAGGGCCCGACGACTTTGATGCGAACCACCGGAGCAGTCGCAGAACCTCCGCCGGGCAGCGCTATTGTCCGGCTGTACAGGTAGGTGCCCTCTGAAAACGTGGCGCCGGTCGCACCGGCTGCAAAGATCCCCGAGAAGGAGCCCGTCGGCGAAACCGTGCTGCCACTATTCAGATAGGTCGTCGAATTGCCGTTATAGAATAGCGCGGTACAGGCGGGCGCCACGACCTCGTTGCCAAACGCCCTGGTCGTGACCGGTACGGCGTAACACGCCGTGAGCTGATCCACCAGGCTCGTGATCTCCTCGCCCAAACCCTCCGGAATCAAATCAGCTGGCTCGACCGCGTAGTCGACCGCGGTCGGGACGGTCTTGTTCGTGAAGATGAGCGTGGTGGGCTGTGTGCCATCGGCGAGCAGTTCCCGGATCGAGATTTGGATGTCCGCCACTTGTCCCGTCGGCCGGATCGAGATCTGAAGGGAATCGAGCAGTCGGTCGGGTCCGCGTCCGTCCGCCACAAACCGCTCACTGACATAGTCGGTCCGATGCACCCGGAGTGCCGCCGCAACGGGCTCGATCAGGGTCGCCACCTGGGCCTCGGCGGCGCGCACGGATTCCCGGGTGATCGTCGCAGGGCTCACGGTGATGTCCTGGGCGAGTTGCAACGGGTCTCCTGTACTTGAAAGCAGCGAGGCGATCAGATTCGTCAGGCTCGTGATGTTCACCTGCGGACTCCGGTCATCCGGAACCATGCTGACCAAGGTGGTCTCGGTCGACACTGCGCGCAGAACAAACGGCGCGACGGCGCTACGCGCCGGAGTGACCGAGAATGTCCCGTTACTTTCGGAGGTCGTCGTGCCGACAATATCTCCTTTGCTGTCGGTCACCGTGATCAAAGCACCGCTCAGTGCCGCTCCGGTCGCAACGGTGCCGCACAGGGTCACCGGAAAATGCAGATGGCGTCGCCAGTCCCAGATATCGTCCGCTGCTGAACTCGCATGCGCCGCTGTTGCGGCCGGTGCGCTTGCGAACTGATCGGAGCCATTACCGCCGCCGCAAGAAGAGAGGATGAGTACACTCAAAGGTGCGAGTCCCGCTGCGAAGCAGTTGGTCAGTTTTCTCATACTGTTCTCCCCACGCGCCACAGCGGAAGTCACCTCTTCGGCCCAGTTGGGCGGCGCGGGAGTCTCCCGCAATGACCTGCTGGCACGAGACTACCGTGGACGACCGGCGAGAAGCACTAGTACACAGTGCACTAGACCGGAGGGAACGCGGGCGAGCCTTGTCGTGCGAGGATGTGGAGGGCGCAGGAGCGCGATGATCGGGTAGCCCACTTGCGCGCGATCCGTCCCCCAGCTTTCCATCAGTCATGGCGCTCTTATCAGGCGATGTGCCGGGTAGGACTGACCTCCTGCTTTGTAGCTGCCCTGCGGTCCGCCCCCCGCCCACAGACGCGCCTTGGGGATAAAATGGGCGGAGCCTGAAGAAGACCATCAGGATTCCAATGACCTCCCTCCATCACGCAGCGCGCACGGGCTTCTCCAGGGAGGCCAAAGCCTACGCGCGCGGTCGGCCCGAGTACCCTGTCGAAATCGAGACCTGGCTCGCAGAGAGTCTAGCCATCGGCCCGGGGACGAGTTCTGTCGATGTCGGTGCCGGCACGGGCAAGTTCACGCGAGTTCTGCAGGCTTTGGGCGGAGCAGTCATCGCCATCGAGCCCATCGAGGCGATGCGCGAAGAGATCGTCCGCAGTCTGCCAAACGTCAGGGCGCTGCCCGGGACGGCCGATGCCCTGCCGCTGGCGGACCAGTCGGTCGACGCAGTGCTATGCGCTCAGGCCTTTCACTGGTTCGCAAAGAGCAGCGTGCTCGACGAGTTTCACCGCGTCCTGAAGCCCGAAGGAGCCTTGGGCCTTGTCTGGAATGTGCGCGACGAATCAGTCGATTGGGTCAGACGACTCACTGAGATCGTGACGCCTTACGAGGGGGATGCGCCGCGCTTCTACAAGGGCGACTGGCGCAAACCCTTCCCACACCGAGGCTTCGGACCGCTCGTGGAGACTCGCTTTGCCCATGTTCATGAGGGTCCGCCTGAACAGGTCATCGTCGAGCGCTTCCTCTCGGTGAGCTTCATCGCGGCACTGCCCGAGACGCAGAAAAACACGGTGCGAAAGGCGCTCATTGCGCTCATCGAGGGTCACCCCGATCTGAAAGGCCGATCCGTCGTGCGCTTTCCTTACACCGCCTGCGCCTTCGTCGCCATCCGGGAAGGCTAGACGTGAGAGCGGCGAGCCTTGTCGAGTCTCGCACCTCACCTGTCGGGCCGGGAACTCTCCGGAGCCCAGTAGTCTCGCATCAGTTCCTTGGACCAGGCCGGTTGGCGCAGGACGCTGCGCGGCAGGAACTCCGCCAAGACTGGCTTGAGATCGAGCACCGGCGTGCCATCGATCGCGTCGAGTTCCTTTACCCAAAGGCTTCGCCCCTCGATTTTCTGAATGGGACAAATGGTGCTGCCGATCCGGTTCGGCCGGTTCCTTGCCCGCTGGGCGAAAATGCCCACTTCGGGCCAAGCCGGGTTGTTCCGCGGATGGCGCCTACCCCGGGTCACGTCCTCGGGGTCGACTCCATGGAATAAGAAAAGGACTTCGACGTGCGAGAACTCTTCAAGACCGGCCAGCGCCGATGCCTCGAACAGGCCAGTGAGTTCGATGCTCGATTCGCTAGCGCCCCAATGGTCGTCGCGAGCCGCGGTTCGGCTGGCGCGCACGATTCCAATGGCTTCTAGATGGATTTGCATGATCAGACTCCCGCCGAGACGCCGCTCAGGCGATGGTTTACCACTCAATAGTGCATTCGCCAAGCGCCCTATCCCTTCCCGCGCCGCTGGCCTTGGTGCGCACGCGCCCTGCGCGATCTGCCGAATCTTGCCGGATTTACAGAATTTTTATACGGCTTGACCTACCTTGGATTGCGCTTGGGCCTCCGACCGGAATCCTTTCGGCCGAGCCCTGCTGCAGAAAGGAACGATCATGGAATTCCTCCTCGAAATCGCGGGTCTCGTCCCGCTCAAAATCTATCTTGTTCTGGGTCTCATTCTTCTGGCCATCTTGATCAAGCTCGCTGGGGTCGTGCGCTATATCCCGAACAGCCAGGTCGGCATCATCGAGAAGCTCTGGAGTACCCGCGGCTCGGTCCGTAACGGACTCATGGCTCTTCACGGCGAGGCTGGCTACGAGCCCGATGTGCTGCGCGGTGGCTTTCATTTCTTTGCGCCCTGCCAGTATCGGATCCATCACGTGCCGCTCGTGACGATTACGCAGGGGCAGATCGGCTATGTCTTCGCACGCGACGGCAGCCCCCTCGAGTCCGGCCAGACGCTCGCCTCGAACCAGCATGCCAACGCCTTCGAGGATGTGCGTGCATTTCTGGCCGCCGGCGGCCAGAAGGGCCCGCAGCGCAAGATCCTGCGCGAGGGGACCTATGCGCTGAATCTCGCGCAGTTCGTGGTCCTGACAAGGCGCCAGCTCTTCGCGCTGCGCCTCGAGCCCTCCGAGCAGTCCCTCTTTGAACAAATGGGCGCAACGCTCGAAGAGCGTCATGGCTACACACCCCTTGTCATCAAGGACAAAGATGACATGCTCGGGGTCGTGACGATCCACGATGGACCCGCGCTCGCCGCGGGCGAGATCATCGCGCCCACGGTTGGCGATGATCCGCACTCAGCCGCGTTCCATAACAACTTTCAGGATCCGGATCGCTTTCTCCTCGCAGGCCGCAGAGGTCGCCAGTTGCAGGTGTTAGTCGACGGTTCCTACTACCTGAACCGGCTCTTCGCCACGGTCGAGTTGATCGCAAAGACCGTGATTCCCGTCGGTCATGCCGGGGTCGTGGTGTCCTATACGGGCCAGCAAGGGCTCGATGTGTCCGGTGAGAGCTATCGCCATGGGGAACTCGTCGAACGCGGCTTTAGGGGCGTGTGGGCGGAGCCGCTTCTTCCCGGCAAGTACGCCTTTAACACCTACGCCGGACAGGTTGTACTCGTGCCGACGACCAACTTCATCCTGAAATGGAGTGCGGACATCACGAGCGAGCACAAGTTCGATCAGAACCTGAAGGAGGTGTCGCTCATCACACGCGATGCCTTTGAGCCCTCCCTTCCCCTTTCGGTCGTGGTCCACATCGACTACAAGAAGGCACCGCTTGTCGTGCAGCGCTTTGGTGATATCCGCCGCCTGGTCGAGCAGACGCTCGACCCGATGGTCTCGGCGTACTTCAAGAATATCGCGCAGACCAAGACCCTCATCCAGTTACTGCAGGAACGTTCCGACATCCAGGATCTGAGCTCAGAGGACATGAAGGCCAAGTTCGCGGCCTATTCTCTCGAACTGCAGGAGGTCCTGATCGGCACACCCCGTTCTTCGGAAGGCCAGAACGGCCAGATCGAGGAGATCCTGCGCCAACTGCGTGAACGCCAGATCGCCGTCGAGCAGGTGGCGACCTTCAAGCTGCGTGAGGAAGCGGCGATCCAGGAGCGCACGCTGCGCGAAGCCGAGGCGAAGGCTGCTCAGCAGACCGACATCACGCGCTCACTTCTGTCGGTCGAGGTGCGCGCCAACGAAGGACGCGCCGCGGCGGCGTTTGCCGAGCAGGATGCACGACGGATCCGGATCGCCGCGGGGGCCGAGGCCGAGCGGCTCACGCTCCTGGGCGAAGGCGAGGCCAATCGCATCAGCAAGGTCGGCACAGCCGAAGCCACGGCGACGAAGCTCAAGGTCGACGCTTTCGGTGGGCCCGAATATCAGCTCTCGCAGCAGATCTTCGAGAAATTCGCCGATGCGATCAAGTCCGGCAACATCCCGATCGTGCCGCAGATCCAGGTCGGCGGATCAAGGGACTCGGGAACTTCGGGCGGCTCGCTCGTCGACGCCCTCCTCGCGATGGTCGTACGCGATCAGCGGCCGGCCGCTGCCAGCCGGCCGGCGAGCAACGGCCACGCGCTCGGCACAACGCTGCACAGCTGAAAAAGGCCGGAGTCCCCGCGGGGCCTCCGGCCTTTCCCTTCTCCTTGAAGAAAACTCCAGGGCGCCACGGGCCTTGCGAGCCTTAGACCGCTTGCTTACGCCGACCGATGAGGCCGAAAAGGCCCAATCCGCTCACGAGTAGCGGCAGCGCCGCGGGCAGGGGCACGGCATTGACTGATGTGAACTTGAACTCAAGCTCCTTGCTCCCCTCAGTGATGTATTGATACGGTTGATCCCCGTCAGCGATCGCCGTATTGGCATTGATGAGCAATCCGCTGCTGTTGATGAGAGGCGTGCTGGTGGTATTGCCGATGTCCAGAACGGCGCTCGCAGTGCCGTTGCCTTGCTCGCCCACCCAGTAATAGTTTCCGGAGGTGGCCGAGCCGCTGATCTGGTCGTAGCCGCCCGTGAGGTTCGAGGTCGTGAACAATCCCGACGGCAGGTTCAGATAGAAGGAGAAGACCTGACCCGTGCTCGTGTTGGCACCCGTGTACAAGGGGTTCGCGGCATTGTTGTTATACGTCCCCACGCTCGGATTCAGGTAGAAGTAGCCGGTGACCGTATCCCCGACGAGGCTGGTCGAATCGATCTGGTCGACTGCGACCGTCGCACTGAAGGTATATTCGATCGGGGCAGCGAAGCTTTGCGCGGCAGCGACCAACGCGAAGCAAGCAAGAACCATCTTAGGTGCATTCAAGAACATGACGTTACCTTTCTGACAGCGTGGAGGGAGGGGATCCTGAGTTGCATCAAGCCCCGATCCTCATGACGAGGCGACTGAACGACATCGGGGTTTCCTTTGCTCTGGGTAAAGGAGGCCGGACCGGAACCTTGACCGCTTTATGAGAGTACGGAGCGCCTGAGAAAACACATCGTGCAGCCGCGTGCCCCGGCTTAGTCCAAATGGACTGGTCTGGTTCGAAGTCACTTGACGGTTGTTGCCAGATGGAGCGGATTCGCGAGAAGACCCTGTGCCAGCGGCTCCTTGTTCGATTTCGCGGAAACTCATTGGCTCGGATTTGAGTTCGAAGTGACGATGGAATGAATCCGTGTGACGTGTTGGTGCAGGAGCGAGCCCATCCGGTTCGTGCGCGACGAATCGGTCGACCGGATCGGATCAGATCGATAGACGGAGGAGATCCGAACCCGTGCTCGTGTTCACGCCGCAATACAAGGGACGGCGCGGCCGCGACGAAAGCGGGAGCGTTTCGTGCTTGTCCTGCAAGACAGCCCGATAAGGTGACGCTTCCTGGTGATTGGGACCGAAAGCGGGCACCTGCCCTGCTAAATCCCGACCAGTTTGGTTGTCACTGAGGGAATCTTCCTGCATATGAGCCTGACCGCGAAGACTTCTATGAACCGCCCGTTCGAGCTGTTTCGGCACGCATCGCGCACCGCCACGGGGCTGACGTGGTTACTCCTGAGTTCACTCGTCGTTGCGCATCCGAGCGCTCACGCTGGCACCTCACAACTCGTCGACTACTCCGACCTCGTCGCCGACAATGCGCCATCGGTGGTCTACATCATGGTCCATCAGAATCCGCTACCGCAAAAGACCACGCTGGCCTCCGGAACCGAGCAGGGCTCCGGCTTCATCTTTGATGACGCCAACGGCTATATCCTCACCAATGCCCACGTCGTGGCGAACGCCGAGGACGTCACCGTCACGCTCACCAATCATCACAAGGTTGCAGCGAAGATCATTGGCGCCGACGAGCGCACCGACTTAGCGGTCCTGCAAATTGACACGGCCGGCCTGAAGGCGGTCCGCGTGGGCGATTCGGACGCGACTCGGATCGGCGAGCCTGTCGTGGCCATCGGCGCGCCGTTCGGTTTCGAACTGACCGTGACCGCCGGCATCCTTTCGGCGCACAATCGCACCGTCGAGGGGCTCTTCGTCCCGTTTCTGCAGATCGATGCTGCCGTCAATCCAGGCAACTCAGGCGGTCCGCTTTTCAATCGGAACGGTGAAGTCATCGGTGTCAATAGCCGGATCTATTCCCAATCGGGGGGATTTACGGGGCTTGCCTTTGCGATCCCGTCGAATTTGGCGCTGCCCATTGCGCGAGAACTCATCTCGCATGGCAAAGTCGAGCACCCGCAGCTTGGCTTGAACATCCAGGACGTCACACCAGAGCTCGCGCGGGCGTTCGGCGCACCTTCTGACGCTGGCGCCCTCGTCGTGGCCATCGCTGCAGACGGTCCTGCGCAGGGTTCTGGCGTAGCGGTGGGGGACATCATCCTCGAAGCCGATGACCGCGAACTCCGGGATTCGATTGAGTTGCCGCGCTACATCGATACCCTGCGCGCGAATCAGATCGTGCGACTCGTCCTCTGGCGCAACGGCAGGCGCCTGGCGATCGGGGTAAAGCTCGAGTCTGCCGACCCAGGTGCTGCCGGGTCCCTCATCCGAGCGGCGGTCAATGCGCTACACCGAAGCCCGCCGGGAACCTATCTGCAAGGGCTTACCGTGCGCGCCCTGGGGCCCGAGGAAAGTGCCGATGCCGGACTCGAGGGGGGGCTGGTCGTGACCGCGGTGCAGGCGTCATCTCCTGCCCAGCGGGCCGGCCTGAAAGTCGACGATGTGCTCTTGCGCGAACACGCGAACCCTCTCGCCAGCGTCAAGGCGCTACGCGCCGCGTGGGCCGATCCACGCGGCGAGACGCCTCTACTCGTGGAGCGCTCCGGAGAATTCTTTTATGTCCTCATCGCGCTGCGCCCTGCGCCCCCGGACAACTAAGCCAATCCTCGTGGCTGTCTCGAAAGGCCATCGATGAGGCTGCGCGTCTACGCCGCCTCAGGGTGAGAAGGTCACGACGTTCATGCTCCAAGGAGCGAGCGTCACCGTGAGCGGCAGACTTTGCGCACCCAGATTGGTCGTCGTGGGTCCCGCCCAGACGTTGGTCTCCGACTGGTCGTAAAGACTCTTATCGTAGGTCAGGACCGATACGGCGGACGAGGAGCTATGGCCCGTCAATTGCAGTGTGACCGTCTCACTCGAGGTCTCGTTCAGGTTGAACACCACGATCGCGACGCCACCATTACTGGTCGCCGCATAGGCGCGCACGTCGGTGGTATCCCCGGTCACACTTGGTGTGAGCACATGCTCTCCGGTGACGGCGACATGAGAGAACAGCTGAAAGGCACGCGCAGTCGGCAAGAGGGTCCCAAGCGGCACCGCCGTCGCATTGCCGCAGCCGTATTCGGGCGTGCCGTCGGAGAACACCATGTATCCGCCGAAGTTCTGCCAGCCATAGAGGGAGCTTGAGAAATTGCCGCTGCTCGAATCCGCGCATCCGCCAAAGCCGATCCACCAGGTCGCGCGCGCCACACCGGCGTTCATCAGTTCGCCCAGCACCTGTCCCGCATAGAGCGCCTGCGTGATCGAGGACGACTGCTTGCCCGGATTGCTATACA
This sequence comes from Rhodospirillales bacterium, assembly GCA_903970305.1. GTDB lineage: Bacteria > Pseudomonadota > Gammaproteobacteria > Burkholderiales > Burkholderiaceae_D > BOG-994. The sequence goes on along the minus strand of CAJCID010000132.1, from coordinate 10,255 downwards.
CCGATCCGAGTTCACCCACATAGATGGGCGTCGTCGGATGACCTGCGCTCGACAGATCGGCCTTGACCGCTGCAAGCTGGGTCGCAAAGGCCTGGGCCGCCTGACCCACGAGGTAGGAGTCGCTCTCCTGCCCGGGCGTTTGCGCATAGAAGTGAAATTCAACGAAGTCGTACTGCGCCTTCGAGAGCACGATCGCATCCCAGTTGTAGCCAGGCGCGACCACGACCCCCACCTGGGTGTTCGGGTTGGCGGCCTTCATCTGGGGATAAAAGCCGGTGGCCACCGCGTTGGCATAGGTCGTGGGGTCATGCGGGAGCGGATGCAAGTCCTCCTCCCAGCTGCCGAAGACCTCGTTTCCGACCGTCCAATGACTGACCTTGTTCCCGTTGGCGAGCGCACTGGCCACCCAGGCCGCGGCCTCCGAGGGATCGCCACCTGCGTTGCAGGCGGCATTGCTGCCGTAGTTGACCGTGATGGCGACATCGAAGTTACCCGGATTGACGATGTCGTTCATGAAGTTCGGAAAACTCGCACTCGGTGCGGTGTACCCGCCTCCACACAGCGTATTGGTCGCCCAATGATAAACGTCCGAGCCCGAGCCACCTGGCCAGCGCAGTGCCTTGATGCCCGCCGTCTGGAGCGCAGGGACCATCCCGGTCTGTGACTGGTCAAACCAGTAGGCCATGTTCATGCCTAGGATCTGGTTGGTCACGGTGCCCCCGGGGTTGGCGGGATTGACGCTGACCGTCGCCGCCGCGGCCGGTGCGGGAGACGGTGCGGGCGCAGGGGATGGTGCGGGGGAAGGTGCTGGCGCAGGAGATGGCGCCGGAGAGGGTGCAGGTGTCGGCGCGGGCGAAGGTGAAGGAGAAGGTGAGGGTGCAGGCGAAGGGGCAGGTGTTGGCGCGGGCGATGCAGTGGGGCTAGGAGCGGGAGCAGGAGAGGTGACGGGCGAAGCGCCGGGCGAAGCGGCGGGCGCGGAGGACGCATTCGTCGTGCCCGAGGTGGAACTCGATGGGTTGCCCCCACCACAGGCGACAACCGTCATTGCGCCCAACAATGCGGCGAGTGGCGTTCGCATATTCAGCTTCTTGTCCAACCGATGGACTCCTGGTTCGATGCTCGTCGCGGCCATGCGTCGCAGTCCTTCGCCGTGCCCCGCTGGCCATGAATTTGCGACGACGAGCAGGCAGTGCTCGAGAGAAGCTTCTGACATTGACTGCGCATTGGGCGCGTGATGGCGAGTCGCACTCTCGCCGCGACTCATCCTATACGCCGCAGTCAGAATCGGAAATGCATCAGAGGAACTAGGGGCGATGCTTAGGCTTATGCGGGGGATCTCACCTAGCTGGAAGACGCAGGCACGATAGTGAGGAGACTGTTCCCGCCGACCTTCTGCTACCCCGCCGACGTCTCGCTCTCCAGTACGGCGGCAAGCCGGGGAAGCGCCGCATGGGCGTTGGCGTTGGTCTGGCGAGCCACCTCATCGATCGGCCAGTTGCGCAGGAAGGCGAGAGTCTGGGCGATCCGCGGCAACTGGTCTGGCGCATTGCGCTGCCTGTTGAGCCACGCCGGCGCGATGTCGGGCGCGTCGGTCTCGAGCACGAGCGCCGTTGCCGGAAGTGCCGTGGCGAGGCGGCGGATCTGGAGCGCCCGCTCGAAGGTCATCGCACCACCAAAGCCCAAACGAAATCCGAGAGCAACGAACGCGTCCGCCTGCTGCTGGCTGCCGTTAAAGGCATGTCCGATGCCGCCACAGACCCCGACCTGGCGCAGCTCCTTCAAGAGCCGGTCCGCCGAGCGCCTGACGTGCAGAAGAACCGGCAGTCCAAAGTGTTTGGCGAGCCTGAGCTGTTCGCGATAGAACCATTCCTGACGGTTGCGCGCAGACTCCGTCTTTAGGCCCTGAAGAAAAAAATCAAGACCGATCTCACCGACCGCGACCAGCTTCTGATCATCGCAGTACCTCTCGAGAGCCTCTGCGAGCCGCTCAATATCCTTGTCTTGTGCGCCGGGCGTGGCGATCGGATGGATACCCAGTGCATAGCCCGCTCCCGGAATTGCGTGAGCAAGTTCGCGCACGGCATCGAAGTTCGCGACCGAGACAGCCGGGATCACGATTTGCCTCACGGCCTGGGCCTGGGCACTTTCGATCACGCGCTGCCGGTCTGCCTCGAATTCGCTCGCATCAAGGTGGCAGTGCGTGTCGATCCAATACACCGCACCGTTCGCTGCGGCCAGAGGAGGCAAGGGGTGCATGGCGAGCCGCCTTCTGCCGGTCTCTAGAGCACGCCGTCATGAAGAGACAAGGTGCGCTGCATCTTGGCCGCGAGCTCCAGATCGTGTGTGACGACGACAAAACTCGTCTTCAGGCTCCGGTTGAGCTCGAGCAGGAGCTTGAAGACCTCCTGCGCGTTGCCGCGGTCCAGATTGCCGGTCGGCTCGTCCGCCAGCACACAAGCCGGCTCGGTCACGAGCGCACGCGCAAGCGCCGCGCGCTGGCGCTCGCCTCCCGAGAGTTCGCCCGGGCGGTGATCCAGGCGGTGGCCGAGGCCGACGCGCTCGAGCATCTCCTTGGCCAAGGCGCGCGCGCGCTCGGAGGCCACGCGCCGGATCCGTAACGGCATCGCGACGTTATCGAGCGCTGAAAACTCAGCGAGCAGGTGATGGAACTGGTAGACAAAGCCGAGCCGCCGGTTGCGCACGGCCCCGCGCCCGCCCTCGGTCAGGCCCGCCAGATCGACGCCGTCGACCAGCACCCGGCCCGAACTGGGAGCGTCCAGACCGCCCAGGCAGTGCAAGAGCGTGCTCTTGCCTGAACCCGAGGCCCCGACGATGGCGACCGTCTCGGCCGGCTCGATTGCAAAGCTGACGTCGTTCAGCACCACCACTCCAGTCGGACCCGAGCCGAAGCTCTTGGCGAGATGTTCAGCTTCCAAGACGGGCGGCATTAACTCTCCAGGGGTGCAGACAAAAAGGCAGGCAGGGCCTCGCACTGGGCCGAGAGGGCCGCCAGGCGTGGATAGGCTCCGTCGGTCAGGAGCTCCGGGAGCACGTGAGCGACAAAGCGGTAGGTCACGGCAGTAGTGATCTCCAGCTGATTCAGATGCTGACCCGGCAGCAGCGCGACCGCGCGCTCGTCAAGGAGGGCAAGCCCGGTTTGCACCTGGCCTCGCGCGCGCTCTTGCATCGGGGCGAAGTGTTTCTCGGGCGGCCGCAGCACCGTTTCATAGACATACGACACGGCCTTCTCGGCCGTCACGATTGCCTGGTTGATCTGGCGAAGCGCCGTCCATCGCGCCTCGCCCGAGGGTGGGATCAGACGGCGTTCGGGGACCTGCTCGTCGAGGTAGTCAAGGATGAGGCTGCTGTCAGACAGAAGAGTACCGTCACCCAGCACCAGGGAAGGCGCCTTCAACAGCGGGTTGTAGAGCCGAAACGCATCGATGTTCCGAAACACCGACAGCGGCAGATGCTGGAAGGTGAAGCCCTGGATATGGAGCGATATCGCCACGCGCCGCACAAACGGCGAGTCGTACATGCCAATCAGTTTCATCATCCCTCCTCGTCCTCATGAAGCCGTGCGAAGGGCTCGACACCGATGCGATCTTCTGGCGCCACCCAGCGCTCGAGCACCATCTGCGCCCGCACGCGTGCCGGCTCACCCGGAATCGGTGCAGCCTGCCGACCCACGCGCACGGCACCATAACGCTTATGGAAACGTTCTCCATGGGGATCCGCATCGATCGCAAGGCCACGGGCGCGATGCGCCCAAGCCTCCTCAAGACTCCGCGCCAGAAGGAGCCGGCCGAGCCCGCGCCCCATCCATGGCGGATCGATCCACAGGCCATCGAGCCTACAGCAGGGTACGTCGAGCTGGAGGATCGCAAAACCGGCGACGGCCCCCGCCATCTCGACGACAAAAGATGGGTGCAAGGCGAGATCGGCCGCCTCGACCGTGAGCTCCGCTGACCAGGACGCCAGAATCTCATCCGCATAGCCCCAGTGGGCCTTCGCGCGCCGGGCGATCTGCGAAAGTAAGCCGGCCGCTTCGGGCTCTGCCCGACGGGGCGGTTCATGGCGCGGGGCGGCACGGCCGTTCATGCCCTAATCGTAGCGCAGCGCCTCAGCCGGCTGCACGCGCGAGGCGCGCCAACTCGGATAAAGCGTCGCAACCAGGCTCAAGACGATCGAGAAACAGCCGATCACGACGACATCGGACAGGTGCATGTCCGAGGGCATGGTGTTGATGAAGTACACGTCCTTGGGCAGGAAGCTTACGCCCAGCAGGTGTTCGATGCCCGAGACGATCGCGCCGATGTTCAGCGACAGCACGACACCCAGAAGCACTCCCGCACCGCAACCCAGCAGGCCGATCAACGCACCCTGAACCACAAAGATGGCCGTGATCGAGCGGGGCGCCGCACCCAGGGTTCGCAAGATCGCGATATCGGCCTGCTTGTCGCGCACCGTCATGACCAACGAGGAGACCAGATTGGTTGCAGCCACCATGATGATGAGCGCGAGGATCACCGACATCATTTTTTTCTCGGTCTGCACCGCCGCGAACCAGTTGCGATTCTGCTGGGTCCAATCGAGCACCAGATAATCGCCGCGCAGCTGGCGCGCGAGCTCGTAGGCGACTTCGGGTGCGCGCTGCATGTCGGAAAGCTTCAGGCGCACGCCGCCGTAATGGTCCTGGCGGAACAGGCGTAACCCGTCGTCGATGTTCACCAGAGCAAGGGTGCTGTCGTACTCGTAGTGGCCTGACTCGAACACGCCCGTCACGGTGAACTGGCGAAACCGCGGCATCACGCCAGCGGGTGTCACCTGCCCCTCGGGTACGATCATCGTGACCTTGTCCCCCGGCCCCACACCAAAAGAGCGCGCGATCTCCGAGCCGAGCACGATGCCAAATGAGCCCGGCGCGAGGTCCGTCAGGTGCCCTTCGACCATGTCGCGATCCAGGCTCGACACCTGGGGCTCAGCCGATGGCAGCACGCCCCTTAGCAACACCCCGCGAAAGGTATCCCCGCGCGTCAACAGCACCTGGCCGGTCACGTAGGGCGCCGCACCGATCACTTCAGGATTGCGCCTGGCCTCTTGGGCGAGCGCTTGCCAGTCGGCAATGCCGCCGTTCGGATCCGATATCTCGATATGCGAGAGCACGCCCAACATCCGGTCCCGGACTTCCTTCTGGAAACCGTTCATCACCGAGAGCACCGTGATCAAGGCCGCCACACCAAGGCCGATTCCCAGGATCGAGATGAACGAGACGAACGAGATGAGGCCGTTGCCGGAGTTCGCGCCAGCGCGGCGTTTGCCCGCGCGCGTGTAGCGCAGACCGACTTGCAGCTCGAACGGAAGACTCAAACGCAGATCGCCTCGTGATTCGGGAAGCGGGAAGTTTGCCACAGTTTTGGGAGCGGATTTTCGATGCCCTACAATGAGCCCGGATGAATGCCCTTGAATTCGTGGTCTGTGGCGCCCTCGTCCCCGCCGATTTCGCCGAAGTGGTGCTGGCCGACCTGGCCCTGCCGGCCTTTTCGGCCGTGGCGAAGCTCGCCTCGCCGCTACCCGTTCTCGCCGGTCAAGGCGAGTCGCTCCTCGCCCCGAACGAAGCGTGGATCCTGCGTCACGAAGCCCGGGCGAATCTCGCCTTGACGTGGTATCTGGCGCTCGGGGGCGATCCGGGTGCACCAGCGAGCGCGCGCTGGATGCTCGAGCCGGTCCACCTCGAGGTCGGCCACAGCCAGCTCGTGCTGGCCGATCCCGCACTCCTCGGTATAAGCCCGCAGGAGAGCGCAGCACTTGCCGAAGCGGCCCGTCCGATCCTAGCCGAGGCCGGCTGGCAGCTTCTGTCGATGACGCCCGGACGCTGGTTTCTCGGTCACGCCGCGGCGCTGGATCTGAAGAGTCCCAGCAGCGCCCTTGCGATCGGACAGAATATCGCCCTCTGGCAGCCCGAGGGCGATCCCATCTGGCTCTCCCGCTGGCGCGCCGTGCACAATGAGATCCAGATGACCTGGCATACGCATCCGGTCAATCTGGAACGTGAGGCAGACGGGCGTGCGCCCGTGAACGCACTCTGGATCTCGGGCAACGCCGCACCCGTTCCTGCCCGCTGGCCCTATGGCGAGGTGTTGAGCCAGGATCCGCTCTGGTCGAACCTGAAGGGCGAAAGCACCGGGGGCGCGACGCTCGAGACGAGCGAGGCCCTCATCGGCTTTGAGCGCAGCGAGGATTGGGGCAGCTGGCGCAGCGCGCTCACCGGGATCGACCAGAAACTCGGCGAGCGGATCGCGGCGCTACGCAGCGGACGCTTCACGTCTGTCGAACTGGTGCTAACGGGCACCACAGAGATCCGTCGCGCCGGGCTCACCCGCCGCGACCTCTGGAAATTCTGGCGCCGTGGCACCTTGGCCGCGCTCTTCGCCCGCAACGCTCATTAGAATGGCACCTGAGATGCAATTCATCGAACGATCCGTCGATCCCAAGGCAACAGAGATCCTCTGTCGCGCCGGCGTCAACCCGCTGCTTGCGCGACTCTACGCCGCACGCGGCGTTGCCACGGCCACCGATCTGGATATCGATCTGGGCCAGCTCCTCGCCCCCGATCTCCTAAAGAACATCGACGCGGCCGCAGAGCTGCTCGCAGACGCGCTCGCCACCCGAAAAAAAATCATCATCGTCGCCGACTACGACTGCGATGGCGCGACCGCATGCGCAGTGGGGGTGCGCGGCCTGCGGCTCTTTGGTGCCGATATCGGCTATGTCGTCCCGAATCGTTTCGAATTCGGCTATGGACTCACGCCCGAGATCGTGCGCTGGACGGCTGAGCGCTTTGCGCCGGATCTCATCATCACGGTCGATAACGGCATCGCGAGCGTGGAAGGGGTAGAAGAGGCCCGTCGTCTGGGCATCGCCGTACTCGTCACCGATCACCATCTGCCCGGGGAGGTCCTTCCCGAGGCAGCTTGCATCGTCAATCCCAACCAGCCCGGCTGCGCGTTCCCCAGCAAGAATCTGGCCGGAGTGGGCGTCATGTTCTACGTCTTGCTTGCGCTGCGCACGCGGCTGCGCAAGAAGGGCGGCCTCCCTCCGGGAGGCGAGCCCCGCTTGGACGGCCTCTTGAGCCTGGTCGCCTTGGGAACGGTCGCCGATGTCGTCAAGCTCGATGCGAACAATCGGCGCCTGGTCGCCCAGGGGCTGCAGCGCATCCGCTCGGGCCGCGCGCCGGCCGGCATCACGGCTTTATTCCTCGCGGCGAGCCGCGAAGCGCGCACTGCCAGCGCCTTCGATCTGGGCTTTGCGCTGGGGCCCCGGATCAACGCGGCTGGGCGCCTTTCGGACATGGCGCTGGGCATTGAATGCCTTCTGACCGATGACCTTGAAAAGGCCCTTGCGATCGCCCACCAACTCGATGGCATCAACCAGGAACGCCGGCAGATCGAGGCGCAGATGCAAGAAGGCGCCCTGGCAAGCCTGGACGGACTGCCCGAAACGCTTGCAGCCGAAGCGCAGGCGAGCCTCTGCCTTTTCGATCCGTGCTGGCACCAGGGTGTCGTGGGCATCCTCGCTGCGCGCCTGAAAGAGCGCTACCACCGCCCCACGATCGCCTTTGCTGTGGCCAAGGATGGCAGTCTGCGCGGCTCGGGTCGCTCGATCCCGGGACTCCATCTACGCGATGTGCTCGACGTCGTCTCGAAGCGTCATCCGGGGCTCATCGAGCGCTTTGGCGGCCATGCGATGGCCGCCGGCCTTTCGATCGCCCAGACCGACTTCGCGGCGTTCGCGAACGCCTTTGAAGAGGCCGCGCGCGCGGTGCTTGACCCGGCACTCTTGAGGCGCACGATCGAGACCGACGGCGCCCTGGCTGACCACGAGGCGACGCCAGCCGTGGCCAGGCTTCTGGCCGAGCAGGTCTGGGGACAAGGGTTTGCGGCGCCTCTTTTTTGCAACACCTTCGCCGTGGAGAACCAGCGCGTGCTGAAGGACAAGCACTTAAAGCTCGCCCTGCGCAGCGACACCGGCAGGGTATTCGATGCCATCTGGTTCAATCACAACGAGGCGCTTCCGGGGCGCGCGCGCGTCGTCTATCGCCTCTCTGAGGACAGCTACCGCGGTGTGGCCCGGCTCCAGTTGATGGTCGAGGAAGCTCAGCCGGTCTAGCCGCGTGAGAGCTCGGCTGGTTTCGAGATGGGCCAGAGAACGCGAGGGCAGGAACACCCCTGCCCGCGATCGCGGTTAGGTAGTCCGGGCCTTGCGGGGTACACTAAAAGAGGAGGGGCACACTCACAACACCAAACCAGCCAGCCCCGTTCGGCACCCGGGGCGAAGGATGATGATGAACGACAACCTGAAGGCGTACGGCGCGCACGTGAGCAGCGTGGAGACCGGCCAGCGCAAGCCCAAGGGCCGGGGCCATGAACGTCGCGACGAGATCCTGGGAGCGGCCGCAAGGCTCTTCGTCGAGCATGGCTTTGAGAGCGTGTCCACGAGGCGCATCGCCGATGCGCTGGGCATCTCGCAGACGACGCTTTATGTCTACTTCCCCACCAAGGATGCCATCCTTGAGGCCCTGTGCGAGCGCTGCTTCACCCACCTCGTCCAGGTGTTCGACACGGTCGTGCAGGGGGTGGGCGACCCGATCGACAAGCTGCGGCGCTTGATGCGCGCCTACGTGGATTTTGGGCTCAAGCACAGCGACGAGTACCGCATCACCTTCATGCTCAGTCACTCTCATCCGAAGGACAAGTACAAGAATCTGTCGCTGCGTCCGGAACTGCAGCCCCAGGGCATCCAGTGCTTCCTGAAGATGCAAGACCAGGTCGCGCTGCTTGGCCAATTGGGGGACCTAAAGCATGAGCCGGAAGTCGTCGCCCAGTGCCTGTGGGCGGCAGGTCATGGGCTCGTCGCCTTATTGATCACGTTGCCAGATTTCCCTTGGATCGACCGCGAGGAGTTGATCGAAAAGGTGATCGAAATCCAGTTCGAGGGCCTTTTGCAGTCGAGCGCCGTCGCCAAAGCCTAGGCAAAGTCCCGCCCGCTGGCGGGAACCGCCCCCGGGCCCCAGCCTTTCCCCCTTCCTCAGGCCAGAAGGCCGGGCATCTCTTGATCTTCACAACTAATCATTGACAACTGATCGATGATTAGATATTTTGACAACGTCTGCTGAGAGGCCGTTCCCAGCGCTCCTCGCTGCTTTTCGAGGGTTCCCGGTCCCGTCCGATTCAGTACTGAAGCTTGCCGCAGGGGATCCATATCCTCCGGCACCGATCCATACCATCCGGGGGCCTGCAGTCTGCCGAGTGCATTTCGCGTGCCTTCCTTTGCCAGGTGAGCCGATGCCTGTCGCTGAGCCCTCCGTCTGTCGTGCGAGCCGCGGTCGCTGCTCTCCCGCCGATCTTCGTTCCCAAAGAGAATCTCGCGCCCCTCCTAGACCGTCTGCCGCATTGATCCGCACTCTTTGTGCGCTCGCACTGACGGGCTCGGTCTTGGGTTGCCTTCCTGGCTGCCAGAAGGCCGCACCCGCACCCCAGCCGCCGCAGCCGGTCCTTGCCGCCCAGGTCGTTCTCGCCACCGAAAGCCACCTGGGGAGCTATTCCGGCTCGGTCCGCGGCCACCTCGAGACGACTCTCGCATTTCGCATCGCCGGTCAGTTGCGATCGCGCCGGGCCTATCTGGGCCAGCGCGTGCGAGAAGGCCAGATCCTGGCCGAACTCGATCCGGCCGACGTGCGCGCAAGCCGCGCCCAGGCCGAGGCAGCCGTGCGCGCCAGTGAGGAACGCCTGGCACTGGCCCACACGACCAACGAGCGTAACCTCAGACAGGCCAAGGCAGACTTGATCAGCCAGGCCGATCTCGATCAAAGCCAATCCAATCTGGCCGTCGCCGAAGCGGAGCTCGCAGAAAGCCGGGCGCAACTCGCGCTCACCGACAACCAGCAGCACTACACGGCGCTCGTCGCACCGGGCAACGGGGTCATCACCTCCGAACTCGCCGAGGTCGGCAGCGTCCTGGCCTCGGGCCAGGGCGTCTTCGGCTTCACCTTCGATGGCGAGCGCGATGTCGTCATCGACCTGCCCGAAGACGGGATCGCAGGGATCGTACCGGGCACGCGCGCAGAGGTGACCCTCTATGGGCACCCCGACCAGGTCTATCTTGCCCATGTGCGTGAGATCGCGGCCCAGGCGGATGCGCAAAGCCGCACCTTTCGGGCGAAGCTCGCCTTGGAGCATCCTGACGCGGGGGTCGT
>CAJCID010000131.1 GCA_903970305.1 Rhodospirillales bacterium | reverse complement strand
GCCAAGCTCGAAGGCGCCCGCACGGTAGTCCTCAATGTAGGCGCGGTAGGGCAGCAGCTCGTCGATGGTCGCGCCGTCCAGCCGCGCGGCCCTCTCGAACATCCAGAAGGCCAGCGGCAGCTTCGAGACGCCGTGACCGAGAACACGCGCGATCGTCTGCACAATCGCGTCCGGCGACAGTAGTTGCGGGCCCGTAGGGCGGTAACTGCGTCCTGTGTGACGCTGAGGGTCCATCAGCGCGATGGCCGCCACAGCGGCGATGTCCTCGTTTGAAGGCGGGGCGTTGCGGCCGTTGCCGTACGGCCATGGCAGCACGCCCAAGTGTGCGGCATAGGGAAGTGTACGGAGCACGTTGTCGGCGAAGAAGCCGGGATTGACCACGGTGTGGGCGATGCCCGGCAGCGATCCCAGCAGCCGGTCGGCCAGCCAGTGCTGGCGGGTGGCGAACGCAAGGTGCGAGGGCGCAGCGATCCATTGGCTTAGCGAGACCACCGATTCCAGTTGCGCCGTGCGTGCTGCATCGGCAAAGGCCACCGCCATGTGCGACATGTAAGGGCTGAAGGGGGGAAGGAACAACGCCCGCTGCGCCCCGCGCATGGCGAGCGTCAGTGACTCGGGATCGGTCAGATCACCCAGTGCGAGTTCGGCGCCAGCTTGGGCCAGAGACTGGCTACGCAGGTCACGCCGGCGAACCAACGCGCGCACCGGCCAGCCGGCGATGAGCAACTGATGGACGATCTCGCGGCCGATCTTACCGGTGGCGCCGGTGACAAGAATGGTGGGAAGTGTCATGTCAAATCTCCAATGGACCAGGAACGGTTGCGACTGCACTTGTGCTGCCTGCTGCAAAAACGCGGGTCAGAGGGTGGCCTTCCAACTCACAACTCTCCCCAGCGAGCGTGCGCAAACCCCCACAAGGTGATCGCGGCACCACACACGACGCCCGTAGCGACAAGCGCGAAGGCGTTGTTAAGGTCTGCCGCAGCGCTTGCAGCCAGCACGGTCGCGCAGACCGCAAATGCCAGCCGCACTGCCGTGCCGGCCATCGGCCATCCGATCCGACGTGCGCCTTGACCGGCAAAGTAGAGCTCCATTCCGATCGCGGTCAGTCCGTAGGTCGGACCGAGGATCTGCAGGTACCGTGCGCCGACCGACAGCACCTCGGGGCTTTGCGTGAACCAGCTGAGCCAGAGCTGTGGCCGAAAGGCGAGCATCAGGCCCAGTACCTCGAGCACGCCGGCGACGAACAGCGCGTTCACGAACGCCGCGCGTCTGGCGCGCTCGACCTGGCCCGCGCCGAGGTTGGTCGCGACCACCGTCAGCGCTGCCGTGCCGAAGCCAAACAGGATAGGGACGAGCAAGGCGTCCAGCCGTGATGCAATGCCGTAGCCGGCAATCGCGGCGATACCGTAGCGCCCAGCCGCTGCGGTCGCGGCAGTCAGCGCAACGTTCGACATCGCAGCATTCAGGCTCGACGGCAACCCGACCCTGAGGATGGCCCTGAAGTGCTCCGGGCGCAGCGGGTGGGGCCGCAATCGCAAGCTGCTCGACGTGGAGCCCATGTAGGCGACGATGGCCAGCAGGCCTAGCAAGTTGGTCAGCACCTGCGCGATGCCCGCTCCCGCAACGCCAAGGCGCGGCAGCCCGTACCAGCCCGATATCAATGCGGGCGAGATCAACAGCCCCGTCAGAACCGAACCCGCGATGACCAGCGCGGGCACCTTCACGTTGCCGGTGCCGCGCAACGCCGCCTGCAGCAGGGTCAGCGCCCACGACGCCGCCGCGCCGCCAAAGAGGATGTTCGAGTACCGGACTGCCTGCTCGAGCGATGCCCCGCGGCCACCCAGGAAACGGTAAAGCCAAGGGCCCGCCGCCCAGAGCGAGATCGTGAAGGCCGCGCCAAATCCCACGCCCAGCAGCAGCGCGTGCCAGACCAGGCTCTCGGCTTCGTCCATGCGCCCGGCGCCGCGCGCGTGGGCGATGGCCGACGACACGCCGCCGCCTATTCCGCCGTTCGAAACCATGGTCATGAGCAGGATCACCGGCACCACCATCGAGGCGGCGGCAATCGCGTCGGTGCCGAGCACGCTGACGAAGTAGGTCTCGGCCACGCTCAGCAGCGTGACCATGAACATCACCGCGACTGTCGGAAGCGCCAGGCGGGCGAGCAGCGGCAACAACGGGCCGGTCAGCATGGCTGCAGCAGCGGCCGTGGCCAGCGGCCTCGCGTTCGGTGCCAGCGTCTCGTGCCCCATGACGGAGTCTGCGGCGGCCATCACCGCCCTCCAGCGGCCGTCAGCCGGGTGAGCGCGATGATGTGCGAGGCGCCCGACAGCCCGACGCCAAAAAGCGGGATCAGCGCCATCGGCAGCATGGTCAGTGTCGCCATGAGCGGATCATGAAGCAGCGTGAAGGTCAGTCCGGTGCCTACCGCAGAGATGAAATCCGCGAAGCCGAAGAGGTGGACGCGGCGCAACTGCGAGGGCGTTGCCTCGCGCCCCACCAGTGTTGCGGCACCGAGGCCGGCAAGGATGTCTCCGATGCCGGCAACAATCCCGAACAGCAGCGGCAGCTCCCCGGTCGCCGCGTAGTAGAGGAACAACGCGCCGGCCGGGATGCGCCAGATGTGGAAGAGAGTCAGCCTGCGAAGTCCAATCCCATCGGCTGTCCGACGGACGGAGGGCAGTGCGAAATAAAGGGCCGTCGGGACGGCGATGCCGAGCACGACGAGCATGGCGTAGGCGGGCATGAACTCCTTGGCGAGCGCACTAAGCGCCCCCGAGCTGCTTGCCACGACAACTGCCGCGCCCCAGGCGGCGATCGCGATCTTGATGCCCGCAGGGAGCGCAGTCGGAGTCCGTTTCTCTTGGGTGATGCTGGTCATGTCACTTCCCTTCTCATATAGGTTGATATCAACATCAATGGGCAAAAATGCTTTGCGCTTTAATGCATCCCTGTTCGCTCAATCGAGCGCTGCGAGCGCCTTGCGCAACGTGGCCGATGCTTCTTCACCGCCGAGTTGATGTGCGACATCCCGCTGCGACGCTTGCCAGATCGGCATGGCGCGGTCAAGGAGCCTTGCGCCCGCTGGTGTCAGCCGCACCGCACGACTGCGTTGATCATCATCAGCCACCGAAATCACCACCAGCCCGCGGCGCTGCAGCGGTTTGAGTGCAGCGGTGACGGTCGTACGGTCCATGCCAAGCCGCACGCCGATGGCCTGGACGGACGCAGGCTGCCGCGCGGCGATCGAGGACAGCATGGCAAACTGGCCGTTGTTGAGGTCGAGCGGCCGGAGAGCCTCGTCGTACCGACGGGCGATGCCTCGCGCCGCGCGGCGCAGCGCAAGACAGTTGCAGGTGGTGCCGACGAGGGCGGGGGAAATGGAGGTCATGAGCCTATTTAAGTTGATATCAACTTTTTTGTCAACTTTTTTGTCAACTTTTTTGTCGGGCCCCACCCTGCGGTCGGCTCGGCAGCGCCTACTCGGTCCCGGAAGACTCCTGATTGGAGCCCAGCTTTGCGGCGTTCCAACGCGTTCTGCACGGCAGAGTTGAGTTCCTACGTATTGCCAGCTCTACACCGGTGCACCGGCTACTGCGTGATCAATTGGATGGCGTCAGACAATCGGCAATCCAAGACACCGCCTGCGGTCTTGCCGAAAAGGTGGCCAAAGTGCTGTTCATCGCCCGTCACCAGTGTCTGCGCTCCAATGGCAATGGCTGCCGCCAAAATTGGGGCATCCTTTGCGGGGAGCTCGCGGCGGTCAGAAGCTGATCCCTAGTGGGCTCCAATCCGATTGTGACCTGCGCTGCGAGTTGCTCGAGAACGGTCACCCGAGGGGCGGCCTTGGCCGCGACGTTGCGCCGCGCCTCTTCGAGAGCGAAAGCTGAACTCACAAGCTGGCAGCGGCCTGCGTTGGAAAGTTCGATGAGTAACGCCGCGGGACTTCCATCCCTATACGCTGCACTGAATAGGATATTTGCGTCCAGAAACAGACGCATGTCACTTCTTCTTTTGGGTAAGCAGCCTTTTTGTTTTCGCGACTAGCGCCGCCGAAACAGCGCTTGTCTTCTCGAATTCCGCAATCCGCTCGTCTGAATACATCTCAATCGGATAGACAGCAGCCGGTCGCAGGATGATCGCGCCATCGCTTGTTGCTTCCACAATCAACGGTGCATCGTCGACCAGTCCGATCGAGCGCAGCAACGCCTTCGGAATCGTGATTTGCCCGTTCTTTCCGAGTTTGACGAGTTCCATGCTGGTTACCTCCCATCTCCATCGTACGACATTCCGGCTTCCCGGAAGTGCAGAATTACGCATGTTGCTTAACTTTATGCGAGACGACCAAGTCCGTTGCGCCGGCTCACTTGCGGCGAGCGCACCCGATCAAGGCGCCGACTGAACTGAATGCCTACGTTCGGGGGAATCCAGCGGGAGCAAACGATTCGACGGGATTGAATAGCCCAAGTCGGCGCAGCACTCAGGTGCAGTTCATGTTTCGGAGCGCCTAGAAGCGGTTCCCTCGTGCGTTCTGCGATACTCCGCCCCGGGAGTCAGAACCGCGCGTCGCGTGTGTCGCATGCTGTGTCGCGTCCTGTGTCGCGTGCTTCCCGAGCTATCGTATTGCAGCTACCATCTCCGTTCAGATGTGGACCCAGCGGATCATCGAGAATCGCAACAGCCCTCCTCGGCTTAGACCCTAAATGCCCAAATCGTATTTCCGTGCCTGCATCGGCATTCTGCTCGCTCTCGCGGTGCTGACATGTGAGACGGGCCAAGGCAAGACTCTTCGTTGGGCGGCTCGAGGAGACGTTCAAACCTTCGATCCCTATTCTTTCAACGAGAATCTCAACAACAATTTCAGCGCCCTGGTCTACGACGCGCTGGTCACACGGGACAAGCAACTGGCCCTGGTCCCGGCACTGGCGACGTCCTGGACGCTGGTCAACGAGACCACCTGGCGCTTCAACCTGCGTCACGGCGTGATGTTTCACGATGGCACGCCATTGACCGCAGCAGACGTCGTTTTCTCGATCGAGCGCGCGCAGCAACCCACTTCACAGATCTCGCAGTATGCCAGGGCCCTGGGCAAGCCTGTGGCGATCGACGATTTCACCGTCGAATTGCATCAGGACCGCCCGAATCCCATACTGCTTGACCACCTCTCGACCGTATTTATCATGAGTCGCGCCTGGTGCCTCGCCAATCACGTCGAAAAGCCGCTCGACTTCAGCTCCAAGGAAGAAAGCTTCGCGTCACGCCATGAGAACGGCAGCGGACCCTACATTCTCAAGTCAAGGGAACCGGCGGTACGCACGGTGCTCGAGCGCAATCCACATTGGTGGAAGGAGTTCGAGGGAAATGTGACCGAGCTCGTCTTCACACCGATCTCCTCGGATCCAACGCGCACGGCTGCGCTCCTTTCCGGCGATGTCGATTTTGTGAACGATCCGTCACCACAGGACATCGACCGGCTCGCCAACAATCCTGCGCTACGCGTGAGCCGCGTGACGGAGAACCGGGTGCTGATGTTCGGATTTGACCAGTCCCGCGACGAACTGCTCAATTCCAACGTGAAAGGCAGGAATCCGCTCAAGGACCAACGCGTACGCGAAGCGATCTACCGGGCGATCGACGCCGAGAGCATCCGCACGAAGATCATGCACGGCCAGGCGATTACGACCAGCTGTCTTGCCACTTCAGCCGTCGGGTGTGCGGATCCCGCCCTCGAGACCCATCCCCCGATCGACCTCGACCGGGCTCGCAAGCTGCTCGCCGAAGCAGGCTACCCGGATGGTTTCGAGCTCACCTTGGACTGTCCGAACGACCGTTACGTCAACGACCGGGAGATCTGTCTGTCGCTCGCGCCCATGTTGGGGCGCATCGGCATCAAGCTGACCGTCGACACCATGTTGAAGTCGGTGTTTTTCAGGAAGATCGAAAAGCTCGATACGAGCTTCTATTTGATTGGGTGGGGTGGTGGCACGACCGATCCGCAGATCGTCTTCGAACCGTTGGTCCACACCTTCGATCCGAAAACACAGAAGGGCGGCAACAACTACGGCCGCTGCTCCGATCCGGAACTGGATGCGCTCATCGACAAGGTCGCCACCGACATGAACCACGATCGCCGCGTATCGGAGACTGCGGAGATGCTGCGCCTGCAGACACGCATGCTCCACTATATCCCACTGCACCGGCCCTCCCTGAACTGGGTGTCCCGGGCCGCTGTTCACCCGGTTCCATCGCCGAACGACGATGTCCATCTGGACTGGATCAAGATCGACGAAAGCTAGCCGCGCATCCCGCTCAGGCCCATCAGCGCGTTGCTCGCGCTACATCGGGCCTGCCTTTAGGAATCCACTTGATCCTGAGGATGGCGCTCGTCAAATGCGCGCCGAGCGGCTTCGATCGCGGCAATGTTCGCAAAAGCCCAACTTCCAAGGGCCTCGACGGGCTCACGCAGCGAGTGTCCCAAGGGCGTGAGCGCGTAGTCCACCCGCGGCGGGACTGTCGGAAAAACAGTCCTCGTGACCAGGCCATCCCGCTCGAGTCCCCGCAGCGTGAAAGTCAGCATCCGTTGTGAGACGCCGCCGATCTCGCGCTTGAGCTCATTAAAGCGTCGCGGCCCGTGGCGCAAGAGCATGACCGTCATGACGCTCCACTTGTCGCCGATGCGCGAGAGGACCTTGCCGACCCGCTGACAATCGGTAGGCAGATGGTCCAGAGCGGGTGGTACAGGCTCCCTCGGTATCAACGATGTACTTTCTTGGTGATCACAGCATCTGCTCCCAAGTATCAATTTTCCACTAGAGGAGATGCTCTGTCACTCGATCCAAGTCGCCTTCCCTTCTGGTCGGGCCCCGGAGTCCATCGATTCCCCGTCAGGATGCCCGCAAAAGCTCCGGTATCAACCGTGTGCCTTCTTGACGACGCAATGCCAGTGTCATTTAATGCCTCGGTATCAACTATATACCAAAGGAAACTCCCATGTCACTTCATCTCCTCCATCTGGACTCAAGCATCCTCGGCGAGAATTCCGTCAGCCGTTCGCTCTCTGCCTCGATCGTCGCCAAGCTCAAAGAGGCCCATCCAGCAGTGCGGCTCACCTATCGAGATCTGACGGCACCCATCATTCCGCATCTTTCCGGCCCCTACCTTGCCGCGAGCCAGGGTGCGCCGATCGCCCGTGATGCCGCCCTCGAGGCGGATCTGGCTCTGGGCGCCGCGGTCATGGAGGAGTTCTTGGCGGCTGACACGATCGTGCTGGGCCTTGGCTTTTACAACTTCGGTGTGCCGAGCCAAGTCAAGACTTGGATCGACCGTCTCTCGGTTGTGGGCAAGACCTTCCGCTACACCGAGAAGGGTCCTGAAGGCTTGGCCGGTGGCAAACGGGTCATTCTGGCCATCGCCCGCGGTGGGTTTTACGGTCCCGGCACGCCTGCCCACTCCTTCGAGCACGCCGAGTCCTACCTGCGCGGGATTTTCAGCTTCATGGGCATCACCGATATTGAAGTGGTGCTGGCTGAAGGGCTCGCTCGCGGCCCCGAAGCACGCGAGTCCGGCATCGCAAATGCCCAGGCGATGATTGCCGCGCTGGCCGCCTAATGTCAGAACCTCCCGGATGGTTTCAGCCATCCGGGGGAGCGCTCCCTAGGCGCTTAGCCGCTCCGCCCCGCTCTGGCGATCGGATGCTTTATGAAACGCACCATTCTTCATGATCGCAAGCAGTTTCGAGGAGTCCTGCAGCAGCTTCACATCGGCGAGCGGATTGCCATCCACGAGAATCAGGTCCGCCAGAAACCCGGGGCGGATCTGGCCGAGTTCGCCGCCCATCATCATGATCTCGCCGCCAAGCTTGGTCGCGGACAGGATCGCGTCCATCGGAGAGAATCCCAAGAGATTGACGAAATGCTCGATGTCGCGTGCGTTGGTTCCGTTCGGATTCCAAGCGAAGCCGTAGTCTCCCCCAGGTAGAATCCGCACGCCGCGCCGCTTGAGCTCCTGCATGTTCTGGATCGCGATCTCCAGTTCGCGCCGTATGCCCAAGCCCTCGGCCACCTCCGACGTGATGCCCCATGGGGCGGCCTCGTGGAGGGTGGTGTAGCTGATCCCGAGTGTCGGTGCGACGAAGATGCGCTCGCGCGCGGCCTCCAGCTGCGCACAGGCCTCATCGTCGACGAGGGTCGCATGATAGATGACCTCAACACCGTGTTTCAGGCAGAGCTTGACGGACTGGGCACTGCGCGCGTGGGCTGCGACCCGCTTGTCGTGCATGCGTCCGACCTCGCACACGGCCTCGATCTCGGCTTCGGTCATGACGGTATGGTGTGCCCGGCTGTGCGGCACGAATTCGTCGCCGGACGGATTGATCTTCAGCGTATCGACGCCCTCGCGAACCATCTCGCGCGCGGTCTTTCTGAACTCGTCAGCGCCGTCGCAGACAATGGCAAAGGTCTCTCGATGCATGTGGCGCAGTCGCACGTCGCCTAACCCGGCCGTCGTCGCCAGTTCCGGACTCGCCGCGCGCGTGCGCGGCCCGGGGATCTCGCCCGCGTCAATCGCATTGCGGATCACGACGTCAAGGCGCGCCTTCGCCGAGGCGGCACTGTTGCAGGCCGTGAAGCCTTGATCGAGTAGCTTTTTGGCGTTCCGCGCCGTGCGCAGTGTGTGCTCTTCGGGCGGCACAAAACCCAGGCTCTCCAGATCCGCCGTATCGAGGAAAGTCAGGTGCGAGTGGGCTTCCACGAGCCCCGGCATCAAGGTCGCACCCTGACCATCGACGAGTTTTGCGCCGTCCTCGCCGATCTCCTTGCCCTGCGGCACGACGGCCTTGATCCGATTGCCCTCGATGAAGACCTGACCGGCAAAAGGCGGCGCTCCCGTGCAATCCAGGACGCTGACATTCTTGAATAGAATTTTTGTCATGGGCTGTCTCCTCCCAGAAAATAGGCTAACACAGAACGCCTGGAGTTCCCCCAGGGTGAGCAAGGCCCGGCATATACGAAGGCAACCTTGGTAGGTTGCCTTCGTATCTGGTAGACTCTACCCATGCGCAGCACATCCGCCGACAGCAGCGCCGCACGCGCCCAGGAGGTCGCCGCAGAACTCAGAGTCTTGATTGGTCATCTGAAGCGGCGCCTGCGGGAGGAGTCTCATCCGGGGGAATTTACCGGGTCGCAGATGTCGGCTCTCGCGCGCCTGGAGCGCGAAGGGCCGGCCACCGTCACGACCCTGGCCCGAGCCGAAGGTGTGCGGCCCCAATCCATGGGTGCGACAATCGCGACTCTGGAGGCCGCGGGACTTGTGGCGGGACTGCCCGATCCCAAGGACGGGCGCCAGACCATCCTGTCTTTGACCGCGGCCTGCCGGCAATGGATCCAGGCCCACCGCGCCGCCCACGAGGACTGGCTCTATCGCACCTTGCGCGCCAGGCTCGGCCCGGCGGAGCTGGATGAGCTGGCCAGAGCCCTGTCGTTGCTGCAACGCCTGGTGGAACCGTGACGAAGCCCAACAAAGTCACGCCGTGCGCCCGAGGATTGGCAGAGCGTCGGCCCGTCTTCGCGTGCGCAACTGGCCAGGACCTTCCGGGCGAAGCTCCAAGAGCGCTCCTGCGCGATGCGTCGTATTAAGCATTCTTCCCAAGCCAGGAGACCTCATGCCCGTCACCACCCTGGACCCCAAGTCCGCGCTGATCCTGATCGATCTGCAAAAGGGGATCGTCGCGCTACCGACTGCTCATCCCACTTCCGAGGTCGTAGAACGTGCCAGCGCGCTCGCGCAGGCCTTTCGCCGACATCGGATGCCGGTCGTGCTCGTCAACGTCACCGGGGGTGCTCCGGGCCGGGTCGAGCAGACTCGAAGCCTCGCTGCGCTTCCCGCTGACTGGGCTGAGCTCGTTCCTGAGTTGGACCGGCAGCCCTCCGATCATCTGGTCTCAAAGACGACCTGGGGCGCTTTCGCCAGTACGGATCTTGCGAACGAGCTGAAAAATCGCGGTGCATAACCCAGGTCGTCATCGCAGGAATCTCGACCAGCATCGGGGTCGAGTCGACGGCTCGTCAGGCCTACGAGGCGGGCTTTCATGTCACCCTCGCAATTGACGCCATGACTGACCTGAGCGCCGAGGCGCACGCGCATAGCGTCACCCGGATATTCCCAAGACTGGGAGAGACGGGCACCACCGCGCAGATCCTTTACCTGCTGGAGAAGACGCGCCGATGAGCCGGTCCAAGCCTGACCGGGTGTGGCCCCAGCTCGAGACGCCCGCTACTTTTCGATGAGCTCGACCTTTCGCTCGCTAGCGCACTTCAACTACCGCGTCTGGGCCATCGGGGCATTCGTATCGAACATCGGTACGTGGATGCAGCGTACTGCGCAGGACTGGCTGGTCCTGACCCAGCTCACGCACAACAGCGCAAGCTCGGTGGGCCTCGTCATGGCGTTGCAGTATGGCCCCCATCTGTTATTGCTCCCCGTCACCGGATTCGCCGCCGATCATTGGGACCGGCGCCGCCTTCTCTTTGCGACCCAGGCGAGTCTGGGCATCCTGGCCCTGGGACTGGGCGTCTTGACGGTGGCAGGTTGGGTCCAGCTCTGGCATGTCTACGTGTTCGCTTTCCTGTTGGGATGCGTAACGGCCTTCGACTCACCTGCGCGTCAGACCTTTGTCTCCGAACTGGTCGGTGAGGAGGCCCTATCGAACGCGGTGGCCCTGAATTCAACCTCCTTCAATGCAGCCCGGATGATCGGGCCGGCCGTGGCCGGCCTCCTGATCGCGGCGATCGGCTCGGGTTGGGTTTTCCTCTGTAACGCGGCCTCGTTCGTTGCCGTCCTCTGCTCACTGTTTTATTTGCGCGTAGACCAGCTGCATGTGAGGAAGAAGGCGGTCCGCGGTCGGGGCAGTTTTGCCGAGGGCTTTCGCTACGTCGGCCGGCGCCCCGACCTGATCGCCATCCTGGTGATGCTTTTCTTGGTCAGTACCTTCGGATTGAATTTCCAGATCTTCATCTCGACCATGTCCGTCAGCGCATTTCACGCTGGAGCAGGCCGGTATGGTCTGCTCACCTCGGTCATGGCGTTCGGCTCGGTCGCAGGCGCTTTGCTCTCGGCTCGGCGCACCAAGCCTCACATCGCGCTGCTTCTGAGCAGCGCCCTGGCCTTTGGCGTCGGTTGCACGCTCGCCGCGCTGATGCCGAACTACCTGCTCTTTGGCCTCGTCTTAAGCTTCATCGGGATCTCGGCGCAGACCTTCAACACCACGGTCAACAGCAGCCTGCAGCTTTCGACCACCCCCATCATGCGAGGACGCGTGATGGCGATCTACATGGCCATCGCATTGGGTGCAACGCCTCTGGGTGCTCCCCTGGTCGGATGGGTTGCAGACCAGTTTGGCCCGCGCTGGTCCTTGGGGGTCGGTGCGGCCTCAGGCTTTGGCGCGGCTGCGGTCGGGCTGCATTACCTGCGCAAGTACCGTCATCTGCAGATCGGCATCGAAGACGGGCGGCTCAATTTTTCAGTCAGCGGCCCTGACCCGCTGCTAGAAGCCCGCTCGGCGGATGAAACGGAGATCGAAGCGGCGGCGAGTTGACCGGCTGACGGTGGTGCAACAGCGTCTGCGCCCGGTTGTTCGCCAAAAGGCGCGGAAAAAGTGGCTGCAGAATCAGTCGCCTTCCTGAAGAATTCCTGTTAGCGCCGCTTGCGCAGCTCCGGATCCGGGCTGTCTTCACCAGCGCCAAACGGAGGTCTGGCTGCAGGACAGATCGCTCCGGCCCGCCCTGGGCTTTGCCCCTCAAAAGACAGAGGCAAGAGCCAGCCATTTGGCCCGCTTGAAATCTGCAACCAACCCGTGCCTAATCTGAAGTTCTCCCCAATGGCGGTACGCGTTGCTCTCGCAAGGCGCTGATTTCATTTCTGAATTCGATAGTCCTGCCGGTTATTTTGCCTCTGGTTGTAGTCACTAAATAGTATTTGCATTCCGCCCTTCCTGCGCTATACT
>CAJCID010000130.1 GCA_903970305.1 Rhodospirillales bacterium | reverse complement strand
TAATAGGTCTGCTGAAACTCGTTCGTCACCTCGAGAGCCGTCACCCACTTTGCGTTCTTGAAACCCACCTTCGTTGCGGTGCGCAATCTGAGCGGATAGCCGAAGGGGTCGGGTAGGACCTCGCCCGCGTACTTTAGGGCGAGCATCGTCTGTGGATGGAGTGCGGTTGCCATGTCCAGACTCTCCGTATAGCCGTCGGCGCACTGGAAGGCGACGTACTTGGCATTCAGATCGGCCCCGACAGTCTGCAAGAATGCCCGCAGATTCACGCCCGACCATTCGCCGATGTAGTCCCAGCCCTCGATGCAGATGTGCCTGATGATCATCGTCTGTTCAGGCAAGGAGAACATCCTTGCCGCGGTCCAGGGCTGCTTGTCGCCGATGAGACCGAAAAGCTCCAACCTCCAGGTCATGGCATCGACCGGCTTGACATCCTCGACCTCGTAGTGGGCGTTGAATCGCGGTGGCTTGAGCACCTGTGAGGGATCATAGGTGGGCGCGAGGTGGTTGGGACGGAAAATCAACTCCTGCGCATGATCGTTCCAGGTTGAGACCGCACGCAATGCCGTCTGGACTTGAGCGGTCTCGGTCACATCGCAGCCGGTGAGCATCGACAGCGCGCCTAGCGTCAGCGAGCCTTTGAGAAAGTTTCTTCGTTCGATCTTCTCCACGAGGTCACGGTATTCGGTCAGCGGGCTCTGGTCGATGCCCTTTTCGGGTCGAAACAGGGACTTGGAAGGCGGGCGTAGCAGACTCATGGCTCTTGGTCCTAGATGGAGGTGTCGATTTCGGGCGCCGGACTCTGGCTCGGACGTGTGGGATCGATGCGTGGGCCACCATTGAGCATCGTGACGATCGTGTGGGGCACGAGGAGCGCGAGGGTGACATGGACCAGCACAAATCCGAAGATGGCGCTCATGCACAAGAAATGGATGAGCCGGGCCGTCTGGAAGCCTCCCAGGAGCCAGACCAATCCGGAAAACTGGATTGGTTTCCAGATCGCCAGCCCCGATACAACGATCGCGATACCGACGCCGATGACACCCAGATAGAGGAGCCTCTGAACCATGTTGTACTGGGTCGGATCATCATGCGCGAGGCGAAAATGCAAGGCATCGGAGATGTTTTCAAGCAGCTGTCGCAGGCTGATTGGAAAGAGCATCCGATGGAAACGACCGGTGCGAAGACCATAGATAAGGTAGGTCAAGCCGTTTGCAGCCAGAATCCACATGCCGAAGAAATGCCACTGCAGGCCGTGCTGCGCCCACCGACCGATCGTGAGAAAGTCAGCGAACTGCAGCCAGCCAAAAATCGGGTCATCGTCGTAGATCTTCCAGCCACTTCCAATCATGATGAAGATGGTCAGGGCGTTGATCCAATGCATGACCCGGATCGGCAGTGGGTGAAGCTGCCGCACACGGCCCGTGCCAACGGTCGGGGGCGCGTCAATATGGGCTTGGCTCATTTCAACCTTCCTTGATGACCGGGTCCGAGCCCGTCGAACCTGTGGCGAGTTCGCGCATGCCGTCCTCAAACGTCGTGCGCGGCTCCCAGTGGAACTCGGCACGCAGGCGCGACGAGTCCGCTGTGATATGGCGCACGTCTCCCAAACGAAAGGCACCGGTGACGACTGGCGTGGGGCCATCCAAGGCGCGCGCCAGGGCGAAAGCCATCTCACCCACTGTCCTTGGGGTCCCGGATCCCACATTGAAGGCGCGAACTCCGAAGACATGACCTTCCGCAGCCAGAACCGTCGCCGCGGCGATGTCGCGCACGTGAATGAAGTCGCGCCGCTGGCGGCCGTCCTCGAAGACCCGGGGTGCTTCGTTGCGCCTAAGAGCCGACAGAAAGATCGCAGCCACTCCGGCGTAGGGCGTGTCGCGCGGCATGCCTGGACCGTATACGTTGTGATAACGCATAGAGGCAACCGCGCCGCCAGTCGAGCGCGCCCAATTTCCCGCGAGGAACTCCTGAGCGACCTTGGTGGTGGCGTACACGTTGCGTGGGTCCACTGGAACATCCTCCGTGACCAGCAGGTCGGCCAACGGCATCCCGCAAGTGGGGCAGGGCGGATCGAACTGCCCGTTAGCCATCGCGGATTCCAGGCGGGGGCCTGGCCTCGTCTCGCCGTGCTTCTCGCACCGCCCGACTCCTTCTCCGTAGGCCACCATCGAACTGGCCAGCGTGAGTCGACCCACTTTCGTGCGGGCCATCGCCGCCAGAAGCTCGGCGGTAGCGAAATCATTGGACGACACGTAGTCCGGTGTGTCGCTGATATCGACGCCCAGTCCGACCTTGGCAGCGAGGTGAATGACGGCGTCAACTCCTTCGAGAGCCGGCTCGAGCGCCTTGGCATCCCTGACGTCCGCATGAATGAAGTCCGCCCCGCTCGGCGGGCGCCAGTCGAGGTCGCGATGCACGTCGGGACGCAACGAGTCGAGCACTCGAACCTCGTGCCCGCGGACCATCAGTTCCCGCACCACGTGCTGGCCGATAAACCCCGCGCCCCCGGTGACCAGAAACTTCATCGCGGCGCCCCGCTGGCCAGGCGCGAGCGCCGCTGCGAGGTGGCCAGGCGGGCGAAGGTCGAGACGATTTTCCAGGACGCCTTGACGCCTGCGCCGAGGTTTCCCGACACCTTCGAGGTACCACCGCGACGACAGCGATGATCCACCGGGACCTCGCAGATGCGCCAGCCTGCCGCGGCCGCCTTCATCTGCATCTCGAGATTCCAGCCATAGGTCATCTCGGTCATGGACAGTGCCAGCAGGTCGGCCCGTCGGACCGCCCGAAAGGGCGACATGTCCGAGAAGCGCACGCCGTAGACCCGATGCATCAGATGACCGGCAAGCCAAGCCGCGACGACCTGCTGCGGCAAGAGACTGCCCTTCTCCCTGCGACCGCGCATCCTGGAGCCCATCGCGAATTGGGCCTCTCCCCTGGCCACGGGACCGACGACAGCAGGCATGAACGAGGGTACGTCGCTGCCATCGCCATCCAGAAAGCAGAGGATGGACGAGGCGCTGGACACGGCGGCGACACCGGCGGCGCATGCGTGGCCATAACCCCGCCGCGGCTCGCTCACCACCTGCGCGCCGGCCGCCTGGGCCTGTTGCGCCGTGGCGTCCGTCGAGCCGTTATCGACGACGATGACCTGCTGGATGCCCTGCGCCAGGACTTCGTGGACCACTGCGCCAATCGCTTCGGCTTCGTTCAGGCAGGGAATAATGACGGCGACGGGCGCATCGATCCAGGGGGAATTGGGCGCGCCTGGGCTCATGCTCTGGAATCCGACTTGTGGCGTTCCCTGAGAAAGCGGCGCGTGGCGGGCGCGCGCGCGCCCTCGAGCAGCGTGAAAGTCGGGCGCCGGTTCGCGAACTCATCCTCGAGGAGCTGAAGCGATGCCGCGTCATCGATGTCATACCAACCTGGAACATCGACTACGGGAAGGTGTAATTCGGTCGCTCTCTCGAGGGTGACCGGGTACACGGCCGGGGTACTCCAGGGTATATCCTCGAACAGTCGCGGATGCATGGCAGACAGTCCGATCAGCGTGTAGCCGCCATCGTGGGCAGGGCTGAGCACAACCCGGTCTCCGGACTTCAGCGCCTCGACTGCAGTCCGCAGGATCGACTCCGGAAGCGTTGGACTGTCGGAATTGACCAGGATGGCACCGCTATGGTGCCGCAACAGTTCGCTCATACCGTGCGCGAGTCGCTCACCGAAGTCGCCTTCACATTGCGGCACGAGTTCGAACCCTCGGGGCAAGAGTGTGCGTAACGCGGTCTCGGAACCCAGCGGTGTATAGACGGCGTAGCCGGTGACATCGCCTGCTCTGGCCAGAGCCGCAATGGTGTGGGACAGGTCCCTGATGAAGCATGCCGACAAGCGCGCGCACTCGTCAGCCAAGAGGGGGGGTGACAGACGCGTCTTGGAGCTGCCCGCTTTGGGAGTCTTGCAAACAATGGCTACTGCGATCGTGCTCAATCTGCTTCCTCTCGCTAGAGAACTTGAGGCGATCCGACTTCAGGTCATTAGCCGATCGATTCGAGGAGATCCATGTGGAGATCCTCCACATCCTCAAGGCCGACGGAGAGCCTGAGCAAGTCCGCAGGGCAAGGCGTCCCCGGACCTTCGATCGAGGCCCGATGCTCGATCAGACTCTCGACGCCTCCCAAAGAAGTCGCGCGTTTCCACACCTTCACGCGCGATGCGACATCTACGGCAGCCCTTTCCCCGCCGCGTAAGCGCACCGAGAGCATCCCCCCGAATCCCCCGGACATCTGGCGCACGGCGATGTCGTGTCCCGGATGATGTTCCAAGCCGGGATAGAGCACAGCAGAAATCGCAGGATGCAGGCACAGCATGCTGGCGAGCAGGCTCGCGCTCTTTGATTGCTCGCGCAGCCGCACATCCAAGGTCCGAATGCCGCGCATCAGAAGCCATGCTTGAAAGGGACCGAGAATGCAGCCAATCTGCCCGCGCGTGGTTTGCACCCGCTGCCAGTAATCCGACTCGCGCGCGGCCACGATCCCGCCGGCAATCACGTCAGAGTGTCCGTTCAGGTATTTCGTTGCGGAGTGCACCACAAAGTCGGCGCCGAACTCGATGGGACGCGTGATGAGGGGCGTCGAGACGGTGGAATCCACACAGACCAGCGCACCGCAATTGTGCGCAATATCGGCG
This sequence comes from Rhodospirillales bacterium, assembly GCA_903970305.1. Lineage (GTDB taxonomy): Bacteria > Pseudomonadota > Gammaproteobacteria > Burkholderiales > Burkholderiaceae_D > BOG-994. The sequence continues at coordinate 4,153 of CAJCID010000130.1, read as the reverse complement.
ATGGCTGCGATGTCCGTCAGGGTCCACAGAGGATTGCTCGGCGTCTCGACCCAGAAGATGCCTGTCTTGCCGGGTCGGACGGCAGCGCGCACCGCCGCGAGATCGGAGGTGTCGACGAAACTGACGGAATGGCCGAAGCGGGAAATCTCACCCAGCCACTGGCGAAAGCCCCAGTACATCACCTCCGGGGCGAGGATATGGGTGGGGCCTTCAAGTGCGAGAAAGAGCGCCGTGGCGGCAGCCATCCCCGAACTGAACAGCAGAGCCGAATCTCCTCCCTCCAGATTGGCGAGGATGGCCTCGACCTGCATGACCGTTGCGTTGTCCGATCGACCGTAGACGAACCCGGATTCATAGCCGTTATCGGGGTCGCGCATAAAGGTTGTGGACAGATGGATCGGTGGGACAAGCGCGCGGGTCGTGGGGTCGTTCGCTCCAAGGGCTTGTGCGAGCACGGTCCGGGGTTTTGGAAGCCGGAGGGACTGCTTATCCATAGAACTCCAAAAAGTCGATACGCCGGGATCTGCTTGGACGATGGACGTCGCGGGCGGCGGTGCCCGTGTCGAGAGCACGAACAACCACTAAGGACTCCCCTGGAAACGCGCCTGTGAAGTCATTGAACCGCGAGGTCATCCGCTCGTGTTCGACAGCGTCCGGGTCAGAACGCAATTCCCAGAATTGGTTCAACGATCGTCGACTTGGCTAGCGAGGGGGCGCCTTGACCGCTCATACGGGCAGTTCAGTTTAATGTAAGGTCAAAGGGTTGAACAGCGACTACCCACTGCAGCTCCAAATGTTTTCGCAAGATTGGTGAAAAGAGACTTTTCTTGCGAATCCTTCGATCCCCCTCCGTGCAGACGATCCTCGGAATGACGATGTTGCATTGCAGCATCCAGTTGTTACGAGTTTGTTTTTCTCGACGGGGATGAGTTGCACTCGATGCGACCGGGATCTCAGGCTGGGTACCGGATGAGGTGGTGCGGGGCGAGCCCAGTCAGAAAGGCAGCTCAGGTAACGCTTAAGGAAAGTCTATGAGGCTGCAGTCAGAAATCGAACCCAACGTCGCCCCCGTGGCATCTAGGCGCGCAAGCAGCGTGAATCGGGACCGCGCGTTCACGCCAGACGAATGGGCGGCCCAGCTTTCCGCTCCGCCCGAGCTATCCAGCTGTCTGATCGACTGGCGTAGCGCGCTGCTGCGTCAATGGCGAGGTACCTCCCCGGAAATGGAACAACCGCCGCTGGATCATCACTACGTGGTCCAGCATCTCGGGGGCGCCAAGCGGGTCCACCGAAAAGGAGAAGGCTCGGCGGTGTCCGCGGTCGTGGAATCGGGTGCGCTGACCTTTGTCTCGGCCGGAACCAATTTCCGCTGGAGGACGGAGGGACCGATCCAGTTCGCCCACCTTTACGTCTCGCCCGAGCTGCTGAAAGAGACGGCAGTTTGTCTGGAAAGGCCGCTTGAGGTGCAGTTGATCGATCGAGTGGGGTGCAGGGATCCGCTGCTCGAGACCTTGTTCGCAGCGATGCTCGAGCAAGCACGGGAACCCGGCCCCCTTTGCGCCAATTATATGGATAGCCTGCTGGAGACGTTCCTCATGCGTTTGATCGTGGCCCACACGAATGCCAGCGTGCGCCCGCCCTCGGGCTGCGAGATCCTGGCATCGTTTCAGCTAAACCGCGTCATCGACTTTATCGAAGCCCATCTCGCCAAGCATCTCGCGCTGAAGGAATTGGCGGACGCTGCAGGTACAAGCGTGTTCCACTTCAGCCGGGCGTTTCGCAATGCGGTGGGCGAGACGCCACATCAGTTCGTCCTGCAGCGCAGGGTGGCCCGGGCGCGAGCGCTGCTACTTGAAACCAATCTCCCCGTCCCGCTTGTCGCAGCGAAGTGCGGCTTTAACAATCCGGTACATTTCGCCAGAGCCTTTGCGAGACTCGTAGGCACGACTCCGCTGCGCTTTCGCCAGAGGTAGGTGAGGTAGGAGAGGGGCCCGACGCTACCGTTCGCTGCCCGCATAAGTGATCGGATCTTGCCTAGTGGAGCGGGGCCTGGTTGGGGGCCTTGCGCGCGCTCCCGCTGTGCTGGAGCGCGTTCGCCAAGTGCCAGGGGTAGGACTGCTTTTCTTCCGAGACTTGCCCTCCGGGCAGAGTGCCGATGCAAAGTGTCGAGCGACATCCGGTGTAGCATTCGAGCCTGCGTGGGTGGCAACGCTCGCTTAGCGCAGATGCAAGCTGGGCCTTGCAGTTGGCGTCGATCACTTCTGGGGACGACCACTTCAAGCAGCCTCTTGCGCTCCACCCACTCCTGCCTGCCAGCCCGCGCGAGCACGCGATCCGGGGGACCCCCGGTTTCCGCCGACTGAGACCCTCCCGGCTTGGAGTCCGGATCGGCCCCAAACTCTTCAACCCGTAAAGATTGCCGGCCGAGGCATAAAGATTTCACAAATTCAGCGTATTCGGGACGAAATACGGGCGTGCGTTAATTGCGAATTAAGGATTCTTAACCTTTAATCAGCATCCGCCTCGAGTTGGGTGGTCGCAAGCTCGCCATGCCCCTCTTCTCCCCAGATGGGGATGGGGTCGCGCGCCCGCCTTCAACCTCCGCATTGCAGATCAAACAAGGCCCAGCATGCCATTGAGTAAGAAAGCCATCGGTGTTGGCTCTGGAATAGTGCTCGTGTGTCTCGTCGCGCTGGCGTGGATTCTTCATCGGAGTCCCGAGCCAGAAGCGGTGGCTGAGAGTCCGACGCGATCCCCGCAAAGCGTTAAGCTCACAGAGACCCAACTCAAGCGCGTGAGGGTCGATGTGGCTGACACAAGAGCCTTCACGGAACGACGCGAAGCCCTGGGTTATATCGACTTCGATCAGGAGAGATCCGTAGCGATCACACCGCCCTATGCGGGTCGCATTACCTCCGTTAAGGTCCAGCCAGGTGACGATGTCGGGCGCGGCGCGGTGATTTACACGATCGAGAGTCCCGACCTGATCCAGGCCGAATCCACCCTGATCTCCAGTGCGGGCGTGCTCAAGCTGACCAGTTCGGTATTGCAACGTGCCCGGACGTTGTATGCCGTGCAGGGCATACCGCAAAAGGAGTTGGATCAGGCCGTCTCGGAAGAGCAGGCGGCCGATGCGGCCTACCGGGCCGCGCGCGCTGCAGTGCGCGTCTTCGGTAAGTCCGAGAACGAGATGGACCGTATCGAGAGCAGCCGCAAGACCGATTCGGACATGGACGTCATTGCGCCCTTTGCCGGTCGAGTGACGTCCCGCAACGCCGCCGTGGGAATGCTGGTCCAGCCCGGGATGAGCCCGGCGCCGCTCGTGATCAGCGATGTCAGCACCATGTGGCTGATCGCAGCTGTCCCCGAGCAAGACCTGCCTGCTTTGCATGTGGGTCAGAAGGTCAGTGTCTCGGTCGACGCCTATCCGACGAGACAGTTCGAGGCGAAGATCTCGAACATCGGGGAGACCGTCGATCCAACCACGCGACGCATCCTGGTGCGCTCCGAAGTCAGGGACCCCAAGCACGAACTGCGTCCCCAGATGTTTGCCACCTTCGTCATCCAGACCGGGAACCCGGTGACCGACGTCGGTGTTCCCGTCGGTGGCGTCGTGCGCGAGGGTGATGGCACGATGCTGGTTTGGGTGACCAAGGATCGGACAGAATTCTTTCCCCGGCCCGTCAAGACGGGCATCGTGCAAGATGGCTACGAACAGATTCTCTCCGGAGTCTCGGCTGGCGAGCAGGTTGCGACAGAAGGCGCGCTGTTCTTGAGCAACGCGCTGGCGACGTCGAGCAAATGACGCGCCACAAGCGGGACAGCTTGGTAGCAGAGGGGAGCTCGTGATTCGCTCCCTCATCGCGTTCGCACTGACACGGCGCTCGATCATACTGATCGGGTTGGCCTTGTTCGTCGGCGCTGGGCTGTTCGCCTTTAACGAGCTCAACATCGAGGCCTATCCGAACCCGGCGCCGGTGATTTTGGAGATCACGGCGCAGACCGCAGGCCTCTCGGCCGAAGAGATGGAGCGCTACTACACGGTGCCGATGGAGGTCGGTCTCGCCGCAACGCCAGGTGTCGAGAGCATCCGATCGACGTCCTTCTACGGCCTGTCGTTTGTGCGCGTGACCTTCAAGTACGGGGTGGACTA
>CAJCID010000129.1 GCA_903970305.1 Rhodospirillales bacterium | reverse complement strand
GCCCAAGTCGCGCGCCATCCGAAAGTCATGCAGGCTCACCGGCAGAGTGGAATAGTGCGGACCGAGGACCGCCACGCCGATGTTCAACAAGTCCTGACTCCCATATCTGCTCATGAGACGTTCAACCTCGGCCCGCGGATGCGGCCTCTCCCAAAAGGGCAGTTCTCCCGGTTGAGGATCAGGCTTGGGCGTACCATGCAGGAAGCAGGCGCGGATGCCCGAACCAAGCAGGGCGTCTATCGCGGCATCGTTGTGTTCGGGCGTGCGATTGTTGTGGCACCAGTCGACCAGGGTCGTGGTTCCGCAGTTAAGCTGATTCAATGCTCCCGCCCGTGTCGCGATATGCAGATCGCCCGGTTCAAATACCGTTGCGAGACCGGCGTGCATCTTGGCGAAGTACTCAAGCAGGGTCCAATTGGAGGCGATCCCGCGCAGCGCCGTCTGCCACGTATGCATATGGGCGTTGATCAAGCCCGGTGTCGCGATACAGCCGGTGCCGTCTACGACCTCGCACTCCTCGACCACGAGGGAGGGAGCGATCGCTTCGAGTTTCTCACCGTCGACCAGGATGTCCGCGTGGGGTAGATCGCCCTGCCGATCCATTGTGATCACGGTGGCACCGCGGATCAGCGTGCGCACAAAAGCCTCTTAGCTTTCCAGCCCATCACTGATTTGAACATTCTCGGGCCTCAATTCGAGGCCGGCATCCCGCGCGATCTCGACGAGCAGGACCGCGAAGTCGACCTGATCGTGACCACGTCCGACCATGCGCGCAACTGATTCGCGCGTTGCTGCGGCCGCCGGCATGGATACGCCAAGTCCTTTGGCAGTCGCCATGCCCAGATCCATGTCTTTCAGAAGGAGCCGCGGAGTGAAGGTCACTTGGTCGAAATTCAAATTACTGAGCACGGGTGTCTTGTACCGGGTGTACATGGAACCCAGCACCGACTCGTTGATGCTCTCCAAGAACACGTGGCGCGGGATTCCTGCCTTCTCGGCCAGAACGGTGATCTCGCACAGGTTCTGGATGACCACTCCGAACATGGTGTTGTGAGCGATCTTCCAGACACGAGCGAGCTCCCCTTCCCCAACCCAGAGGACCTTGCGGGCCATCGCCTGAAGGTAAGGTTCGACGCGATCAAAGAGGGTCTTGGGCCCTGAGGAGACCATGAGCAGCTTGCCGGCCTTGGCAACCTTGGCGTTACCCGATACTGGCGTGCACAGGTAGGCCACCCCGAGCGCTTCGAGCCGCGCTCGAATCTCCGCAGACCCCTCCAGCGAGATCGATGAGCAGTCGACGACAACCCGTGGTTTGACCGATCCCGCCACCAATCCGCCGACAGCGAACAGAACCTCCTTCAGGTCGTCTGTCGTGGAGACCATCGTGAAGACCACGTCGCAGCCAGCGAGGTCCTCCTTGCTCGGAACCACTCTCGCACCGTACTGGGCGAGCGGTTCCGCCTTGGCGGCGGTACGGTTCCAGACCTTGACGGCGTGGTCGCCGGACAAGAGGCGCTTGACCATGGCCTCGCCCATTCGGCCCAAACCAATCCATCCCAAACCGTCCTGCATAGCACCACCTCCGCTACTCGGTAACCTCAGTCATTGCCAGCCCCGACACCCGTCTGGTCAACTGCATTCACGGGGCGTCCTGCGTCACGCGAAATGGCGGGCTCGTGCACCACACGGTGCCCTGATGGATCTCGACAGCCAGTTTCCTCAGAGCCGCGCCATTGCAAGGGCCGTCAAAACACACGCCATCCTCCAGACGGAACATGGCGCTATGATGGGCACACATCAATTCCGACCCACTGTAGATCCAAAAGATCCCCGGTTCGAAGTTTAGAGGAATCGAGAAATGGGGGCAGCGGTTTTCGAAGGCGTAGATGCGCTCGCGCTCGAAGAAGACCACGACCCGAAACGGATCGTCTGGCGGCCCGAAGGCGCATTCAGCCACACCGGTTTTCGCAAGTGTAGCAAGGGAAACCAGGCTCACCGAACAAGGCGGATCAGGGGGAGCTGTCATCGTCGTCGGGGCAGCCGAGGGTCCAACGCCAGGGACGCACCTCCACCGAGGAGAACAGACCCACCTTGGCATACGGATCATCCGCGAGGAACGCCCTGACCTCGGCGATCGACTCCGCATCGACGACCAAGAGCGTACCGTTCATCGACTCGCCCTCGGGGTCGAGGGTGGGCCCGCCGAGGCAGACCCGTACCGGATGAGGATCAGGGTCGCGCAGGTAAGCCCGGTGGCCCGGTCTCGCGCGCGCACGCTCCTCGGTCATTCCAGGACGGTCGGTCGCGAAGATGGCGAAGTACATCAGGAATTCTCGCGGGCGAGGTGAAAATCGTACTCCGCCACGAAGTAGGGTGTCTGCATGACCGTTCCGTCTGGAGCCCGGCCCGCCGCATGCTCGGTGAACTCAGTGACCAGTGAACTCTTGACCCCAAATACGACATCCGAATCGAGATAGCCATCCCCGGCGACGAACACGTGGGTGATGATGTTGCGATATCCCGGGGCGGACAGCATGAAATGGATATGAGCCGGACGGTAGGGATGACGGCCCATCGCGCGTAGCATATCTCCCACCGGACCGTCGCTGGGAACCGGATAGCTCACCGGCTTGACGGTCCAGAACCAGAAGCGTCCCAGGTCATCGGTCTTCAGCCGGCCGCGCACCTGCATGGCCTCTAAGTGCGCTAACTGGACGTCGTACCAGCCTTCTCCATCGACGGCCCAGATGTCGACGATCGCCCCGGCAACGGCCACACCCTTTTCGTCGAGAACGCGGCCCGAAAAGTAGGTCGGCTTGCCTGCGACACCTTCTGCGATGTTCGCCCCATTTTCGAACTCTGGGGCACCGGTCTGGTAGAACGGACCAAACACCGTCGTCTCCGTCGACCCTTCGGGGTAGCGGTGGTTGATCGCGTCGACCAGCATGGACACTCCCAAAGTATCCGATAAGAGAATGAACTCCTGCCGCTTGTCGTCGCACTTGTGTCCCACGGCGGTCAGAAAGAGGATGGCCTTGAGCCACTCGTCCTCGGTCAGTTCGACTTCACGCACGAACTCATGCAGATGCCGAACAAGGCTCTCAGCGATCTGCCGAAAGCGCGCATCCTCGGTGGTGGCGAGCTTTGCCAGCACGGCTTCGGTGAGATTCGACTCGGTCAGATTACGCATGATCTTCTCCTGAAAGTGGGATCCGGGCCACGACACGCCGCTCAACGGGAAAGCAGCGCAGGCCGAATCGTTGCTCAACAAACCCCCAAAGCCCACCCGGGAACCGGATGGTGACAATCACCGCAAGGACTCCCAACCCAACCAGGTACCAGGTTCCGTAGTCGCCAAGGAGTTTGGACAGGGCGAAATAGAGGATCGCGCCGATCAGGGGTCCTTCGATCGTCCCCACACCACCGATGATGACCATGAAGATGATCACGGGTGACCACTGCACGCCAAAGGCGGCATCCGGCGAGACGCGCAGGATCGAAAGGAAATAGAGCGCGCCCGCCACCCCGAAGCCTGCGGCGGAGAGGACATAGACGAGAAATTTGGTGCGTCGCACATCGATTCCCTGGCTCTCGGAGGCCGCTTCGCTGTCGCGAATCGCCGTCAAGGCGAGGCCAAAGCGCGATTGCAAGAGCCGATGGATCATGACGAGAGAGCCAAAGACGACCGCAACGGCGATCCAGAATGTGATGGACTCACGCGCCCACTTGGAATAGCCGCGCACGGCAGTCAGGCTCGTTCCCGAGCCGCCACCCACTGCCGCGACATTGGCAACGAGCAGACGAAAGATCTCCGCCATGGCCCAGGTTCCGATTGCGAAGTACCCGCCTTGCAGGCGAAAGACGAGCTGGGAGATAGGAATCGACACGAGCGCTGCGCACGCTCCGGCGAGACCGACTGCGAGGAACGGATTGACGCCCGCAAAATTGCCTAAGCCGATCAAGGCATAGGCCCCAATCCCGACGTAGGCCTGCTGCCCGATCGAAACCAGGCCGCCGTAGCCACCAAGCAGATTCCACATCTGCGCCATCAGGAACAGACACGCGAATTCGCTAAATTCCCGAAGCGTACTGGATTCGGCCCAGAAGGGCATGCTGGCGGACACCAGGAACAGGGCCTGCAGTCCGCGCCGCGTCACACGCGAGGCTCGCGTTTGTCGTTCGATCGTCGGGGGCGAACTCGTCATGCACTAACCCGAAGTCCTTGGGAACAGTCCCATCGGCCGGATCAATAAGACCGTAACGAACACGAGATGTCCGACCAGAATCCCCCAGCCCGGATCAAAGCGAAAGCCGACGGCTTGCGCCACGCCCAAGATGATTCCGCCCAGAAATGTCCCCCAAAACGATCCCATGCCGCCTATGATCACCGACTCGAATGCGTAGATGAGCTGTGCCGGACCGTCGGTTGGGGAGATGGTCGTGCGCATCCCCTGAAAGATCCCGGCCACACCCAGTACGGCTACGGCAAGTCCCGTTGCCAGGGCGTAGAGATGTTCGTTATTGATCCCCATGAGCAGAGCGGCCTCGCCATCGTCGGACGTGGCGCGAAAGGCGCGACCGATACGCGTCGAAGAGAAGAGCCACTGAAAGCCCGCACTCGCCAAAAGCGCGGTGATGAAGACGATCACAGGCAGCACTCCGACCGACAGTTGCGGGACGATCTCGATGCTGCGCGACTCGAGACCTCCGGCCGAGATGGACCGTGTATCGGCCGAGAAGAGCTGCAAGAGTAGATTCTGAATGATGATCGACAGGCCAAACGTGACCACCAATGACGGCAGCGGATCGCGCGAGAGGGTTCGGTTCAGGACGCCTCGTTGCAGGCCGTATCCCAAGGCAAAGGCGAGCGGGACCACGGCGATGAGGGTCGTGAACGCGCTCACTCCGAAGACCAGATTGAGGAACACCCCGAAGAATCCGGCCAGAATGACGAGGTCTCCGTGGGCGGTGTTGACCAATCGCATGACGCCAAACATCAATGACAGCCCCAAGGCGAAGAGCGCGTAAAGACTGCCGAGCAGGATCCCTTGAACGAGTGTGTCCGCAACGCTCAGGATGTCCATATCCGTATTCAGACCCCGAAGTAAGCAAGGGAGATATCTTCGATGCTGGTTGCGCGCGACACCCCTGTCAAAGACACACGGCCCTCCTGGAAACAGTAGAGTCGCTCAGAATGGGCCCGCGCCTCGGCTACGTCTTGCTCGACAAGAATGACGGTCATGCCTGCAGCGGTAATCTGTTCCAAGGCGCGGTAGAGCTCCCGAATGACCAGCGGAGCGAGCCCAAGGGAAAGTTCGTCGCAGATCAGCAGTCTCGGATTGGCCATCAGCGCCCGGCCGATCGCAACCATCTGCTGTTGACCCCCCGACAGCGCGGTTGCAGCCGCGCGGCGACGCTCCCGAAGAACGGGAAAGAGTTGATAGACCGACTCGAGACCCCAGGGCCCCCGACGCCGGGTATAGGCACCCATCGCGAGGTTCTCCTCGACCGAGAGACTGGGAAAAAGGCGCCTCCCTTCAGGGACCATGGCGATGCCCTGGGCGACCAGCTCGTAAGCGGGAGTGCCGCCGATCGGGCGACCCTCCCAGGTGATGGCCGGAGCCGGCGAGTGCAGCAGCCCCGTCAGGCATTTCAGGAACGTCGACTTCCCTGCACCGTTGGCGCCAATGATGGCGACGGTCTCGCCCTGACTGATCGTGAAATCGACCCCGAACAGAGCCTGAAAGTCGCCGTAGAAGGCCTCGAGCTGATGGGTCTTGAGCAGCTCACCCACTGGCGCTTCCCAGACCCAGATAGACGCGTCTGACCTCAGGGTCGGCCATGATGGCCGCGGGCTCTCCCTCGGCCAGGCGGACCCCGAAATTGAGCACCATGAGCCGGTCTGCGACCGCGAGCAGGGCATGCACGACATGCTCGATCCAGATGATCGTGATGCCGCGCGACTTGATCTTCCGGATCAGTTCCACAAGTTCCTTGGCTTCATGCTGCGTCAGTCCTCCCGCGACCTCGTCAAGGAGGAGCAGCACCGGCTCGGTCGCGAGCGCCCGGGCCAGCTCGAGCCGTTTGCGATCGAGCAGCGTAAGCGATCCCGCGCGCTGATTCGCCCGCTTGGCCAGGCCGGTCTCGTTAAGGATCGCAAGGCATGGGTGGTACGCCTCTTGCTCGCTGCGCTGGGCGCCAAAGGTGGCGGCCACGAGGAGGTTTTCGAATACGCTCATTCCGGCAAAGGGATGGGGGACTTGGTAGGACCGGCCGATCCCAAGCCGGCAACGCCGATGCGGCGCCGAATGCGTGATGTCCTGCCCCTTCAGGGTGATCGACCCCCCGTCGGGGCGGACGTCGCCGCTGATGAGATTAAAGAGCGTCGTCTTGCCCGCGCCGTTCGGTCCAAGGATGCCAAGAGTTGTACCCGAGCCCACGTCAAGCGATAGGCTGTCGGTCACGGTCAGGGCGCCATAGCGCTTGGTGACATTGCGCAACGATAAGATCGCCTCCATCGTGCCACAGAACTCCTGCTTAACCCATCAGCTTGAGCGCCCCACCCGTGGGAATCGAGGGTGCGGTCTGGTTATTCACGACCACAAGATCGAATTTGTACTTCTGCCCCTTCACCCACTGTCCTCCAACCAACGGCGTCTTCGCGACATTCTTCACGGGACCCTGGCCCCAGGCAACAGGGCCTACGATCGTGTTCAGGTTGGTCGCGGCGAGCGCATCGCGAATCTCCGTCTTCTTGCTCACATCCTTGGTGCGTTTCAAGGTGTCGACCGCTATTTCGAAAAGGGCGTGGGCAAATCCAAGGGGTTGGGTCCATTGCTTGCCGGTCGACTTCTCGAATTGGTCAGCGTAGGCCGCCGAACTCGCGCCGGTCAAGGAGGACTTGAAAGGATGCGACGGCGTCCACCACACCTCGGTGGAGAATCCCGCGGCAGGGTCCCCTACCGCCTCGACCGCGGAGGGAAAAAGAAGCGCCTTGCCCACGGAGACCACCTTCGGCTTCAGACCCTGTTGTTGTACCTGAGTCCAGAAAGTCTTGAAATCCGGCGGAATCATGACCCCTGTAATGATCTCGACATGATCCTTCTTGAAGGCGGCGATCTGGGCGCTGAAGTCGTTGGTCAGATTCTGGTATCGGCCAGGGTCGGTGAGCTTGAAGCCGTCTTTGGCGAGAGGGCCGGGAAATCCCAATTTCGGATCGCCCCAGGCGTTCCCATCACCGTCGTTGGGGAACAACCCTCCGACGCTTTTGTCGGTCGCCAACCCTTTCCACATGTTCGTGAAGACCGCGATGACGTCCTCCAGACCCCAGAAGAAATGATAAGTCCAGTTAAATCCCGTCTCGGGCTTACCGCCACGGGTAAAGAACCAGGGTTGCCAGGGTGCAACGGTCGAGATGCAGGGCACCTCGTTGAGTTCGCACTGATCCGAAACCGGATTGGTCGTCTCCGGAGTGGAGGCCACCAGCATCAGATCGATATGGTCCTTAAGGATCAGGTCGGCTGCCGCTTCCCCGGCCTTGTTGGGATTCGATTGGCTGTCCTTGACGATGATCTCGACGCTATGCGACTTCCCCGCAAGGACGAGTCCCGGCGCGAAAAACTGCTGCATCTGCGCGATGACGAATTTGTCAGCCTCGCCGAAGGCTGCCAATGGACCCGTCTGTGGCGATACATAGCCGATGCGGATCTTCGGCCCCGCCTGGGCGAAACTGCGGCTGGTCACCCCGACACCCAGTGACAATCCCGCCATCCCCAGCGTCTTGAGCACGGTACGACGCCCTACTTGTGGCCTCTTAGGCCCTTGTTCAGTCTGAGACATGATGTCTTCCTCCTCGTAGTTGTTGTAGCACCTGTGTTTGCGCGGCCCCGCTTGTGGCCTAGTCTTTGGGCCTCGTTCCTTCAAATGCCTCCTTCAGGAGCCTGTATAGGGCTGCCTCGTCAATCGGACGTGGATTGGCGTAGGGCGTCTGGGCCGCCAGTCTAGCGGCGCTCTCGAGCGCCTCCTCACGCATGCCGATGCTCGCCAGCGACAAGGGCGCTCCCAGCACCTGAGCCAGATCGTACAGCGCCGGCGCCGCGCCCCGGTCCGGCTGTCCCAATGCTCGACTGATCCTCTGGGCAGCCTCCCGTGCAAACGGCGCGTTGTATGCCATCGCGTGAGGCAGGATCACAGTGTGCGTCGCCGCATGGGGCAGGTTGAAACTGCCTCCGAGGGTGTGGCAGAGCTTGTGATGCAAGGCCATGCCGACGTGTCCGAGCACCACACCGCACAGCCATGCCCCGTAGAGGCAGTCCGACCGTGCAGCGCGATCGGAAGGATCTTGGACGACGCGCGGTAGTGCGCGCGAGAGAGACGCGATGCCCTCCTCGGCCATCAGTGACATGATCGGGTTCGCGTTCTTTGCATACAACGCCTCGACTGCGTGGGCGATGGCATTCATGCCACTGGTCGCACTCAGCTCGGCCGACAGGCTAAGAGTCAGGGCAGGATCATAGAGGACTGTTCTGGGTAGCACGCGCTGATCGCGGCCAGTCCGCTTTGCCCCTGCTTCGGTCAAGCCATAGATGGGCGTCATCTCGGAGCCCGCATAGGTGGTCGGGATCGCTACGGAGGGCAGTTCCGTCTCGAGTGCGACCCCCTTGGCCAGACCCGTGCTCGATCCACCACCGATGGCCACGAGGCAGTCGGCCTCGAGTTCGCGAGCTCTGTGGCAAGCCTGGGCGACGATCTCGACGGGCACATGCATGACTGCCTCGCAAAAGATCCCGGCACACTGCCCCGGAATCCGCGCGGCCACCTCTTCGGCGCTCGTCTGCTGGGCCGGGGTCGAAAGGATGAGAGCCCGCCGCGCTCCGAGTCTCTCGAGTTCAACGGGCAATGCTGCGAGAGCCCCTTCGCCAAACACGACCCGGGGAATGCTCGCCTCGAAGACAAAGGACATCATGTGGCCTAGCCGACCCGAGGGTAGTAGGGCTGCAGGTTCGCATCGACATTGACCCACACTGATTTCGCCTGGGTGTATTCGCGCATCACCTCGAATCCCATTTCGCGGCCGTAGCCTGAACTGCCCACGCCGCCGAACGGCGAGGCGGGACTCACGCGCTTGTAGCAGTTGATCCAGACCA
>CAJCID010000128.1 GCA_903970305.1 Rhodospirillales bacterium | reverse complement strand
GCCCTCCTGCCCGGTGCCGCAGTTGGCGTTACCCGCGTTGACGATGAGAGCTCGGATCGTCCCGCTGCGCGCGAGGTGGTCGCGGCAGATCTGAACAGGGGCCGCGGCAAAGCTGTTCTGGGTAAACACACCGGCAACACGCGTTCCCGGTGCAAGGCGCATGAGCATCAGATCACGACGGTTCGCCTTACGGATGCCGGCCTGGGCAAAACCGAGTTCGACCCCTGCAACCGGATACACCTGGTCGGGGTCAGGAGGAGGTAGATTGACGGCCATGAGCATTCGCCCCAAGGGAAAGTGGGCGCTCGGTGGGCCCGAGACGGGATTGTAACTGCTGTGTGGCCCGCCGTGGCCCGCGGACGACGCGGCCCGTTGGGGCTGGACTCGTGCTCGACTCGGGCTTCGATCGTGCAACGCGCGCAGGGCTCAATGCTGCGGCTTGCCGACAGAGAAACGGTTCGGTCGCGTTGGGTCAGGCAAGCTTGCCGTGGCACTGCTTGTACTTCTTGCCGCTACCGCAGGGACAGGGATCATTGCGTCCGATCTTGTCGGAATAACGCTTCACCGGCTGCGGCTTGGGCGCCTCCTCGGAATCGTCGCCTGCCGCGAGCGCCTCATCATAGTCGGCGTGCTGGAAGCGCACATGCTCGACTGCAGGGGCGGCCAGCATTTCCTCGGCCTGAGAAATCTGTTCGGGCGATTGCACGCGTACCGTCATGATCACCCGGGTGACCTCGGTTGCGACCGCGTCAAGCAGCACCGAGAACAGCTCGAACGCCTCGCGCTTATATTCCTGCTTGGGATTCTTCTGGGCGTAGCTGCGCAGATGGATCCCCTGACGCAGATGGTCAAGCGCCGCGAGGTGCTCGCGCCAGTGGACATCAAGGCTTTGCAGCATGATGGAACGCTCGAAGCCGCTGAACGAGTCGCGCCCGACGAGAGCGATCTTGCTCGCGTAGGCTTCGTCAGCCGCTTTCTTGACGCGCTCGACCAAGTCCTCGTCGCCCAGATCCGGTTCCTCCTCGACCCAGCGGGTCAAAGGCACCTGGAGTTGCCATTCGGACTCGAGAAGTTTTTGCAGCGCAGCGATCTCCCACTGATCCTCCACACTGCCTTCGGGAATGTGCTGGCGCACCAGATTGTGAAAGACCCCACTGCGTAGCGCTGCGATGGTTTCCGAGACATCGGTCGCCTCGAGCAGTTCGTTGCGCTGCTGATAGACCACCTTGCGCTGGTCGTTGGCGACGTCGTCGTACTCGAGGAGCTGCTTGCGGATGTCGAAGTTGCGCGCCTCCACCTTACGCTGCGCCGATTCGATCGAGCGCATCACGATACCGGCCTCGATGGCCTCGCCCTCGGGCATGTTCAGTCGTTCCATGATGCCGCGCACGCGATCGCCGGCAAAGATGCGCAAGAGCGGATCGTCCAGCGACAGGTAGAAACGGGATGAGCCGGGATCGCCCTGGCGGCCGGAGCGGCCACGCAACTGGTTGTCGACGCGGCGCGACTCGTGTCTTTCGGTGCCGATGATATGGAGGCCACCCGCTGCGATCACCTTGTCATGCAACATCTGCCATTCCGAACGCAGCTTGCGTACGCGCAGTTCGCGTTCGGTGTCCGTCAGGCTCGGCTCGGCCTGGACGAGATCGACCTGCTTTTCGACATTGCCCCCAAGGACGATGTCCGTGCCTCGACCCGCCATGTTGGTGGCGATCGTAACCACCCCGGGGCGCCCAGCCTGGGCCACGATCTCAGCCTCCTTGGCGTGCTGCTTGGCATTGAGCACCTGGTGCGGCAATTTGACGGCCGTGAGCATAGACGAGAGCAGCTCGCTATTTTCGATGGACGTGGTCCCCACGAGCACAGGCTGGCCCCGCTTCACGCAGTCCTGGATGTCGGCGATGATGGCCCCGTACTTCTCCTTGGCGCTCTTGTAGACCTGGTCGAGCTTGTCGATGCGGGCGTTGGGCTGGTTGGTCGGAATGACGACGGTCTCAAGACCGTAGATCTCCTGAAACTCATAGGCCTCGGTGTCGGCCGTGCCGGTCATGCCCGCCAGCTTCGTGTACATGCGAAAGTAATTCTGGAACGTGATCGACGCCAGAGTCTGGTTTTCGCTTTGGATCTTCACGCCTTCCTTGGCTTCGACCGCCTGGTGCAAGCCATCTGACCAGCGGCGCCCGGACATGAGGCGACCGGTGAATTCATCGACGATCGTTACCTCCCCTTCCTGCACGACGTAGTGCTGGTCGCGGTGATACAGGTTGTGCGCGCGCAAGGCGGCCATCAGATGGTGCATCAGCAGGATGTTGGCCGGATCATAGAGCGAGGCGCCGTCGGGAAGTAACCCCATGCGCGTGAGGATCTGTTCGGCCTTCTCGTGCCCCGCCTCCGAGAGCAGGATCGAATGGCCCTTCTCATCGACCCAGAAATCTCCCGCCGGCTCAGGCTCGCTCGGCTTGGGCTCCTCTTGCATTCTCTCAAGTAGCGGGGGGACCGCGTTGATCCGGACATAGAGTTCCGTATGATCCTCGGCCTGACCGGAGATAATGAGAGGCGTGCGCGCCTCATCGATCAGAATCGAATCGACCTCGTCGACAATCGCATAGGCGAGGGGTCGCTGCACGCGGTCACGCGCCTCGTACACCATGTTGTCGCGCAGATAGTCAAAGCCGAATTCGTTGTTGGTACCGTAGGTGATGTCAGACGCGTAGGCTTCTTGCTTTGCCGGATGGGGCATCTGTGACAGGTTCACGCCGACCGACAGGCCGAGAAAGCCATAGAGCTTTCCCATCCATTCGGCATCGCGACTGGCCAGGTAGTCATTGACCGTCACGACATGCACGCCTTTGCCGGCCAATCCGTTGAGATACACGGCAAGCGTCGCCGTCAAGGTCTTGCCTTCCCCGGTACGCATCTCAGCGATCTTGCCGAAGTGGAGCACCATGCCGCCAATCATCTGGACGTCGAAGTGGCGCATCCCCAGGACGCGCTTGCTGGCTTCCCGCACGACCGCGAAAGCTTCCGGGAGGAGCTCGTCGAGGGTCGCCCCTGCAGCGATTCGTCCCCGGAATTCCGGGGTCTTCGCCTGCAGTGCGGCGTCGCTGAGCGCGGCCATCGCCGGCTCCAGCGCGTTGATCTGCTCGACGGTCTTGCTATAGAGCTTGAGCAGCCGATCGTTGCGACTGCCAAATACTTTTCTGAGAAGACCTGTAACCATGGGGGGTGCAAAGACGCTGCTGACCGAGATCAGCTCGGGTGGGCCGCCGCCTGCGACCGCGGTGATCTCGGGGCGGTTTCTAAAAAGCGCAAAGATTCAAAGTTTAGCATGCGGGGCCGCCCCGCTCGGAGGGTCGGCTATCTACACTCATCGTGTCAGTTGGAGGCGTCCAACCGAAATTCAATGAATGGCGCGGAGGTCTTTTCCAGTGGCGCCAGAATCCGGTTCGGACCGCGCGACCTGCCGGGCGCCGCCAAATTCCAGGAATTTGGCAGGATTTTGTGGCACGCCTTTGACGTGGACCTCAAAATGCAGATGCGGCCCTGTCGCACGCCCGGTTGCGCCCACGTCGGCGATATGTTGGTTCCGCCGCACAATGTCCCCGACATGCACGTAAACCCGCGAGGTGTGCCCATACAGCGTCGTGATGTCGTTGCCGTGGTCGATCTCGATCATGTTACCGAAGTCGTGGTTCCACTCCGAGGCAATCACGACGCCTCCGGCAGCCGCGACGATCGGGGTGCCCGGATTCGCCACAAAGTCGATGCCCTCGTGCATGGCCAGCCGACCGGTGAACGGATCAAGCCTCGGACCAAATCCCGAGGAGTTGTATTCGACATTGACGGGCAGGCTGGTCGGCATCATTTTGCTCTTGAGCTTTGCGCTCATGAGCGCCGATTCGACAACGTTCAGATAGTCCGCGCGCCGCTCAACCCCGGTGGCCATCGCATCAAGCTCGTTTTGAAACTCTTCCAAGGTCAGGTCTCGGCTGACCGAAGGCGTTGCCCCCCCGCGCGGCGGCGGTTCGCGGAAATTGAACTCCTCCTTGTTGATTCCGGCAAGGCCAGAAACCCGGTCCGCGAGCGCTTCAAGGCGCATCAGTTGGGCCTGCATCTCGCCCAATTTGACCGCCATCGCATCGACATTTTCGTGAACGTAGCGCTCCTTGCGCTGGGCTTCGGTCTGGCCGGCCGCCTCGATCAGATCGCGCAAGCCCGGCAGATTCAGTGCGCCGCCACTTTTGATCGTGATGTAATTGATGAGTCCTGCAGAGCAGATCGTAAACAGGACCAAGAGCACGCAACCCAGCGCCAGATGCCGCGCCGTCAGGGTGAAAGTTTTCGCCTGAGCCAGGCGCTGGTGTACTAAAATAATCTGCAAGATGTCATCTCCAAACCATTCGGCCGCGCACACCGCAAAGCACCCCTTCCCGGGGCCAGCTGCCACGGTCATGGACTTTCTGCGAGGCGACACGGTAGCGGAGGCATTATTGCCCACGGCCACGCGTTACCTAGACCTCCAGGAGGATATCCGCCGGCTTGTGCCCGGCGGCTTGCTTGGGAACCCTCGCATCTGCCAGTTCACAGACGGAGCCCTCATTCTTGGAGTTAAATCTCCCTCCATCGCCAGCAAAATTCGCCAAACGCTGCCCCGATTGTGCGAAGGATTAGTCAGTCGGGGATGGAAGGTTAACGCAATTCAGCTTCGAGTTCAACCGGACACTTTCGAAGAAAAATCAAACGCTTGGAGAGCAAGAACGGGGCCAGTTCAGGTGCCGGACTCCGCCTTGGTGCATTGGGAGAGCCTGGCCGCTAGCCTCGAAAGATCGCCCCTGAGAGACGCGGTTACGGCACTTATTGCTCGTCAGCGGCGCAGCTCGTGAGCGCTTCGCCGCGTCATCGCGAAACCAGAAAAAGCCGCGATCGAGCCGTCTGACCCGCGTAGGAATACTCTAAGGTGGGACGCGCTGAAATCCACAATGCGGATCGAAGCGTCAGGCGACTGAGAGGGTCTCTTCCCAATCGCGCGTGAATGCCGGGGGAGCATTGGCAGCGTCCTCGAAGGTCACAATCTCCCAAGCGGTTTCATCAGCCAGGAATTTGCGAATCAAGGCGTTGTTCAGGCCGTGTCCAGAGCGGTAGGCTGTGTAGGAACCGATCAGGGGGTGCCCGAGTACGTACAGATCGCCGACCGCATCCAAGGCCTTGTGCTTGACAAACTCGTCCTCGTAACGCAGCCCGTCATGGTTCAGGATGCGGTATTCGTCGAGCAGGATCGCGTTATCGAAACTACCGCCGCGACCCAGACCGCTAGAGCGCAGGTTTTCCGCATCCTGCATGAAACCAAAGGTTCGAGCCCTAGACACATCCTTGACGTAGGACACCTTGGCAAAATCGATATCCGCATATTGGCCCGTGGCATCAATGGCTGGATGAGCGAAGTCGATCGTAAAACGCAGACGAAAGCCAAAGAAGGGCTCAAGTCGGGCCCATTTCTCACCCGTATTGTCTGATTCTCGAACTTCTACCGGTTTTTTGACCTTGAGAAACCGCTTTGCCAGGGATTGTTGCTCGATTCCTGCCGATTGCAATAAGAAAACGAACGTTCCGGCGCTACCGTCCATGATCGGGATCTCTTCGGCCGTGACATCCACATACAGATTGTCGATCCCAAGCCCGGCGCAGGCTGACATCAGGTGTTCAATGGTCGAGACCCGATTGCCCTCGTTTTCGAGCGACGTCGCCATGCGGGTGCCCCCGACCGCATCCGGACGAACCGGGAAATCGAGAGGTTCAGGCAGATCGAGGCGGCGGAAGATGATGCCCGTATTGGGGGCAGCGGGCCGTAAGGTCAACTCGACCTTGGTCCCCGAATGCAGGCCAATCCCGGTGGTGCGAACGATTTGCTTGATAGTGCGTTGATTGACCATGCCTACTTTTGTTATGTCTCTGTTTTTATTGAATTCTACCACTCGGGAATCTGGCACTGCAGCATTTGATGGACCAAGACTGTCAAAACATGTCACGTCCACCGGCTCGCCCTAATTCCGGTAAATCGGGGCCGCGAGAAAGGCGCGCAAGAGCGGCGCCTCAAATTCACGGTTGGCGATGCACAGATCAGCTGCCTGCAAAGCGAGTTCAAACGAGCGGCTGCCCTCCAAGGTGCGCCGGGCTGGATCGCCGAAAAAATCATCGAAGTCGTGGCGACTCGACGCATCACAAAGGTGCCGACCCAGACCTGCGATCCAAGAAGGTGCATTCTCTGGAAGCCTTTTCAGGAGTGCGTCATAGTGATCGGCGGCGAAGTGCAAGACCTGGGGCACGCTCGCCGGATCGGCTCCCGCCTGAGTCAATATCGCCCACGCATCGCGTGGATCGAGGCGATCGGAGAGGACCAGATTGAGCGCCGCCGCCAGCAGGAGGGGGTCGCGAAAGGCGCCGAGTGCGGAATACAAATCCCGCCGTTCGCGCCCCGAAGACCTCTCGGCTGCCGCCACGTAACCCTCGAACAAATCGCTTGCACCAAAATGAGCCGCCGACAGCAGGATGGGGCGCAACATGACGCCCAGGTTCGATCGACCGGCGAGCCAGTCGCGCGCGAGCTTGTCGGCCTGCGCTCGGAGCGCGAGATCGGCCCCGCGGTCGGCGACCAGAGGCAGGAGATCCGCGCGCAACAGCCCATCGACCTCGCGCTCGCCGGGTTTGGCAAGCCAGCCCAAGGCCTGAGCACGGGGTCCGAACTCAACGCGGATGAAGCGGGCATAACCCTCCCGATCGTCCGATGAACTGAGGAGCGCCGCAGGTACGCTATCGACAAGTGCCAGGGCAGCCTGGGCTACCGGTGGTTGCCGCGTGGTGGCAAAGCGCGCAGCCATGGCGAGCGCCCGATCGAGCGGGACATCGTGCGAGGCCGCGAGAATCCGTGTATCACCGATGACCGCCACGGCCTCATCGGGAAGCAAAGGGGCATGTTCGAGTCTTCCAGGCAGAGGATCCTTCAGGACCGGAACGATATAGCTCGTGCCATCTCGGTTGGCCACGACCCAATCCGGACAGCTTTCTCCGTCGGGCAACTGCATCACTTGCCGCGTGTCGTGGACGACGATGCACTCCTCGCCGAAATCACCTCCCTCGCCATACTGGAAGCACGCTGGAAAAGCCCATGCGCCGGCGTCCTTTGCGGGGGAGGTATTGGAGAGGAGCCGGCTCGCTGGCGCGAAGCGCTGTTGGGCGAGCTCGAGTCGTGGACTGCCCTTGCCGGCGGCCGGACATGACAAGCTCACGTCCAACTCCGCTACCCCGGCCCGTTCTGCCATCGAATGGAAGGCTGCGCCCAAAGAGGTCTGCTCGCCCCCCGCCTCCGCATTCAGGGCATTGGAAAAATCAT
Organism: Rhodospirillales bacterium; assembly: GCA_903970305.1. Classification (GTDB taxonomy): domain Bacteria; phylum Pseudomonadota; class Gammaproteobacteria; order Burkholderiales; family Burkholderiaceae_D; genus BOG-994. The sequence continues at coordinate 7,215 of CAJCID010000128.1, read as the reverse complement.
CGGTCAGGCCTGCAGGCGTCGTGGGACCCGCCAGGTAGCGCTTCACCGCGGCGCGAAACCGGTCCTCGCCGATCCACGACTCGAGCATGCGCATGACCGCGGCCGACTTCGCGCTCGTTGTCAGCTCGAACGCCGCGCCCAGATCCTCAGGGGAATTGATGCTCGCGTGCAGCGCGCGGGTCAGATCGAGTTGGTCAAGGCTGATGGCATCCTGCCGCTCGCGGTCCAGGGCGAGACGCGTCAGCCATTCAGGATTGAAGCGCTGGGTGATCTTGTCCGACATCCAGCCCGCCAGACCCTCATTGACCCACAGATCATCCCACCAGCTCAGTGCCACAACCCCACCGAACCACTGACGGGCCATTTGTCGGGCTGCCATGGCGACGTAGGTCTTCTGGAACTCGCTGCCCTCCTGATCGGACTTGGCCAGGACGAAGTCGCCCCGGAATGATACGAGCCCAGGACTCGCGCTGGCGCTTAAGCCGCTTGTGATCGGCAAGGCGACTTCATCGAGCTTCTCGAATGGATAAGGCACCGAGAGGTAGTCCTCGATGTTCTCCAGGAGCCGGGGGGTCACGCGCTGTGCAAAGCGCATCTCGGCCGCGCGTCCCCGGGGAACAAGATAGCGCAGCGGCACCGCACGGCGCCCGATCTTGCCCGCATCGATCGCATCAAAGGGGCCCACGGCGAAGGCGATCTGGTAGCTCGCGAGGGGCGCGGTGAGCGCAAAATGCACCCGCTTCATGTTACCCGGCATGGACTCCTCTGCGAGCACGGGCGTGTTGCTGGTCGCAAGGTCCGATGCGGGAACATCGAGCGTGAGCCTCCAGGGTACTTTCCAGCCAGGCTCGTCCAGACAGGGGAACACGCGCCGGGCGAAGGTCGGCTCGAACATGCCGAAGGCATACCAGTCATCGCCTTCGTGAGCGCGAAACGCGCCACTGGAATTGATTCGATCAAGACTTCCTTCGTATTCCACCGCGAGCACGACGCGTCCCATGGCGATTGTCTGGGGAAGGCGGATCCCGATCACATCGCGACCCGTTGGCACCGCCCGTGCCGGATAGGCCTTTTGCCCAGTCGACAGGGTGACCTTCCTGAAGTCCAGGTGCGACGCGTGAATCCAGATCAGATTCGTCGGCTCTGCCAGATCGAGCGTCAAGGCGATGCGTCCGAAGAACCGATCCTGGTTCGGTATCACGGTAAGCTCCGCGTCATAGAAGACCGGACGGACCGCATCACCTAGCCGAAAGACTGGAGGCTGCGGGCTCGTGGCCGCCTCCGCGACCCCGGCTCGCCCCAAATACAAGGCGGCTAGCAGCAGAAGCAATGGACGCGTCATGGAGGGATCCCTTTGGGCGAAGCGGCTGATTTTAACCTTATGGGCCCCTTTCCATGCCGGCACCTCTCCCCGACTCCAAGGGTCGGGGAGGTGTTGGGTGCAACGGGCTCGATTAAGCTTAGTCGGCCTGCTTGCGCAAGAAGGCGGGAATCTCCAGACGATCCATACCACTTTCCTCAAGTGCCGAGACCCGGGCTGCGGCGCTCTCGCGGCTCGAACGCCAGACTGCGGGCGTCTCGAGCTGCTCGTAATTGACCGCAAGGCCCTGCGGCATGACCCCGCCAGGCCCGCCCATGGACAGATTGTCGGTCCCTGTCTTGAGCGTGCTCGCCTGGACTGAACCGGTGGACTGGACGAGCTGGGGGCGCTGCTTTAAGCGACCCAGACCCGTGGCGACCACGGTCACGCGCAAATCGTCACCCATCGTCTCGTCATAGACCGCCCCGAAGATCACCGTCGCGTCCTCTGCGGCGAAAGCGCGGATGGTCTCCATGACCGTCTTGGTCTCGCGCAGCTTCAGAGTCTTGCTCGCCGAGATGTTGACGAGCACACCCCGGGCACCCGACAGGTCGACGCCCTCCAAAAGGGGGCTCGTGACGGCCTGCTCGGCCGCCAGCCGGGCCCGGTCGATTCCGGCCGCCTTGGCTGTCCCCATCATCGCCTTGCCCTGCTCGGACATGACAGTCTTCACGTCCTCGAAATCGACGTTGATGAGCCCGTCGACCTTGATGATCTCGGCGATCCCGGCGACTGCATTGTGCAAAACGTCATCTGCGGTCTTAAAGCAGGCATCCATTTCGGCATCCTCACCCATGACCTCCTCGAGCTTCTCGTTGAGAACGACGATGAGCGAATCGACGTGCGTGCTCAACTGCTCGAGGCCTTCCTCGGCCACGCGCATTTTCTTGGTCCCTTCGAAGCCGAACGGCTTTGAGACCACGCCCACCGTCAGGATGCCGAGCTCCTTGGCTACCGCTGCGACCACCGGGGCTGCGCCAGTCCCGGTGCCTCCGCCCATGCCCGCCGTGATGAACACCATGTGGGCATCGCGCATCGCGTCGGCAATCCGGTCGCGCGCCTCTTCGGCCGCGGCCCGGCCGGCTTCGGGCTTGGCGCCAGCACCCAGTCCCGATTTGCCGAGCTGGATGATGCTGTCGGCCTTGGATCGGGCCAGGGCCTGCGCATCGGTGTTGGCGCAGATGAACTCGACGCCTTGCACGCCACGGCTAATCATGTGCTGGACGGCATTCCCGCCAGCGCCTCCGACGCCAATGACCTTGATCACCGCGCCTTGGGTTTCAGTTTCCAACATTTCGAACGTCATGACAGGCTCCTAGGGTTGGGACCGAGGATTCGGGATTGAGGCTCGGGGTAGACGCCCGATCCAGGCAATTCCGAATCGCAGGATCAACTACGACACAAAAGACCACTCAAAAACTGCTCGCAAACCATTCCTTCATCCTCTGAAACACATCACGAAAACCCGTTCCCTGTTGCGCGACCCGGCGTCCGCGCAGCCGCTGCACACGTGCCTCCTCCAGGAGTCCCATGGCTGTTGCAAAGCGTGGACTACGCACGACATCGGCGAGACTACCCTGGTAGTCGGGCACGCCCACGCGCACCGGCTTTAGGAAGATGTCCTCGCCGAGCTCGACCATGCCGTCCATGAGCGCTGTGCCGCCACAGAGCACCACGCCCGATGACAGCAGCTCTTCATAGCCGGATTCACGCACGACCTGCTGCACCAGAGCGAACAGTTCCTCGACACGCGGCTCGATCACCGCAGCCAGCGCCTGCCGCGACAAGGAGCGCGGGCCGCGCTCACCGATGCCTGGCACCTCGATGGTGTCATCGGGGTTGGAGAGAACCTGCTTGGCCACGCCATGACTGATCTTGATGTCCTCGGCATCGGCCGTCGGGGTACGTAGCGCCATGGCGATGTCGTTGGTGATCTGGTCACCGGCGATCGGTATGACTGCCGTGTGGCGGATGGCGCCACTGGTGAAGATCGCGATGTCGGTGGTCCCGCCACCGATATCGACGAGAACGACACCCAATTCCTTCTCGTCCTCGGTCAATACTGCAAGACTCGAGGCCAGCGGCTGCAGGATCAGGTCCTGGACTTCAAGCCCACAGCGGCGCACGCACTTCACGATGTTCTGGGCGGCGCTGACGGCCCCGGTCACGATATGCACCTTCACTTCCAGACGCATGCCGCTCATGCCGAGCGGCTCGCGCACGTCCTCCTGACCGTCGACGATGAATTCCTGGGTCAGGACGTGAAGCATCTGCTGATCGCCGGGAATGCTGATCGCCTTGGCCGTCTCGATGACCCGTGCGACATCGGTCGCCGTGACCTCCTTATCCTTGATCGCCACCATGCCACTCGAATTGAAGCTCTTGATGTGGCTTCCCGCGATACCGGTGAACACGTCGCGGATCTTGCAGTCCGCCATCAGTTCGGCCTCTTCCAGGGCGCGCTGAATCGAATTCACGGTCGCTTCGATGTTGACCACCACGCCCTTCTTCAAGCCGCGCGATTCGTGCTGACCCATGCCGATCACTTCGTAACGACCGTCGGGTTGTAGCTCAGCGACCACGGCGACGACCTTGGACGTGCCAATGTCCAGGCCGACAATCAGGTCCTTGTACTCTTTAGTCATCGCCGGGCGTTCCTCATCGATGTGTTCATCCCATTGCTAGACGCGTTGGCGCGCGCTCGGCGCTGAAGTCGTCCGGCCGGTCGGCCGGGAGTGTTGGGCATGCAGGGCGGCGGCCTGGCCGCCGGGCTCATCTGACAATCGGAGGCCTTCAGCGCGCAGCGCAAAGCCGTTGGGGTAGCGCAGGTCCACGAGGGTGAGGTGGGGCCACTTTGCCGCGAGCGAAGGATAGGCGGCCTGCATGCGGGCGATGCGCTCCTCTAGCATATCCCGGTCTGATTCGCGACCGAGCTTGACGGCCAGGCCGAGCGGCGTGCCATTGTCGAGGCGGACCTGCCACGCGTAGCGCGGCGAAAGAGCGACCTCGAACGGCTTCAAACCCAGTGGGGCAAACCACCCCTCGAAATCCGCGTAGCGCGCACGCACCTCCTTCTCGCTTCCTTCTGGCCCATAGAAGCGCGGCATGTCGCCTTCTGCTTCCGCTTCGGCGATATTGGCGGCAAAGACATCCCCGAAGGTGTCAAGCAGACGGTCATCGTTCCAGGTCCCCAAAGCTTCATGCTCTTCGATCTTGACGAGCAGGTGGTCGGGCCATTCACGTCGCACCCGGGCGTGCCTGACCCAGGCGACGCCTTCGAAGGCCAAGCGCACGGACTCCAGATTGGTCGTGAAGAAATTCCCCTGAATATGCGGTAGCGCATCGGTGCGGATCGCCGCGGCGCTAACGTGGCGCAAGCTGCCCGACTCGGCCTCGATGCGCACTCCCCGCAAGGTGAAGTAGGGTCGGTGCATGCACCACGCGAGCCCCTCGGTCGCAAAGGCCAAGATGGCGGCGCAAAAGATCAGGGTCGCAGCACCATTGAGCAGGCGCGCGTTATTCCACATCGCCGCCTCCAGCAGGGGAGAGACCAGGACCAGGATCGGGACGGCTCGCTCGTTTGATCTTCAGACTCGCTCCCTGGAGAATCTCGACGCACAGATCGGCATAGGTTTGCCCCAGTGCCTTGGCCGCCATCGGGACGAGCGAATGGCTGGTCATACCGGGCGATGTGTTGATTTCAAGCAGAAACGGCTCATCGTCGGCTTGGCGCAGGATCAGATCCACCCTGCCCCAGCCTTCGCATCCGATTGAACGGAAGGCCTCCAGGGCCAGATTCTGGATGCGCTCGGCGAGACGGGCCTCAAGCGGCGCCGGACACAAATATTCGGTGGTGTCGGTAAAGTACTTGTTCTCGTAGTCGTAATTGCCCTGGGGGGCTCGGATTTCGATGATCGGCAAGGCGCGCAGGTTCTGACCGTGCCCCAGGATCGCGACGGTGAGTTCGCGGCCTTCGACGAACTCCTCGGCGATCACCGTATCGTCAAACTGGGCCGCCAGGTGAAAGGCTTCCCGAACGTCTGAATAGCCGCGCACCTTCGATACCCCCAGTGTGGATCCCTCATGGGGAGGTTTGATGATCAGCGGAAGCCCCAGATGATCGGGCACCTCACGCAGACTCGATGTGGCATCGAGCAAGAGGTAGCGGGGCGTGGGCAATCCATGCGTGGTCCAGATGCGTTTGGTATAGACCTTGTCCATGGCGATGGCCGACGCCATCACGCCACTGCCCGTATAGGGAATGCCGAGCCACTCAAGCGCCCCCTGAATGGCGCCATCCTCACCAAAGCGACCATGTAGAGCGATGAAGGCGCGCTCGAAGCCCTGGCCGCCCAGGGCAGCCAAGGGCTCGGTTCCGGGGTCGAACGGATGGGCATCGACGCCCTTCTCGCATAGCGCCGCAAGGACTCCCCTGCCCGAGAGGATCGAGATCTCGCGCTCGGCCGACAGACCACCAAAGAGCACGGCCACTTTGCCCAGGCGAGCCGGCGCGGTAGAGGGGCTCATCGCGTCAACTCCAGAAGACGTGCTGAGGTGGCGCCGATCGATCCGGCACCCATGGTGATGACGACATCGCCGTCCTGGACCACATCGAGGATCGAACGGGGCATGCGTTCGATATCCTCCACAAAAATCGGCTCGACCTTGCCTTGGACCCGGATCGCGCGTGCCAGCGCACGACTGTCTGCCGCAACGATCGGCGCCTCGCCGGCCGCATAGACCTCGGCCAACAAGAGGGCATCGGCGCTCGAGAGAACCTGCACGAAATCCTCGAAGAGATCGCGCGTACGGGTATAGCGGTGCGGCTGAAAAGCAAGCACGATGCGCCGCCCGGGGAACGCGCCGCGCGCGGCAGCAAGGGTTGCCGACATCTCCGCCGGGTGATGACCGTAGTCGTCCACGAGCGTGAAGGTGCCCGCGGTAGCGAGCGGCACCTCCCCATAGCGCTGAAAACGCCTCCCTACCCCGGTGAACTGGGCGAGCGCCTGGGTGATGTCCGGGTCCGCGACGCCAAGCTCGGTCGCCACCGCAATCGCGGCCAGGGCATTTTGGATATTGTGGCGCCCCGGCAGATTCAGCCAGACGTCCAACGAGGGCAGACTCTGTCCGTTCTGGCGGGTCACCGTAAAGTGCATCCGCCCCCCTTCGGCACGTTCATCAACAGCGCGGATCTGGGCGTCGGCGGCAAAGCCATAGGTCGTCACGGGCTTGGAGATGAATGGCACGATCTCGCGCACGTGTTTGTCGTCAATACACACGATCGCGGTTCCGTAGAAGGGCAGGCGCTGGGTGAAATCCACGAAGGCATGGCGCAGCCTCGCGAAGTCGTGACCGTAAGTCTCCATGTGATCGGCGTCGATGTTCGTGATGACCGCCATGACCGGCATCAGATTGAGGAACGAGGCATCCGATTCGTCCGCCTCCACGACAATGAATTCGCCGAGGCCCAGCTTGGCATGGGTTCCCGCGGAATTGAGGAGTCCGCCGATCACAAAGGTCGGGTCCAGGCCTCCTTCTGCCAGAACCGACGCAACAAGACTGGTCGTAGTCGTCTTGCCGTGGGTTCCGGCGATTGCGATGCCACGCTTTAGCCGCATGAGTTCGGCGAGCATCACCGCCCGCGGCACGATCGGCAGGCGCCGCGCGCGCGCCGCAAGCACCTCTGGATTGTCAGGGCGCACCGCCGAGGACACGACGATCGCATCGACGCCTGCGACATGCTGGGCATCGTGGCCCTTGAGCACGTGGGCCCCGAGCGCAGCCAGTCTCTGTGTGGCGGCGTTACTCGACAGGTCCGAGCCGCTTACCGCAAAACCCAGGTTCAGCAGAACCTC
>CAJCID010000127.1 GCA_903970305.1 Rhodospirillales bacterium | reverse complement strand
GGTGTTCTCCGGTTGGGGTTTCTCGATCGCGGCGTGGTGCGTTGATCCGATGACTCCACTGTATCCAGAGGCGGCCTGCCAAACGAGGAAGCAATCCGCAGGGCCGATGTGAACTATTCACATTCGCCATTGATCCATCTGGGATCGACTGGTCGGGCGTCGGGATTGGAGCGGGATGATCAGAACACCAGCGAAGCGCGAGCCCCTATGCCCTTCGGATCAACTGGGTTGGCGCTCGATAGCCGTCGATCCGGATGATGCAGTGCGTAAAAACCACGCGAGGTGAAGCCCAATCACCTGTATTTGCAGGTTTCGCGATGAAGGGTCTTGGAAGCACTTTCCATTTGTGGTTCACTAGACTCATGAAATTCCTCCACAGCACCTGGCGAATTCTTGCCGAAGCAAGCGAACAGGGTATGGGTACGGTCCCTCCTGTGCTGCTCCTGGTATTTGTCCCCGCCAGGAAGGCTGACCCTCTGGAATAGGATTTCAGAGCACCGTCAGCCCGCATCCTCCCGAGGCTGACAGATTCTTCACCCGCAACCGATGATTTGTCCGCCTTCATGGAAATGAAGAAGGAGAAGTCATGATCGTCGACGTTGAGGGCTTAACCAAGCGATTCGAGCGTAAGAGGGGACCACCCTTCACGGCTGTCGATGCGGTCGGATTTTCGATTGCCGCAGGAGAGCGGGTCGCGTTCATCGGTCCGAACGGAGCGGGGAAATCGACCACGCTCAAGATGCTCACCGGGATCCTCTATCCGAGCTCGGGCCAAGCCGAAGTGGCGGGCTTCGTCCCCTGGAAGGAGCGCCAAAGACTCGCGCGCGAAATCGGGATCGTCTTTGGGCAGCGCTCGCAGCTCTGGTACCACCTGCCGGTGCGCGACAGTTTTCTCCTACTCTCGAAGATCTACGACATCGACCCTGCCGTCTATCGCAGCCGGCTCGCCTATATCGTCACGGTTCTCGAGATCGAGCCGCTCTTGAGCCAGCCCGTCAAGAGCCTGTCTCTGGGTCAGCGCATGCGCTGCGAGATCGCGGCGACCCTCCTGCATAAGCCGAAGGTCCTGTTTCTGGACGAGCCCACGATCGGTCTGGACGTGACGGCCAAGGCGCTCTTGCGCGAGCACTTGAAGCACCTTGCCGACTCGGAGGAGACAACGATCATGCTGACCAGCCACGATACGGGGGATATCGAGGAGATCTGCACTCGGGTCATCCTGATCGACGACGGCCGCATCCTCCTCGACAAGCCCCTGGCCGAGTTGCGTTCGGAGTTTCTTGCCAACAAGGAGATCACTCTGGTGACGGGGGAGGAACATCCCGAGGCCGACTTCGACGGTGCTGTCGTTGTCAGCCGGGACCATCACCGGATCACGCTTTCGGTCGATCAGACGCGCCACCCGATCGGCCGCGTCCTCGCCGGGGCGCTGAGTCGACTCTCGGTGCGCGATGTGACCATCGAGAACGCTCCGCTGGAAGCGATCATCCGCAACCTCTATGGAGAGAAACGATGATGAGCCTGCGTGCCGCGACGGGGTTCGTCGGCCTGGGTTGGCGCCGGGGACTTGGAGAAAGGGTCCTCATTGCCGTCCCGATCGTGACCTATGCGCTCTTGGTGGCGGTCTTCTCGAGCATCTTCAAGGCGACGCCTTTGGATGAACTGCCGTTGCAGATTCGGGTGAGCGCACCCGAGCTCATCTGGTATCTGATCCTGACCGAGATGATCACCTTCACAGGAGGCTACACCTTCCAGGAGGTCCGTCTCGAAGTCCTCGAGGGCCAGTTCGCGGCGAGTCTTGCCCGCCCGACGTCCTACTTCGCCGGCAAGATCTGGGGCTGGTTAGGCCAGACCGTGCTGCGCGTGCTCGTCTTCTTCACAGCGGGACTGGTCCTCGGGAGGTTCTTGAGTGGCACCTTTCTCGATTGGAGACTCTTGCCGATCGCTCTGGTCTCGGTGACGCTGGGCGCCTTCATGCACGGCGTGGTGTACTTCTCGCTCGCGCTCCTCGAGGTCTGGGGACCCTACGCCCGACCGGCACTGTGGATCTCGCAGAAACTCTGCTTCGTATTCGGAGGGCTGTTGCTGCCGATCAGCTTCTATCCCGGGTGGATGCAGGACGTGGCGTGGCTCACCCCCTATCCAGCGATCCTGAATGTGGCGGGCAGGCTCGCACTGGCGCCTTCGCGCGCGCAACTTTTCTGGGGCATCTCCTGCCAGCTCTTCTGGCTTGGCCTCATCATCCTGCTGGCCTTTGGGACGCAGTATTACGCAGAACGCAAGCTCCTTGCGACTGGGACCTGATCGACGGGGAACACAATGAGAAATCTGTGGGATACGCAGCAGTACGTCGGCCTTTTGATCCGGGCGGCGCTGCGCATGGCTGTAGCCGATCGAACCTGGTTCGTCACGATGAGCCTATTCATGTTCCTGCAAAACATGCTGATGTTCTCGATCTGGGCCATCTACTTTTCGCGGTTCTCCTCGCTCGGCGGCTGGCATTTGGAGGACCTGGCGAACCTGTATGGGATCGCGGCATTTGCCTTCGGCATGGCCTTCTTCCTATGCGGGGGCGCGCTCGACGTGGGCCGCTCGATCGTCGGGGGAGAACTCGACATCTACCTGGGCCGTCCGCGCCATCCGTTACCGGGGCTCATCTTCCGCGAGAGCCGGGTCGCGGGGTTCGGCGACATCATGACGGCGCCGATCATCTGGAGTCTCTTCGGCCACCATGGGCCAGGGGATCTTCTGGTCCTCACATTCCTGGGTTTGTGCTCGGCGATGGTGATCCTCGCGACGGCGCTTGCCTTCAATTGCCTGCCCTTTTTTGCCTCGGAGAGCAGCCGACTATCCGACCAGCTCCTCGAGAGTTTCACGATCATCTCGAGCCAGCCGCAAAACGGGTTCCCGTTGATCGTGAAAGTGATCCTGATGACGCTTGTTCCGGCTGGATTCGTCGCTTACCTGCCGGTTGAGGCGTTTCGCACCACGAACCTGGGCGAGATGGCCCTCCTTGCCGGTGCGGCGCTCCTCTACATGGCGCTCGCCGTGGCGTTTTTTAACATGGGCCTAAGACGATATGCATCGGGCAATCGGATGCTCGAGGTGCGCTAGTCTCACTGCCAAGGTGGCCGCACCCGCGCGTCTTCCCGCTCGATCCGTAAGGGGATTCTATGCAGCGCACGCCGCATGACGAGGCTCATTTCGCCTCGATGAACATCGAAGCTGATTGTGAACGGATCCTGCGCAGCCTACCCCTTTGGTTTGGCCAGGAGGAGTCGACCTTGGCCTACATCCGGGACAGCTCGCGTCTGCCAACATTGGTGACGACTGAGTCCGGTGTCATCACCGGCTTTCTCGAGCTGCGGCAGCACTTTGCGGAGTCCTTCGAGATCCACTGCATCGCCGTGCATGCCAACAGTCGCGGCAAGGGCCATGGTCGCGTGCTCGTCGAGAGCGCCTGCCGGTGGGCATGCGGGCAAGGGGGCCGGTTCTTGCAGGTCAAGACGATCGCGGCGAGCGATCCTGATCCGCAGTACGCGCAGACCCGGGCTTTTTACGCGTCGGTAGGCTTCACGCCACTAGAGCTCTTTGCGGATCTTTGGACGGAGCATTTCCCGTGTCTACAGCTCATCCGACACTTAGGTGGTTATGCATGAAGCGAGGCAGTACGTCTTGACTGAGGTGTCGAGATCGACGAGCGCGCCCTCTGCGCGGGTAGAAACCGGCTTTTGTGGTCGCGCGGATCCACCGGCGCGCAATCTAGGGGATGGCCTTCAGGGACTCGACATACAGAGGGCTCATCGATATGGTGTTATGTCCTGTCCCAGAGAGCACCTGAAGGCGCGCAACGCCTGGGCCAAACCGGCCAAGGAGAGCCTCCGTGGAGGCGCGCGGTATGACCTCATCGTCTTCCGCCTCAACGACGAGCGTGGGGGCGTGGACCAGGGGCGCGATGCGCCACGATTCGTATTTGTCGAGGAGGATCCAACGCACTGGCAAGAAGGGAAACTGGCGTTCGGCGAGATCCTCGATACTGTAGTAGGGCGTGATGAGAACGAGTGAGGCCGCGGGCCGCTTTGCGGCGACGCGAATCGCGATGCCCGTGCCCAGACTGCGTCCGATGACGCTTGTCAGGGGATGGCGCGCCGATACGGAATCGAAGAGGGCAAGACCGTCTGCTTCGAGCCCCTCCTCGGTCGGCTGCCCGGTGCTCCCCCCGTAGCCCCGGTAGTGCATCAGATAGATGGCTCGATCGGGGAAGGCTTCCGACAGGGCCGGAAGCGCCAGTTCAACCTGCTCGGCATTCCCCCCGAAGTAGATCACGGCCTTCTTGCCATCGTGCTCGCGGGTGGTGACGAGAAGCCTCTCCGTGCCGCTTTCTACAACCAGCGTGTCGCCACCCTTGACTGGCACAGCCGGCTGGGGGTGATAAATGAGCGAGCGCTGCATGTTCGCGATGACCCCACAACCGGCCAGGTAAACCAGGCCGAAGGCCACAATCAGTCCAGCTACAATTCGGCGCACTCTAGCCTCGACTCGGATCGGTCACCACGACTTCGCATCGCTTCGTATCGGATTCTGGCACGGGCCTCTAGGCAATGTAGGCTAGGGGGTTCGTCTGAACATCTTGAGTCATGCGGTTTGGGGCAGTGGGACGGTGGATTGGCGTCGCGAGCGTGCGTGCCTATTGGATCGGGAGCACGCTGGTGGGAAGGGCGACGCCATCAAAAACCACCGCCAGCCGCGGACTCGAATAGAGGCTCGCCGGGGTGACGGTTTCTCGATCCCACGGGATGCGACCGAAATACCAGAGCCGCCAGAACCCCAGATTGGCATCGGGATGTTTCGCAAAGAGGCTCCTAAACGTTTCGACCTCGCCCAGTTGCCGACCGCTGGCCGCTAGCACTACTTCGCGCACGTAGCGCGAGCAGAACTCGCGGTGCGAGTGCAGATCAAACCCGGTGTCGTAAAGAATGCCCTGCTGTTCTGTCGCCGCAGCGAGGATGCGCCCTTTCTCTTCGGCCGAGAGCGGCTCGACGAAGCGCAGGACGGCGATGCGCCCGGCCTTAGAGCGAGCGACCAGCCGCGCGAGTGGGGTCAATCTCGACCAGGGAAAGGCGCTCTCCCCGATCAGGACCTCACCGCCCTGGGCGCTGACAACGATCCCGACGTGGTTGGTCCAGGTACCCGTTGTCGCGGCGATTTCGCGAAAGGGCTTCTGATCGACGCGGATGAAGACGACGTCGCCGACCTCGAGCCGGCCCGCCAAGGTTTCAATGGCGATCGTAGGGGTAGTGGGATCCTCTGCCCCTGCGAATGAGGCGCTCGCGAGAGCGCACAGATAGGCTAAGGTTACAAACCTGAGCGAATTGCGCATACCGACCTCCGTGAGCTATAGCCTGTTCGGAAGAGGATGGTGCGGCTTGCGTCCGCAATCCAGCGCTTTTTCAGAAGATTCGCGCTGCGAGACCGCGGGTATCGCTTGATGCTACCGGGCTACCGGGGTCTTCACCCACGTCGCCTCTAGAGGGCGGCTACCGCGGCGCCGCCTGGCCAAGTGGCGAGGCCAGGTTAGAGAGGGCTAGACGGCCAGAGGGACAAAACCTGCGGCTTGCCTGCCGTAGGCAGCAAACGAGTCGATCGCTTCTTGCAGCGCCGCGTTCAGCACCACCTCGAAGGCGAGCCCGAGGCGCGCGCCGCCTTGGATCAGTGTCTTGAGGACGGTCATTACAGGCTCCGGGTCACACTCGACTCAGGCAGTAAGTGGCGCGAGTACGGGAGCCAACGCAGCATAGGTCACAAATCCCAGTGCGGCCGCGATGGTGAGAACGCACAAAACGCTATCCAGACGGGTCGAGCTCTTGTTGGGTCCTTGTTTCATGATGTTCTCCAGGTTCTTGGTGTTCTGACCGCTGCGTCGCAGCGCCCATCAGATGACCCCACTGTAGGCGTGCATCGGCCTCGGAACGAGGAAGAATCTCCCACATGTCCTGTGAACTATTCACATCGGCTCCGGACCGCAGAAGAGGGCTGCGATGTATCCCTCCGAAAGGGACGAAGCGGACCAAGCGGACCAAGCGGACCAAGCGGACCAAGCGGACCAAGCGGACCAAGC
>CAJCID010000126.1 GCA_903970305.1 Rhodospirillales bacterium | reverse complement strand
GAGCATGAGCGCAGCCCCCTGAGTCGGCGCCATCGTCGGCTGATCCATGACCCACCCGCCGGTGTTGTAGATCGCGACAGGCCGCGTGTAGCCGCGAACGTCCAGCTCTCCCTGAAAGGGCTTGTGGGTATGCCCGAAGATGAAGGAAAGATCGATGTCGAGATCACCGGGGCGGACCGCGCCCGGTGCGGCAGTGTAGGCGGCACTGTAGGCGGCACTGTAGGCGGCGCTAGAGGCGCCCCCACCCGCCGTCCCGGAAGGCAAAGGCGGCTCCTTGAGGATCTGCAGAAACACCGGCCCACCCAGGTACCAGCGCAGATCCGCGAGGCCCGCCGGCGACATCACGCTGGCGTAGCTTGCACGCTCCATCTCGGCGCCCCGCACCAGGGTCAGATCGACGAGACCCTTGACGAGCTGGCCGACCGTCACGCCGTGCGTCACGGGTGTATAGGGTGCAACCCCCATGCCCTTGTTCAGCTGATTCAGCAAAAGAGTGCTCAACTGCTCCGCAAAACCATGCGAGGCGATGGCACTGCGCGAGGTCTCGTAGAGGGTCGTCGCATCGCGTGCGATCGCCCCCGCTCCACCCAAACCCGACCAGAGAAAGTCGATCCAGGGGCCGTTCTCGCGCTCGAGCTGGGCGGTCGACTTGGGCCGCTCCGAAGGTCCATTGAGCTGGACGTTCAAGGCCGAGAGGGCCCGGTACATCGCATCGATGTAATGTCCGTGGTGCAAGACGATCGTGCGCTTGCCATCCCCACTTGCGAGTCCCAGATTCGGATAGCAGATCTGCACACTCGCATCCTTTAGGTGCGGATAACGCTGCATCACCTGCGTCAGAAGATTGCAGCTCACCATGTCCTGGCTGAACAGGTGCGAATGCTGGGGCAGGTCGGCAATGAAGTCGGAGGCGAAAGTCGCGTCCAGATGGTCAAGGAAATACTGGTCCTGGGCGGCACGCCACAGATGGTGGTCATGATTGCCCGGCACGCACAGCACCTTGCTGGAGAAGACATTCGGCGCATTCGCAGGAAAGAGCACCTCGACGAATTGCTTGAGGGCTTGCGCTACGGCACCGGTGGAGGACAGTCCGAGATCGAGGATGTCGCCCAGCAGGATCAAGACCGGCGGCTCCTCGCCACTCAATGCGGCGACGGACTCGCGCAAGGCGGCACCGAAGGCAGTGAGGGTCTCGCTTGGCCGGGTGAGGAGGGTCTTGCCGTCCTCGTCCATCCAGGTCAAGACACTGTACTGGGCGCCCAGGTGCAGGTCCGACAGGCATACGTATCTCAGCGCACTCAAAGGCTTCCCCTTCTGAATTCACCCTCGCGACCCCACCCAGAACAGACGCCTCTTTGCGATGCTTCCGAGGCGATCGGCTCGAGGCGGTCGGCTCGAGGCGACTCCGAACTCATACTTTTCCCTAGCCGCACCTAGGATAGTTCGCTTTCACCGCGAAAATCAATCGGATGATTCCCGCTGGTGAATACGGCACGCTTTGCAAGTGAACTATTGAACACCACTGCGCGAGGGCGATCAGGGCTAAAGGGAGGGCCGGCCTTGCCTTATGATGCGCGAAACGCCCGCTGGATCGATCTGACCTTCCCCAACCCCTCTGAACTGCCTTAGTCCATCACCGTGCGACGCGCGCCTGGCCTTGCCCTCTTCTCGCCTCTATCGTTCCGCGCTGTGGCTTGGCGCGTGGCCTCTGTGGCCGAAGCACTCCTCTTCTTCGCGCTCGTCGCCGGTTGTGCCGGCCTCGGGGGAGCCTCCCCCGATGCGGAGAAGGCGGCAAGGCTCGAGCGGGAGGGGAAGTATGAGGAGGCGAGCCGCGCGCGTCAGGCGATCGTTGCAGCGACCGAAGCCAAGGACGGCTCCCATTCGGTCGCGCTCGCTGTGGCGCTGTCCAATCTCGTGAATGACGAACTGTATCTGGCCGAATCGGGGCAGATGTTCGAACACAAGGACACGCACGCGGGCTTCGAAGAGGCACGCACCAACGCCCTACGGGCGCTTGCGATCGAGAAGGCCGCCTTGGGGCCAAACGATGCGCGGTTTGGCCTGATTGACCAACAGCTCGGAATCATCGCCCGCTTCGAGGGACATCCAGAAGAGGCGCTCGCATTCTTTGAAGAGGCCCGCACGATCTACCAGAACGCCTATGGCCAGAAGGATCTGCACGTGGCGGACATTCTCTGGGAGATCGCCGAACTCGACGAGACGACCCTGAAGTTCGACGACGAGGAACACGTCTTGAAGGAAGAGCTGGCTCTGCGCGAAGGGGCGCTCGGAGCCGATTCGCTGCGCGTTGCGCAAAGTCTCGATCATGTCGGAAACTTCGAATTCAACCGTAGGGGCCGCTATGACCTCGCCGAGGACTATGCCAAGCGCTCCCTTGCCATCCGCGAAAAGCTCCTTTCCCCGGACGACGCTGCGATCGCGGAGAGCCTCCTCGGACTCGCGCTCGTCTACCAGAGGCAGAGGCGCTTCGAGGAGGCTCTACCTCTCGTGCAGCGTGCGATCGCGATCCGACAAAAGCGCTTTGGCGCGAACTCGAAGGAACTCGCCATTGGACTGAACATCCTTGCCGGTATCTATGATGGGCTTGATCGTCTCGAGGATGAACGCCAGACGCTCGTTGCCATGGAGGCGCTCTTCAGAGAGCAGTTCGGCGACCAGGATCCGGATGTCGCGAGCGCATTGACCCAACGCGGCGACCTCGAGCGCCGCGCGGGACGGCCCGATGCCGCGCGCAAGACCCTCGAGGAGGCCGCGGCAATCGAGGCGCACCAGCCCGTGCGCGGCAACCCCACTCGGGCGGTCCTGGATCTGGACTTCGCCAAACTCGAGCTCGATGCCCATCGCTATCGCGATGCCGAAGCCGCCGCGTCCGAGGCGCTCGCGATCTACGAGCCCATGACAGGGCCCGCCTATCCGGATCGAATTCTCACCTATGACCTTCTTGGCGAGGCTCTTCTCGGCGAAGACCGGATCACCGAAGCCTATGAAGAATCGAATCGAGCTCTCGAGGGGCTTGCCGAACGCGCGCTCACGGCGGGCTCAGGTCGCACTGAGGGGGACTTGAGCGAGCGGCGCGGTGCGCGGCAGATCTTCTTGCACCATCTGGAGATCGCCAGTGCGCTCGCCAAGCACTCGCCCGCCAGGCGAGCGGCGCTGGAAGCCGAGACTTTCCAGGTCGCCCAGCTCGCCCAGGCCTCCTCGACCGCCGAGGCCGTCGCGGGCATGGCCGCGCGTTTTGCGGCGCGGGACGATGCGCTCGCCGCGATCATCCGCCAGAAGCAGGATGCGCAGGCGCGTTGGCGGCAGCTCGACGGCCTTCTGATCTCGGCCTCGGGGGCACGCGAGGAGCTTCGGGATCACGCCCGGGAGGCGGCGATGCGCACCGAACTGGCTGCGCTCGATCGAGAGTTGCGCTCGATCGATCTGCAGATCGCAGACCAGTTTCCTGGCTATGCCGAGATCGCCAATCCCGCACCGAGGACGCTCAGAGCAAGCCAGGCGCTCTTGCGGCCAGCAGAGGCGATGCTGGTCTATATGGTCGGAGAAAAAGAGACCACCTTCTGGGCCCTGACCCCTGCCGGAGCCCGGATGTTTCAGGCTCCGATCGGGGCCGACGCGTTGGCCAATGAGGTCATCCACCTGCGCCAGGCGCTCGATCCCTCGCAACTATCGATCGACACGCCCGCGGACATCCCCAGGTTCGATGTCGCCGCCGCATGGACGCTTTATCAGCAGATTGTCGCTCCAGCAGAAGGGCTGATCGGCCAGGCCCAGGTCCTCTATATCGTGCCCGATCGTGCGCTCGAGAGCCTGCCCTTTGGCGTTCTCGTCACCGCCAAGCCACCGGTCGCAGTCACCGATTTTGCGGGTTACCGCAAGATGGCCTGGTTGGCCGACCGCTACGCGACGACGGTCCTGCCCTCGGTCTCGTCCCTTAGCGTCTTGCGTACTTTCGCGCGGCCGAGCCGGGCCCCAAGTCCGTTTCTCGGTATCGGGGACCCAACCCTCGCGGGATCATTGGCAGGCGCGCGCGGCAAGAAAGTCGTCGGACTGTTTCGCGGCGGCACGGCCGACGTCGAAACCGTGCGCAGCCTCCCGGCACTTCCCGAGAGCGCAAAGGAACTCGCCTCGATCGCAGAGGAACTCGGTGCGAGCCAGAAGGATCTGGTCTTGGGAGACCGTGCTCGGAAACCAGCCGTCGTGAAGCTCGATTTCTCCCACTACCGGATCGTCACTTTTGCAACGCATGGACTGGTCGCCGGGGAACTGACGGGACTTGCCGAACCGGCGCTTGTCTTGACGCCCCCGCCCGTGCAAAAGGGGACTGAGGATGACGGGCTTCTGAAGGCCTCGGACGTGAGCGCGTTACAGTTCGATGCCGATTGGGTGGTGCTTTCAGCCTGCAACACTGCCGCAGGCGACGGCTCCCTCGATGCAGAAGGTCTCTCGGGACTTGCGAAGGCCTTCTTCTACGCGGGCAGCCGCACGTTGCTTGTATCTCACTGGCCGGTGTTTTCCGAATCGACCGTGAGACTGACGACCGGAACATTCGCCGAGATCGCCAGGGATCCGAGCACCCCACGCGCCATCGCCTTGAAGCGCGCGATGGATGCGTTACGCGCCGACGACTCCCAACCCTATTTTGCCCACCCGATGTTCTGGGCCCCGTTCGTTGTCGTCGGCGAAGGCGGAGGCAGTTAAGATCCCACCCTCGGTATTACGTTCTGCCCCCAGACCCGATCAGCGCTGGCGCTCTTTATGCTTGTGATGCTTGTGCGGAGGTGCCGGTGCCGGACCGGGCGGGGTCGGGGTGGGCGAAGGAGCCGGCGTGGGCGATGCCGAAGTGGGCGCGAGCACGCTCTGGAGCGCCACACCGACGGGCGAGCCCCAGCCGGTGCAGGCATCCCATCCCGGTGCTGCGGCAAAGGTGCCATTGTTGCCCTCGGTGACGTCGTTGGTCACCTCTGCCGAAAGCGAGGGATTGATGAGCCCCTGATTCTTGCCGGCGAGCGCATTGATCCGTGCGATGAGTCCTGCCCAGAGGGGTGCCACCGCGCTCGTTCCGCCGACGACCGTCGACTGGCCATCGACGACGATGGCATAACCGGTGTCGGGATCCGCGTTCGCGGCGATATCGGGCACACCCCGACCGGTGAGCGGCTTGGTCCCGCCGGCAGTGAGCGTGGCAACGAACCCTGTCTGATAGGCCGGTACGGGAAAGGTCGGGCTGATCCCGCCTCCCGTGCCCTCGCCCCCGCCATCATTCCAGACCGTCTCGCTCGTGATGCTCGTGCCTGAGGCTTTGAGGCTCGTGCCGCCACAGGCCAGGACATTCGGAGAAGAGGCCGGGAAGTCGACGATGTCCGATGAAGTGCCATCGGTCGAACCGTTGTCTCCCGCGGCGACACAGACCGTGATGCCAAGCGCCCCCGCGCTTTGGAACGCCTCGTCGAAGGCGGCGAGCGATGCGGCCGTGTAGGTGTTCTCCGGGCCACCCCAGGAGATCGAGATGACGCTCGGATTGTTGGTCGTATCGTGGATCGCGGTCGTGATCGCATCGAGAAATCCGGCATCGGTATTGGGGCTGAAGTAGACGGCGATGTTCGCCCCGGGTGCTACGCCGCCTGCGACTTCGATGTCGAGCTCGACCTCCGGGTCGGCACCATTGGGATCACCCCCTGGGACATTGGCTCCGCCGTCGACACCGACGGCAACCACGGTGGGCGTGGTCTCGCCGATTCCAGAGAAGAAGGTCTCTAGATCGCTCGTCTGAAAGCCTCCTCCGAGTTCGACGATGCCAATGCATTGACCCGAGCCCGTGCTCGCGGGGAACTGATAGATCGCGGCCAACTCCGGCGGCGTGAATGTCGAGCCTGCCTTGGGCGCTGCCTTCGAGAGGCGCAGGTGCGGCTTGGCAACGGGCCGCTCGGACAGACCGAGTACGTATTCCACGACACCAGCAAGTTCGGGAGGCAGCGACGCCTCGGCGTCGTTGGCACGGTAGGTGTGGCCCTTCTCATCCTTGTAGAGCTGCATCGTGACGCCGAACGCTTTTTCAATCTGCTCGATCGTGCCGTGGATCCGTACCGAGCGCGCGCCCCGGTTGATTTCTCCGACGACGAGGCCCTGAGCCACGGCAAATTTGCGTAGCGTCGCGAGGTCATCGTCGCGCAGGCCATGCGCGCCCGCGAAGGCCGTGCGATTCAGAAAACTATGCTTGGCACCGGCGCTCTGGGCGACGATCGGCGCCTTTCTGCGCAACAGAACGGTCACCGATAAGACACCCTTGGGCGGGGCGGCACCGATGGACTGATGCTTCGTTGCAATATGGCTTCCATACAATGCAGTTCGCTTGGTCATCTTCTCTCCTCGTTAAGGCCCCGGACTCTAAGGGACTTGCCTTGATGGCAAAAGTTCTGCTCTTCATGGTATTGGACTTATCGGATTAATCAATCAACTTCCGTGGCGTACGCGCTTGGCTTTTCCTAGGACGCAATCCGCAATCCATTAAGCCGTTGGGGTGACGGAATTGGGATGATGGGTCCAAGGAGGCGATTCAGAGGCGACTCCTCCTCGCGCCCAATACACGACTCGGACAGACCTGCGCGGGAGGAGGGGTCGCGCTCTGCCACGGGCGCTGCGGGATCAACCGGGAGGTTTAGGATAATGTCCGAGGAAGCGCTGCGCAAACGATCGGGATCACGCCCTGCGCTCCCTTTGGGCGATACCCAACGAGGGCTTTGCTTCATCTGAAGGGGGCTTCCGAGGTCATGATGTCAGCAATGCCGCGCGTGATCCCCATCGCAATCCCCATCGCAATCCGCATCGTGGACCGAAGGGTTCTCGCAGACGAAGGAGATGGACTGCTCAAGAAGAGAGCGACCAGTCAGGCTTGCAGGAACGATTTCTGACAGACGGAAGCACCCGTGCGGCGTTGGAAGCGCTAGTTCGAGTTGTCCTCGTCCTCTTGGGAGAACGAGTTTTGAAAGCCCGCGGAGGCGCCAAGACAACCCAGGCGGCCGAGTATGCCAGAGAGAACGGCACTGGACTGCTCATCGCTGTCCAACGCATCGCGGGCCACAAGCACTCCAGGTTTTTCCTCGGAGTGAAAGACGAAGCGGGTCTTGGCTGGTGCGGTCATCTCGACTCCGAAAAAGGATCCGCGCAGGGCATGCGATTCGAGTGGAACTCCTACGCCCAGGCGGGTCACACATTCCACTGTCTAAGTCACCGTTTCCCTCCGCTACGGCATGCCAATTCTCACGCTTCAAGGTTTCGGTGAACTGTTCGGGGTGTTGCCGCAAAGTCTCGATAGGAACGCGGCGCCAGACCGGAGGGGACTTCGAAAGGGACTTCAAAAGTAGGTCGCGACGTTCCCCTACGCAATAAACCATAGGGATTACATGCGCCCTCCTTTCGAACATCGGCGTTCGAGAGGAGCGCATTCTTGCGCGAGCGCTCCTATAGTCCCTGTGTGATCTTCGGGAATCGAGCAAGACCCAGGAGAAGACCCAGCTTGAAGCTCACCCGCAGCCCTCGATCGCCCTTTCCTTCAGGCTCCAATCCGGGCCGTTGGGTCGGCCCGCTCTTGCTTCTGCTGTTACTCGCAGCGCTCATTTTCTCGCCCTGAACGAACGCGGACCTGCCTCATCCATGCAGCTGTGCGGCCTGCCAGGCGGCAGTACGCTCGTCGATATAGGCCCTGGCTTGTGCCGCGTTGGCAAGCACTGGCATCACGTGATGCAGCCCGCCGTGGGCATCCGGGACAGGAAGCGCTGCGACCAGTTCGGCCTGGACCTGTTGCAGGTGGGAAACCGGCAGCGTCGCGGCATCCACCCGCGCTGCCGTCGGTACGGTCACACCTTGCAAGGGGTCGTCGGTACGGGGTGTCTTCAAGGTCAAGACATTGCCCACATGGGGTGCTTTCGCATCGCGCTCGGTCAAGGCAGGAAGGTTCCAACGCGTCTCGAGAGTCGCCAAGATCGAGGTGTGATCAAGGGGCATCGAGCCCGGCGGCACTCGAAACACGGTGCCAGGCGCAATCAAAGGCGAGACGAGCACAGTGGGCACGCGTAGCCCAAAGCGCGTGAAGTCGAACCCGAACTCGCCTGCGCTGGAATCCGGCGGTGTGGCGTTGGTGGGTGGTGCGACATGGTCGTAGCAGCCGCCATGCTCGTCATAGGTCATGATGAGCAGTGTCTCATTCCACTGCGGACTGGTGCGCAAAGCCGTATAGACATCGAAGATCAGCTTCTCACCCAGCGCGACGTTATAGTTCGGATGCTGGCTATTGCCCGCCGCATCCCAGCTCGGTTCCAGAAAACTATAGGCCGCAAGCGTGCCATCGGCCGCGGCCTTCTCGAAATCGGTAAAAAGACCGAAGTGGCTCGCTGCCGCGTTGGTGGTGTCGGGAAAATTCAGGCGCGTGAGTGGACTCGAGGTGTAGCCGTAGATCACCCAGTCGATGTCGTTCTCCGAGAGAAGACCAAAGATGCTCGGTGCCGTGTACTTCTTGGTCTTGTCATCCATATGACCTTGGGAGGTGGCGGCACTGGCAAACGCCCGATTGGGTAGTGTTTCCGTCGGCACTGAGGCGAACCAGTGGTCGCACACCGCAAAGCCGCGCGCGAGCCCAGAGAGCACGGGCAGCATTTTCGGCGTGAAAACGCCCATGATGTCCGAGGCGACGGTGCCTGCAACGGGCGTGAATCCGGGCGTCTTCGCCTCCCATCCCAAGGTATAGGCGAAGTCGGTCACAAAGCCTTGGTTCTTTGCCACCGGCGGCACGGGCGCCGCGTTCGATCCGAAGAGCTGTGAGTTGGTCGCGAGATAACCTTCACCGGGATCGGCGCCGGGCATGAAGTAGGCGTGAGGCGTATCGGACTGGATTGCGAACACTCTGACCGGCTCCCCATTCGCATCAGGATTCGCTTCCTTCCCAGAGAGCCCCTCATACTCCTGACCTGATGGCGAGATGTTCCCGTCGGCGGTATAGAGCATGCCAAGCATATGATCGAAAGAGCGGTTCTCGAGCATCAAGACGACAATGTTCTGGATTTCGGACAATTGGTTTACTGCCATGAAAGTTCCTCCTCGAACGAACTCTTCAAGCAAGCGGGCCAGAATGCAGCCCGCATGGACGACCTTCAACCGGTGGTCCTATCCAGCTTGAATGAATAGGAAATAAGACGCGTCATCCCAACGGAGTGCTTCGTGATCGACCGAAGCTATTCACCCATGCTATCCACCCACGCTATCCACCCACGCTATTCACCCACGCTATTGCCCCAAGCCATCCACTCGGAAGCCGCGCTCTGAGATGCGAGTTTCTGACCGTGCTCTCAGGTGATGGTTCCGCCTCTCTTGAGTGATCGCCTCCTCCTCTCGGACGAGGCCGCTGCCGGGGAGATCAGAGTTTTTTTGTAGGGCAAGGCTGGCCCGATACCCTGCGCCTCGAATGAAATCTGGTTGACACAATGGCCGCGAGGCTTGTCACGGTGGCTCGAGCCCCATCACCCTTTTTCGACTGAGAGTTTTCTTCCTTAGCGCTTTCTCGATGCCGCACTCAGAATCTTCTTGGCCTCGGTCAGCGTTTGGCGCTTGGTCCAATAGTCGGCCCACGGATCGACCGACTGGAACGAGAGGTGTTCGCGCGCCGTCGCAATCGTCCACTCGGCCCCACTTCTGAGCTGGGCGAGTTCATCCCAGGAAACCGGCATCGAGACGCCCAAGCCCGGACGCGCCCGAGCGGAAAACGCCGCGGCGGTCGTCGCACCGTGCACATTGCGCAGGGTGTCCACAAATATTTTCCCGAGGCGTCTGGATGCGCCCATCACCGCGACAAAGCGCGACGGGATGACCCGTACGAGATGCAAGACGACATCCTTGGAGAACTGGGCAACGGCTGGATAATCCAGCCTGGGCGTGATCGGCACGACCACGTGCAGGCCCTTGCCACCGCTGGTCTTCAGCCAGGATTCAAGGCCCAGTTCAGCAAGGAGGCTTCGCACCAGGAGCGCGGCTTCCTGAACCTCCTTCCACGTTGTGCCCTCGCCCGGATCCAGATCGAAGATGATGCGGTCCGGAGTATCGATGCGTTTCTCGACCGAATTCCAGGTATGAAACTCGATCACGTTCATCTGTGCGGCAGCAGCCAGCGCCTCTGCGGTCGGTACGGCCAGCAATCCTTCGTGGTCTGGCCAGAGTTTGGGGTCCAACGTCATCACGCCCGGTATGACCGTACGCTCGCTATGCTTCTGAAAAAACATCGTCCCTTCCACTCCTTGGGGTGCGCGCACCAACGAACACGGGCGCCCCTTCAGATGGGGCAGCATGAAGCTTGCGACGGACTCGTAGTAGCGCACCAGATCGAGCTTGGTCAGCCCCGAGGACGCATCGATGATGCGTTCACCGTGCGTGACCTTCACTGCCGCTCCCTGGGCGATCGGGACCCCGCCCTCGGGCTCGAGCACTTTGGCGCGACGGATCGAAGTGGGCGTCTTATCCGAGCGCAGCCCAACGTAGACCGCATGACGGATCTGGCCTTCGGGCGTCAATCCGGCGTATTGGACCTCTGCGACGAGCTTCGGTTTGACCCAGCGCTCGCTACCGGCCACACGCTTCGACCAGCGCCCGACCTTCACGCCTGCGCCCGCAAAAGGGGCCGCGGACGTCTCGAGCTTGGCGAGCCTTGTCTTCAAGTCAGCCGCAGTTGCAGCATCCCATCCGGTGCCCACGCCTCCGACTGAGACGAGTTCGCCCCCATCGTAGACGCCCAGAAGGAGGCTTCCCACCTCCTTGGACCCGTCGCTCCGATCGGTATAACCACAGATCAGGAATTCGTCGCGCAGCTGGCACTTGAGTTTGAGCCAGGTTTCCGTGCGCCCCGAGACGTAGGGCGCATCCTGCCGCTTGGCCATGACACCCTCGAGCTTTAGCTTACGGGCCGATTCCAGCACCGTGGCGGCACTCGCCTGGAAATCGGCGCTCAAGCGCACCTGCTCGGTGCCCTTGTCGTCGAGCAGCGCCTTGAGCAGGCGGCGACGTTCGACGAGCGCCACGTCACGCAGGTCATAGCCCTCGAAATACGGTACATCGAACAAGAAATAAACGATGTCGGCGGCACTGCTGGGACGGTCGAACGCCTTTTGCAGCCGGTTGAAGTTCGGCAAGCCCTCTTCGTCCAATACGACGATTTCGCCATCGAGCCAGGAGGAGCAGAGCCCGAGCTTTTCGATGGCGCAGACGAGGTCAGGCATCTTGGAGGACCAGTCGTGTCCTCCGCGCGTGAGCAGCACGACGCGCCCTTGGTCGATCCTGGTGCGGATCCGGTAGCCATCGAACTTGATCTCATAGCTCCATGGGCCGATCGAGGGAACTCCTGTCGCCGCGGTCGCGAGCTGCGGCCCGATCTTCTGGGGGAGCGGAGCTTTCTTCGCTCCGGGCATCGATAGACCCTCTCCATGCCGCAGTTGCGAGTCAGCCGACTTTGCGGCAACGCTTTGCTTCCTGGGGCTTGGCTGGGCTTTGACGAGGGGCTTTGCGATCACACTATCGGGCAGAGCACTCACCACGTCGTACTCCGTCTTGGCCCGCGCGTAGGCATCACCGCGCTTTTTGAACAGGATCCAGAGCTCCTGTTTGTCCCCGGGCTTGGCGATCTTGACGAGTTCCCAGAGACCCTTGAGCTTTTGACCGTGGAGCTTGAAGAGGAGCTTGCCCTTTGCCAACCCGAGTTCCGGATCGCCGATCGGCTCCCAGCTCCCGTTGTCCCAGACGATGACGGTCCCCGCGCCGTATTGCTTCGGCGGAATCGTGCCTTCGAAGGAGCCGTAGCTCAGCGGATGATCCTCGACGTGGACGGCGATGCGTTTGTCGGCGGGATCAAAGCTCGGACCCTTGGGCAGAGCCCAGGACAGCAAGACCCCTCCGAGTTCGAGCCGAAAATCGTAGTGCAGGCGGCGCGCGGCGTGCTTCTGGATCACATACGAGAAGCCCGAAGACGCTCGACCCTCCTCGCCGCGCGGCTCGGATGTCACCAGAAAGTCGCGTTTGGCCCAATACTTTTTGAGCGGACCCTCCAACTCCGAAGCCTTGGTTGCCATGGTTTTAGGCCGCTTTGCCCCCTCTGCAATCACAATGCGTCTTCGGTGTTGCACCGCGAACGTTCGGCCGGCGCTCGCGGCCGGCCATCTGCACCGCTACGCAAAAACAACTAGGTCGCCTGACCGAGGCGACGGTAGGCGCTAAAGTGGCGTAGCGCGCCTTGCGCGTCGCCCAATTTCTCAAGGACCACGCCGGCGTTGTAGTGCGCGTCCGCAAAGGTGGCCTCGAGTGCCAACGCCTCCTCGTAGGCGGCAAGTGCGTCCGGAAGGCGCTTTTCGTCCTCGAGCGCGATGGCGTAGTTGAAATAAAGGCGCGGCTCGGTCGTCGTGTGCAGAAGCGCTTCTTCGTAGATTTCGATGGCTTCTGCCGGGCGAGCCCTCTCGCACAGGAGTGCGCCGAGATTCAATGACGCGTCCGGGAAGGAGGGCTCGACTGCGAGCGCCTGGCGATAGGCCTCCTCCGCTGCACTCGGATCGCTTTTTTCGAGCGCCAGTCCCTTTTTGAACCAATCGAAGGCGGTGGGGCCTGTGGGCCCGTCTGCCTGGGTCGCCGAGCGCAAGAAGGAGACTGTGCCCTCGACATCGGTGACTTCAAAGTCCATCAGGAGTTGACCCGAGTCCGCGTGCCAGCTGCCGCTACGGTCGCGTACTGCGACGTCCGCGCCGACTGCAGTGATGCGTAGACCTGTCAGGGGCAGCTCGTCGGGCAACTCCGAGCGCAGTTAGATCGGAAGAGCACACGTCTGAACTCCAGTCACTAGCTTATCTCG
>CAJCID010000125.1 GCA_903970305.1 Rhodospirillales bacterium | reverse complement strand
CCGCCGCCGCCTTTACCTGAATATGAGCAGCCGCCGTGCCCCGAGGATGGCTATCTGTGGACTCCCGGCTATTGGGCCTGGGGCGGCAGTGATTACTACTGGGTCCCAGGCACCTGGGTCCAAGCGCCGGTTGTAGGGGTCCTCTGGACTCCCCCCTACTGGGGCTGGAGTGACGGCGCGTATCTCTTCCACGGGGGGTACTGGGGACCGCATATCGGCTTCTATGGAGGCATTAACTATGGCTTTGGCTATGGCGGGGTCGGCTTTGGTGGCGGCTACTGGCAGAGCGATCATTTTTTCTATAACCGGGCGGTCATGAACGTGACGAACGTGAACATTACCAATGTCTACAACAGCCCCGTGCGGGGTGGTGCTTCGAGTCGCGTTGGCTTTAACGGCGGCCCTGGCGGCATCGCCTTGCGGCCTACCGCTGCGGAGGAACGAATCGCCCAGATGCCGCATACAGGGCCCACACCTGCGCAGAGCGCGCATACTCAGGAGGCTGCAAAGAATCCCGAACTCTTTGCCAAGGCCAATGGCGGCCGTCCGCCGATTGCAGCGACCGCTCGCGCGGGCGAGTTCAAAGGTGGCGGTGTGGTTGCCGCTAGCGGCGCGGCAAATCGACCCGTCGCGCACGCTGAGACGGCCAATGTGCGTCCCGCCCCGGGGCACCCTGTGGCACGCCCCCCGCAAAGCGAGGTGACCCCGCCGAAGTCGACTGCAGCCGTTGAGCACGGCCCGGCCGCCCGTACACCGGCTCCTGCCGCGGCACGCCCTGCCGCGCATGCGGCGGTACCGGCCGAGTCGCGCGAACCCACGACCCAGGCGAGCCCGGAGCGCGAGGCAGCCGCCCATGCGAGCAAGGCGCCTGCCCCGACCCCGGCACACGAATCCACCGCCCATTCAGCTCCGAAACCAACCCCGCATCCGGCGTCTCCCGTTGCGCGACCCGAGGCTCGACCTGAAGCTCGACCTGAAGCTCGACCCGAGGCTCGTGCGAGCACGCCTCCGGCCCCTGTCGCGCACGCGGCTCCGCGGGAGGAAGAGAAAAAAGAGCGCTAACAGATCCGGCAAGGGATTCGCGATGATCCCGATCGCGTGTCCCGATCTCCAGCAGGGCCCTGATGTGCCGTAGTTGGGCTGAAGGCGCGCCGAACTCGCGCCAAAGAGAACGTGTGGCGCGTAGAAAGCCCCACATGCTCTCGCCTGCCGGGGCTTAGCAATTGAATAGGATGTGCCAGTTGATCCTTGCAGATCGACGCTCGTGAAGCAAATGCACAGACTGTCATCGTCAGGATCCCGAGCACCCTATTCGTCTTCATCGATTCAAGGCGCCATGACGCGTCCCCTCGTTTCGAGCGTCCTCGATATTTCCTGCAGGCGATTCACGAGTCGCGGCATCATGAAGTCGATGAAGGTGCGCAATTTCAGGGGTACCATGCGATGGCTCGCGTAGACCAGGTGGACGGGCGTGAGAGGTGGCTCGAACTCCTGGAGCACGATAACCAACTTGCCTTCGCGCACCGATCGCTCGGCCTGGTAGCAGGTTGTCTGAGCTAGTCCGAGGCCAGCCTGCGCTGCGGCAATGGCCGAGTCGGCGCTCGTGGTCGATAGCCTCGTGTGTATCGGAAAGCCCTGGATCCGATTTTCACGTTGCAGACCCCACTGGTCTGAAGGACCGATGGTCGACCAGGCGATGCAATCGTGGGCGACCAATTCGTCAGGATCCAGAGGAGTCCCACGCGCGCGAAGATACTCCGGGCTGGCACTGACCACCATGCGAACGTGACCTATATGACGGGCCACCATGCTGCTATCGGGCAGCGGCGCAATTCGAAGCGCGAGATCGATGTGCTCCTCGACCAAGTCCACCACGCGATCACCAAGCATCAACCGGAGATTGATCTCCGGATAGGCGTGGAGGAACTCGAGGGCGATGGGTTGAAGATTGAGGCGGCCAAATCCCAAGGGCGCTGTGATTACCAAGTCACCCTTCGGAACGCGGTATTCGCCGGTTACCGCTTCCTCGGCATCCTTGAGGTCGCCCAGGAGTTGCTCGCACGCTCTGCAGAAGGTTTGGCCTTCCTCAGTGAGCGCCACATGTCGCGTTGAGCGGCGCAACAAGCGCACGCCGAGATGCTCCTCCAATTCGGCAACGCGCCGGCTGACGGTCGGCAACGGTACGCCAATTTCGCGAGATGCAGCCGAAAAGCCAGATGCCTTCGCCACTGCGACAAAGGCGGTGATTGATTCAAGGCGATCCATATATTCTCATCTTACGAGATAGTGTATCTCCAATATACAGGATTAACACTGGGCATGGAATAACGCAGACTTCGATTCACCGGTCGACGGTGGCCTCGGCCAGATCTGATCGATCGAACGATCAACCCATTTCCTCATCCTGTTTTGCACTCATGGAGATTCAACATGAAACACCGCCTCACATTCTTCGCGACGACTGCAACGCTTGCCGCACTCTCGTATGCCGCGATCGCGGCGTCTTCCAGCTTTGAGTCAGTCAGTATCCCGGTAACCCAGTTGCACTATGGTCCGACCGGAGTCTCGGATGGGGTGCACGGAGAGTTGATGGCAGCGGCCGCCTACGGCGATCTCGCGCACGGCGCGCACGGAACCTTCATCAAGATGCCGGCCGGTTTTGTCAGCAAGGTGCATACCCACACTGGTGACTATTGGGGCGTTGTCATTTCGGGGGTGGCCGTGAACGGTAAACCTGGCAGTGTCGATATCCCATTACCGGTCGGATCCTATTGGCTGCAAAAAGGTGGCGAGAGCCACGTCACCAAGTGCATCTCCCCCAACGAATGTATTTTCTTCATCAATCAACAGGAAAAGTTCGACTACCTTCTGCAGGGCGCAGAGAAATGATCATTCTGAGCCGGCGCCTGCGCCGCTGCGGGCGCCGATCGAATGCATAGGGCCAGCCGCCAAGAACCCGGTCAAGACGCGTGCGTGGGCGGCCTTCACTCAGCGAATCTTCTCGCTGTTGCGGTGAACTTCTACTTGGGAGAGGTTCGCACAAGACTATGTCCACCGTCAGCAGAACATGCAGTTCCAATTCTCTGCGCAGCAATCGGTGAGAGCCGCCACGGTGGCTGCTTTCGGGCAGGATGCCTTTCTCTCTGTGCTGTATCGGTCCGGAATCTGACGGAAAGCGCGATCTCGCCCTGCGGCGTTCTATGCTCGCAGATGATCCAGTCAGAGTCTTGGTGCGCTGCTACTCCCCATAATGCGCGGCGAACGACGTGGCCAGGTCTTGGCTTGAATTCCTGCGCAAGGCGCTTAGGACGTGACGAAGGCGTCGATCAGAGACGATGACGATGTCATTGTAGGTCCACGAGACTACACTTGGCCTGGCACAACCCTAATTGATGTCGCCGAGCCCAGCACGGCCGGTCCTCCAAGCGGGGAAGCCTCGAACTCGCAAAGAATCCACGCCCTGCGTAGGCGTTCACCGATGAAGAAAGGTTCAGCCATGGAGTCGGACGCCGCATTCGCCGAATGGCTCCTTGTGCGGACGTGGTCGCAGACCATCAGCTTTTGCCGCGTCATCGCATTTCTCGTTCCGGTCATTGCGCTGGCCATCGACATTCCCGTGGTGCTCCATCATGAGTGGACGACCCATGCAGCGTGGGGATGGCTGATCGCCTGGCATGTCGCCACGGAGATGTGGTGCGTGGGCTATCTTTGCCTTGACCGATTTGCCACTCATCTTCGAGGCAGCGCGTTTGCTGTCGTTCTCTTTGGCATCATGACCTTGGTCCTCTCGACATGGTTTGGGCTCATCTCATGGATCTTCTACGGCGACTTTTCGATGTATGCCGTAGGCTCGGTGTTGACCTCGACCATCCTCTGCACTCCGACTCCGGTGCGGCGCCCGGTCTACTTTCTCTCGGCGCTCGTGATCGTGGGTTTCGTTCTTTGGCAAAGCCCTCTGCAGATCGGCGCGCTCTTTCCAGTGGTCATCAATCCGATCGCCGTCGCGATCATTTGCTACCAGCTTGATCGCTACACGTCTGCCCAGAACCGCGCACTTTTCCAGGAGAATCTGCGCGCCGAGTCGGAGCGGCAAAGGGCTGACAGGGTCCTGTATAACGTCTTTCCCGTCGCTATCGCCGACGAACTCAAGCGCGACCAGAAGGTCGCAGCGGTCAAGTTCGATAACATGGGAGTGCTGTTCGCGGACATCGTGGGCTTCACCAGCTTTTCGAGGGCACTTCCAGCCGACGCGCTCGTGTTCATCCTCAATCAGATCTTCACCTCCTTTGACACGGCACTCGAACGGTTCAACCTCGAGAAGATCAAGACGATCGGTGACGCCTATATGGCCATCTCGACCGTCAACACAGCCCATTTGGCCCGTTTTGCGCTCGAGATGGTGGCCGTGCTGCAGTCCTATAACCGTGCAAACGGAACCGATTTTCAGATCCGGATCGGACTGCATGTGGGTCCCGCGGTTGCCGGGGTGATCGGGGTCAAGCGATTTCTTTATGACGTGTGGGGCGATACGGTGAACGTGGCGAGCCGGATGGAGTCTTCCGGCGAGGCCGGTCGAGTCCACGTCAGCGAGTCCATCAGAAGCGAGCTTCAGGAGGAGTTTGCCTTTGAGCGCCGGTCTGTGATTGATGTCAAGGGGAGGGGGCCCATGCAAACTTACTTCCTCTTCGGAGCGAAGCCCAAGAACTGAATCGGCTGCGTTTTCACTGCTTGCCTATTCACGAGAACTCTGGTGCGGTGGACCGGCGGCCGGAGGTCGAATTCGGATGGCGTTTCTCTCTCGATCTTGCGATACTCCAGCTAGATTCCCTTTAGAGAGTTCCTGATTGGTCCCTCCTGTTGCGCAATCCGGATTCTCCCCACCCGAGCCGAGCGACACGCCGCGCCTCGATATCGTGGCAGGAAACCAGGGTACGGCGGTCCGGGCCATGGGTTCTTGGCTGGTCCAGAGTCTCGCGGTGCGCGGGACGATTGCGTCCTTGCGCAGCGAGTTGTCTGGCATCGGCCGTACGCGGGCGGAAACCTCCTGGGATCTATCGGGCATCACCAAGCTTGACCATTTCGGGGCCCAGTTCTTCTGGAATTTCTGGGGCAAGAAGCGTCCCGATCAACTCACTTTGGGACCGCGCCAGGAGGAGTTTTTCGATCGGCTCTTCCATGTCGGTGCAATTCGCTTGCAAGGACCCGAGAAGCTCTCCTTTGCCTGGATCAGAGCGCTGGGTGCGGGCCAGATCCGCTTTATTGAACACCTCGGAAGTTTCATCGGAATTCTCGGGCAGCTGGTTCTTGACCTGGGGCGGCTCTTTAGAAATTTGCGCCTTGGGCCTTGGAGGGAGATCTCGGCCAACGTCTTTCGAGCCGGGGCACAGGCGGTCGGTATCACGGCGCTCGTCGGGTTCTTGATCGGCGTCGTGCTGTCCTATTTGTCTGCCGAGCAGTTGCGCAGCTTCGGTGCCGACGTCTATCTGGTGAACATTCTGGGCATGGCCATCATCCGTGAGTTGGGACCGGTGCTCGCGGCCATCCTGGTGGCGGGCCGCTCGGGGTCCTCCATCACGGCTCAGATTGGTGTCATGCGCGTGACCGAGGAACTCGACGCGCTCTTGGTGATGGGTATTCCGCACGGGTTCCGATTGATCCTGCCGCGCGTCATCGGACTGGCCATCGCGATGCCATTGCTCGTGATTTGGACCGACGCGCTGGCTCTCATCGGAGGGATGGTCGCGGCCCAGTTCTCCCTCGGATTGTCCTTCACTTATTTCTTCAACGCCTTGCCGGATGCGGTATCGCTACCCAACCTGTGGCTGGGGGTGGGTAAGGGGGTGGTCTTTGGCGTTCTGATCGCTCTCATCGCCTGTCACTTCGGGTTTCGGATCCAACCCAATACGGCCAGTCTGGGAGAGGGCACGACCTCCTCGGTCGTGACAGCCATCACAGTCGTGATCCTGGCCGACGCGGTGTTCGCGGTGGTCTTTAAGAACGTGGGCTTCTAGACCGTGCCGCGCATCGGTGAGCCGATCGTCGAAGTCGCGGGTCTTTGGACCGTGCTCGGGGGCTTTGTCATCCACCAGGATCTGAATCTGAAGATCCGGCAGGGCGAGATCCTGGCCATCGTCGGTGGTTCGGGGTCTGGCAAGACGACGTTGTTGCGCCAGATGATCGGGCTTGAGACGCCGACCAAGGGGAGCGTGACGATCTTCGGGCAGAAGATGGACCCGGAGCATCCGGAGGATATCGCAGCGGTGCGTTCACGTTGGGGAATGCTCTTTCAGCAAGGCGCCCTGTTCTCCGCCTTGTCGGTGCTCGACAATATCGCGCTGCCCTTGCGTGAGTTGCGCACACTGCCGGAAGATCTCGTCACCGACATCGTCCTTTTGAAGCTTGACATGGTCGGATTGGCTGCGACCGACGCCAACAAGATGCCCTCGGACCTCTCGGGCGGAATGATCAAGCGGGTCGCGCTCGCGCGTGCGCTCGCGCTCGAGCCGGAACTCCTCTTTCTGGATGAACCGACCGCCGGCCTCGATCCAGCCTCTTGTGAGACCTTTGTCGGTCTGATCCGGGCCTTGCACCGTGAACTCGGTTTGACCGTGGTCATGGTGACACATGACCTCGATACGCTCTTTGAGCTCGCGACGACCGTAGCCGTGCTGGCCGAGAAGAAGGTCGTGGCCTCGGGTCCGGTCAAGGAAGTCGTCGCCATCCCCCACCCGTTCATCAAGGAGTTCTTCCTGGGTGAACGTGGCCAGCGTGCCATGGAGCTGCTCCGCGAATATCCCTTCATCGTCTGAGGTGAGTATGGAAAACAAATCACACGCATTAGTCGCAGGCCTGTTTACCGTCATTTTGGGGATCGCCCTTGCGCTCGCAGCGATGTGGTTGAGTCGCGACCATACCGAACGCATCGACTACGAACTGGTGACGCGCGGCTCGGTCTCCGGACTCGCGCCCGAATCGGCCGTAAGGTTTCGGGGGGTGGACATCGGCAAGGTCGGCTCGATTCGCTTCGATCCGGACCACCTGGGACAGATCTTGGTGCGCATCAGCGTCGACAAGGGCGCACCGGTGACGCGTTCGACCTATGCTCAGCTGGCCTATCAGGGTGTCACCGGGCTCTCCTACGTCCAGCTTGACGATGATGGCAAGGATCTCACCCCTTTGCCAACGAGCCCTGACCACGTTGCCCAGATTCCGATCCAGCCGGGCCTTCTCGACAAGCTCTCGGGAGGCTCAGAGGCGCTCCTCATCGGCATGCAAGAGACGATCAGCCGAGTGAACCTGCTCTTGGCTCCCGAGAACCAGACGGCCCTGCGCTCGGCCCTCCAGAGCCTCGATTCGGCCGCGGCATCGACGCATAAGCTCTCCGAAGAACTCGGGCCCGCGCTCGCCCGCCTTCCCGCGACGATCGACGATGCCCGGGTGACGTTAGCCGCAGTGACCGATGCCGCCAGAAGCTACGAGCGCCTGTCCATGCGCCTGCAGGACAAAGATGGGACACTCGTGCGCCTGTCTGAGGGCCTTGATGAGTTCAACCAGGGAGTGCGCGCGGTGAACAGTGCGACCCTGCCGCGACTCAATGCGTTGACCGAGGATGCGCAGCACACCGCCCAGGCGGTCACGCGCGCGGTCGATCGGCTCGACGAGCAGCCCCAAAGCCTTCTCTTTGGAATCAGCCGCGCGATCCCCGGTCCCGGTGAACCCGGCTTTGTCTTTCCGAGATAGGACCCCGGTCCTGAAAGGATGTCCCGATGCTCTCGATCCATCTTGCCGCGCGCAGTCCGTGGATTCGCCTCTTGGCTCCGGTCTGCGCGGCATTGCTCGCTGCCTGCTCGCTGCCCATCGGCCCCAAGGGGCCTCAGCAGGTGTACGATTTTGGCTTACCCGCCGACGGGGATGGCACACATCCCGCGGGCCATGCCGTGGTGGTACCTGTGGTGGCCGCCACCTCCTGGCTCGATTCAGACGCGATCACCTACCGGCTCTACTCGGCACCGAACAAACCGATGAGCTATGCCAATAGCCGCTGGTCTATGACTCCGGCGGAGCTGCTCACACGGGAGGTCCGCGATACCCTCGCCAGCCGCTTTGATGTGCTCTCGACCAATGAGAGCGCCAATCAGATCGTGCTGCGCCTCGAGCTCAACGAATTCACTCAGGTGTTCGACGCGCCCGGAGAGAGCCACGTTGTGCTGCAGTTTCGGGCGACCGTCGTGCGCAGTGGCAAACTGATCGCGCAGAACACCTTTCGCGCCGACGAGCCCGCGAGCAGTCCGGACGCGGCCGGCGGGGTGGCGGCCTTGGCCACGGCGAGCCACCGCACCGTCGCCGCGCTTTCGGATTGGGTCGCCAAAGTGGTACCTTAGGGTCTCGCAGGACCGCCCACGGGCCGTGGGGAAGTCGGCAAGGCGGAGAGTCTCGAGTGCAGCCAGACTATTTCATCGAAAGGAAGATGCGCCCCATCGGGTTTTGCCACGCGTTTGCCGTCGAAATCCATAGGGTCATCGAACACGCGCCATTGCTCGAGGGCTTCACGATCGCAGAGATCACGGAACTGGGCGGCTTTATGCCGGTCTACGAAGCCGATGCCGGTGCCTGCATCATCGGCGAGGGCGAAGTGGGTGATTTCATGGTTCTCATCATCTCAGGGGCGATCGATGTCGTGCGTCTGGACCGTTTTGGACACTCCTCGCGTATTGCGGTGGTGCGGGGCGGCCACTCACTGGGGGAGATGTCCATGATCGACGGTGAGCCCCGCTTTGCCTCGTGTATTGCGCTCGAGACGACGCGATTTGCGGTGCTCTCGCGCGAGGCACTCACCGAGGTCATCCAGACGCGCCCCCGATTGGGGGCGCGCATCTTGATCAAGCTGGTTCACATTCTCTCGCAGCGCCTGCGCAATACCAGCATGCGGCTTGTCGCCCTGCAGGAAAGTACCCGTTCCTAGGCGCCTGCCTCGTGCCGGCGGGCGTCATCCGCGGCTCTTGCCGAACCACCAGAGACCCTCATGCTCTTCACGCTTGACCGCGCACGGCGAGTCCGTGTACCTCTCCTTTGGGCTGCGGCCTGCCTCTTCTCAGCCTGCTCAGTATGGCATGGCGAGAGTGTCTCTCCAAGTTCTCCTGCTCCGGGCGCGGCGCCGGTCAACCCGACACCGATCGCGACGCCCAGCGCAACTCCTCTGCCTCCAGCCCATCCGAGCGCACTCGCAACCCTGACACCACCCCCACCGCAGCGGCCTTTGCGCATTGCGCTTGCCTTAGGGGGCGGTGCGGCACGCGGTTTTGCCCATATCGGGGTGATCAAGGGACTCGAGGCGCGTGGCATCTACCCGGACATCATCGTTGGCACCAGTGCGGGCAGCATCGTGGGTGCGCTCTACGCCGGAGGCTACAACGGGATCGAGTTGAACCGCCTTGCCTTGAGCATGGACGAGGCGGTCCTTTCGGATTGGGCATTACCTTCCCGGGGACTGTTCAAAGGCGAGTCGCTCCAGAACTATGTCAATCATGCGCTGAAGGATCGGTCGATCGAAAAGCTCGATCGTAAATTTGCCGCTACCGCGACCGATCTTCAGACGGGGCAATTGGTCGTCTTCGAGCGCGGCAACACCGGTCAGGCCGTCCGGGCTTCGGCAAGCGTGCCGGGAATATTTGAACCGGTGCGCATCGGTAAGGCGGAGTATGTCGATGGGGGGCTAGTGTCGCCGGTTCCGGTGCTTGTGGCCAAGCGCTTGGGCGCAGATGTCGTCATCGCAGTGGACATCTCGGCCCGGCCGGGTAGTGCCGATACATCGGGGTTGGTGTCGGTCCTGCTGCAGACTTTCGCCATCATGGGGCAGAGCATCGCAGCCTTCGAGGAAAAGGACGCAGACATCGTGATCCGTCCCACCTTGGCCTCGATGAGCGGCTCTGACTTTGCAGCGCGCAATGCAGCTATTCTGGCAGGCGAGGAAGCCGTCAGCCTGCAGGCTGACCGTCTGCGTCTGTTGCTCGACGAGAAGCGGCGCGAACTCAATTCGCGCTAGCGCAAAGGAAGCTCAGCGAGAATGCGGACCTTGGGCCTTTCGGCAGGGAGCCCTTACTGGGCCAGAGGATCCTCTTGCTCGGGGAGGCGTCGGGCGACGCTAAAGCGCTTGATCCAGTAGGGCATGTTCATGCTCTCGACCCGCACCCGGCCTCCGGAGGCGGGTGCATGAATGAACTGCCCATCACCCAGATAGATCCCCACATGGGAGATCGTGCGGCGTACCGTATTAAAAAAGAGCAGATCGCCGGGTTGTAGATCCTGGGGCTTAACACGTTGTCCCAGATGGCTGATTTCGATGGCCCTGCGCGGAAGATCCAGACCCGTGACGTCATGAAAGACGAGTCGCACGAGTCCGCTGCAATCGAGACCCGACTCCGCGCTATTGCCACCGCGCCGATAGGTCACACCGACGAGCGCCAGCGCATGTTCGATCACGCCCGTCCCATGCTCGGCGAAGGGTTTGTTGGGATCGACACCATCGGCCGAAAGCACCAGCGCCTGAGCCGGCGTCGACACCGGCCTCGCCGCGCCTGAACCCAGATCGAGCATCGCCTCAGGAACGCTTTTGACAATGAAGGAATGGTCCACCCCGGCTGTCGCCCCGGTACCCAGATCGAGACTCAAAGGCAGGGGGATTGAGCTCGAAACTGTCGAGTTGGACAGTATGTCCGCGTCGGCACCAAGGGCGCATTGCGCCGACAGAGCACCGATTGCGAGACACAAAAGGAGGGATTGGGACTTGCAGGTGATACGAGGCATAGGCGCGAATGTATGCGAAATGTTGTGGATTGTCAAAGACCTACCGGAACTTATTGACAGTCTGGACCTGCTCTCCGCGGCTGCCTAGACCGCTTTGATGCGCTAAGCTTCAACCTCGGTGTTGGAGCGTACGGTGCGTCGGGCGCGACCCGTAAGTACACCTAGCAATATATAGGATCGAGTCCTATATCAAGGAGACAGCCATGGCAGGACATGCGTACAGCGCCTTCTATCAGCGCTCCCTCGACGATCCCGAAGGGTTCTGGCGCGAATTGGCTGGCACCATCGATTGGCACAAGCCCTTCAGACGAGTTCTGAACTATGACAACCCGCCCTTTGCGCGCTGGTTCGAGGGGGGCGAGACCAATCTGTGCCACAACGCCCTAGACCGCCATCTGCCAGATCGCGCCAATCAGCCGGCTTTGATCTACGTGTCGACCGAGACGGACACTGAGAGGACATATACCTATCGGGAACTGCATCGGGAAGTGAACTGTGTTGCAGCGATGTTGCAGTCCCTGGGGGTGAAACGGGCAGATCGGGTCCTGATCTACATGCCGATGATTCCCGA
Organism: Rhodospirillales bacterium; assembly: GCA_903970305.1. Lineage (GTDB taxonomy): Bacteria > Pseudomonadota > Gammaproteobacteria > Burkholderiales > Burkholderiaceae_D > BOG-994. Next base: position 4,153 of record CAJCID010000125.1, on the reverse strand, counting down.
GGCGGTCTTCGCCATGCTCGCCTGCGCCCGGATCGGTGCGATCCATTCGGTGGTGTTCGGTGGCTTCGCCTCAGTGAGCCTGGCCTCGCGCATCGATGATGCCCAACCGGATGTGGTCATCTCCTCGGACGCCGGCTCCCGCGCGGGCAAGATCCTACCTTACAAGCCGCTCTTGGACGAGGCGATCCGCTTGGCCCAAAGCCCTCCCCGGCACGTGCTGCTCTTGGATCGGGGCTTGGCCCCGATGGACCGTACGGCCGGCCGCGATGTCGAATGGGCTCAGCTCGCGCTGCGCTTTCGTGACGCAGAGGTCCCCTGCGTGTGGCTGGAATCAAACGAGCCCAGCTACATCCTCTACACGTCCGGCACGACCGGACGTCCCAAGGGCGTGCAACGCGACACAGGCGGCTATGCGGTGGCGCTGGCCGCATCGATGCCTCTTGTTTTTGACGGCCGAGCGGGTGAGACCTATTTCTCGACGAGCGACATCGGCTGGGTCGTCGGTCATAGCTACATCGTCTATGCCCCCTTGATTTCAGGGATGGCGACGGTGCTCTATGAAGGACTGCCGATCCGGCCCGACGGTGGGATCTGGTGGCGTATCGTCGAGAAGTACAGAGTGACCGTGATGTTCTCCGCGCCCACGGCGATTCGCGTGCTCAAGAAGCAAGATCCGGCCTTTCTGACGCGCTACGACCTCTCGAGCCTGCGTTCCCTCTTTCTCGCGGGCGAGCCGCTTGACGAGCCGACTGCGCGCTGGATCGCAGAGGGAATCGGCAAACCGATTATCGACAACTACTGGCAGACCGAGACGGGCTGGCCGATGCTGGCCGTCCTACCCGGATTGGATCCGACGATGGAGCCGCGTTTTGGCAGCCCCGGCAAGCCCGTCTACGGCTATCGTCTGCAACTGCGAGACGAGGTGAGCGGGGCGGCGGTGGGGCCCAACCAGAAGGCGGTGCTGGCCATCGAAGGGCCGTTACCGCCGGGATGCATGTCGACCGTGTGGGGCGATGACGCTCGCTACGTATCGACCTACTGGTCCCGGCACGACGGCAAGTATTTCTATTCCAGCTTTGACTGGGGGATTGTCGATGCGGACGGTTACTGGTTCATCCTGGGGCGCACGGACGACGTCATCAACGTCGCCGGTCACAGGCTCGGCACCCGCGAGATCGAGGAGAGTGTCAATGCGCATCCCAACGTTGCCGAATCAGCCGTCGTCGGGGTGGAGGATGTCCTGAAGGGCCAGGTCGCCATCGCTTTTGCGATCCTGCGCAATCCGGAGCGCGCGGAGTTGCTCGAGGAGCGCCTAAAGCTGGAGGGCGAGGTCATGGCCGTGGTGGACCGGCAACTGGGTGCCATCGGTCGGCCCGCGAGAGTCCATTTTGTGAGTGCGCTGCCGAAGACGCGCTCGGGCAAGATGCTAAGGCGGGCCATCCAGGCGGTTTGCGAAGGCCGGGATCCGGGGGATCTGACGACCATCGAGGATCCTCTGGCGCTCGATCAGATTCGCCTGGCCGTGGGAAGGCCAAGTCAGAAGAACTAGATGTGCTGTCTTTGCGGATCGCCCCGGGCTGCTGTAAGGTGCCGGTTTCCCAATGCCTGAATCCGGAATGCCATGAAGACCAAACCCGTACTGACCTTAAGCGATGTGAAGACCATCGCAGCCGCGGCCGAGGCCTTCGCGCTCTCGAACCAGTGGCCGGTGGTCATTGCCATCTGCGATGACGGCGGACATCTGCTATGGCTGCAGCGCTTGGACGGGGTCGCACCGATCTCGGCCGAGATCGCACCTGCAAAAGCACGCACGGCAGCGCTCGGGCGTCGCGCGAGTCGGATCTACGAGGAGATGATCAACGGTGGGCGCACGTCTTTCCTGTCTGCCCCGACTCTGTCGGGCATGCTTGAGGGTGGTGAGCCGATTGTGGTCGACGGACAGTGTCTGGGTGCCATTGGCGTCTCGGGCGTGAAGTCCTCGGAGGACGCACAGATCGCCCAGGCAGGCATTCGTGCCCTCCTGGCTTTAGACCCCTCCGCAACGGCATCGGCACCGTAAGGGTCGAGATGCTCTTCCTCCACAAGGCCCTCGGAGCCTTGGTATTACCTCCCCTTGGTCCGCTCATCCTGATTCTGATCGGGGCCGCGATCGTCGCAGTGCTCCCAAGGCTTGGACGACTTTTGTTTGGCCTTGGGGTGGTGCTGACGATTGCACTGGCTCTGCCCTGTGTTGCGGACCTGCTGCAGGCGCCGGCCGAGTCCGAGTTTCCACCCTTAAAGGAATCGGCCGGTGTCGAGGATGCCAGCGCCATCGTCGTCCTGGGTGGCGGCAGTGTGCGCGGCGCGGCCGAGTATGGCGGCGAGACGCTGACCGGCGCCACCTTGCGTCGCGTGCGCTACGCTGCGACTCTCGAGCGACGCACGGGTCTGCCGCTGCTCGTCTCGGGGGGCAAGCTCGATGGCGGGCAGACGTCCGAAGCCAAGCTGATGGCCGACGCCCTGCGCACCGAGTTCGGTGTCCCAGTCAAATGGCTCGAGACCGAGTCGGTCGATACCGAGGAAAACGCGGCACGATCGGCCGCAATCTTGCGGCCGCTGGGCATCCGGCGCATTCTTCTCGTGACCGACGTGGGGCATATGCATCGGGCGCTGGCCGAGTTCCAGAATCACGGCATTTCAGTGGTCGCAGCACCGCTCGATTTTCGGGCGCATCACGACTGGCTGTGGCCGGACTTCATCCCACAGGCAGGCGCTTATGAGCGCTCCGGCTTCATCTTGCATGAATGGCTGGGGGAGATCTGGATTAATCTCATGAAAAGAATAAAGAGCTAGCCACCGTCGCGTGCCGGCGGTGATCCACAAGTGCTGTCCGCGGATTAGGGGGAAGACATGTCTCGATTCATTCTCGCGTTGGTCCTCATTGCAGGAGTCTCGTTGGCCCATGCGCAAACGCGCAAGGCAGGTCTCTGGGAGAACACCGCCACAGTCAACTTCTCGCAAGGTGGGCCCCAGATCCCACCCGAGCAGCTGGAGAAAATGAAGCAGATGGGAATCCAGTTACCCTTTGGCAGGCCGATTGTCGTGAAGGCCTGCGTGACTCCGGAGATGGCGGCGCGCAGCGAGCCGCCGCGCGTGACGCGCGAGCAGGACGGCTGCAAGATGACAGGGTTCGATGCATCGGCCAATCCGATCACGGGCGAGCTCGTCTGCGACGGGGATATGAAAGGCAAGGGGAGCCTGAAGGTGTTCCATGATTCGAACACCGCCTACAAGGGAACGATGGATTTCGCGGGCGTGGATAAGCGGGGCACGGCTGTGGCGATGGACATTACGTTTTCCGGTCGCTGGTTATCCGACGATTGTGGCGGCGTGGCTCCGCCGGCTGCGCCCAAATAGCCCCACGAGCTGACCAGGGGCTTAGTCGACCGTCACCGGGATCTTGCCGATCCGGGCCTGCCAGAGCTTTGGTCCCGTGTTGTGCACCGAGGTGCCACCGGCATCGACGGCCACCGTCACGGGCATGTCGCGCACCTCGAACTCGTAGATCGCTTCCATGCCCAGGTCGGCGAAGGCGACGATGCGTGCCTTTCTGATCGCCTTGGATACGAGGTAGGCTGCACCGCCCACGGCCATCAGGTAGGCCGATCGATGCCGCTTGATTGCCTCGATCGCGACCGGTCCCCGCTCGGCCTTGCCGATCATCGCGATGAGCCCTGTCTTGGCGAGCATCATCTCGGTGAATTTGTCCATGCGTGTTGCAGTCGTTGGCCCCGCAGGTCCGACGACCTCGTCGCGCACCGGATCGACTGGACCGACGTAGTAGATCACCCGGTTGGTGAAATCGACCGGCAGGGACTCGCCCTTGGCGAGCATCTCGGCAATCCTCTTATGCGCGGCATCGCGTCCGGTCAGCATCTTACCGTTCAATAACAGCGTCTGGCCGGGCTGCCACGAAGCGACCTCGGCGGCCGTCAATTGGTCCAGATCGACCCGCTGCGACTTGGCGCTGTCGGGCACCCAGTTGACGTCGGGCCACTCCGATAGCGCAGGAGGTTCCAGATACGCAGGACCCGATCCGTCCAAGATGAAGTGCGCATGGCGGGTCGCGGCGCAGTTGGGGATCATCGCGACCGGCTTGGATGCGGCATGCGTC
>CAJCID010000124.1 GCA_903970305.1 Rhodospirillales bacterium | reverse complement strand
ACCAGCCCGCACTCGCGCGCCAGCTTGACCACCTGCACCAACAGCTCCGACAGTTCCTGCAGGTGCAAGGCGCGGAAGTCGCAAATCGTGCGGTGCTTCGGGTAGTTGCCCGCCGCCAGCATCCGGAACGCCACATCCTCGTGCAGCTTCCGGGCCAGCTTGCGCGACGAGAACACCCCGGTCGCGTAGCCATACACCAGGATCTTCACCATCATCGCCGGATGGAACGGCTGATTCCGTGGCCCACCTCCGACGTAACGCGCGTGGAACGCGCTCAGATCGAGCGTATCCACCACGTCGCTGATGTAATACGCCAGATGCCCTTCGGGCAGCCAGTCCTGCAGCGCATTCGGCAACAATTGCTGCTGCCGCGGCTCATACGGTAGGTAGCTTGTCGTCATCTTTCTTCAACGCCCTTGCGCTGGTTTCAGATGACCTTCATTCTAGCTTCTGCCGCGCAGCCTCCTAGGCGGCGTCATCGAGTTGCCGACCGCATACGACGACGAAGTCCGCCACGCGATCATCAGTAAGCTCGTCTCGGCGCTCTTGCATGTCTACGATGTCGTGGTGCGAGTGGATCCGGATGAGTTCCTCGTGGTCGACCCGCGTGTGGCGCCCTCGCTCGCCGATTGGGTGCGTCAGATGGAGATCCCCTACTTGACCGCCCGAGGATTCGACGTGATTCAGCTCGAAGGTGAAGCGCCCCTTCCCAAGGAGCCGGACACGCCGATACTGACCCATCGCGCCTTTGCTTATCCCAACGCGGCTCTCAACAAAACCTGCATCGTCAAGACGCCCACCGAATGGTCTGGCGGCTTCCACGGTGCGAGCGTGTTCCCGCGCTTTGGCCCCGTGTTCATGCTGCACATGAAGCGGCTCGACATCGGCTGGCAGGTCGATTGGTTTCGGCACATGCTGCAAAACATCAGCCAGAATGAGAAGACCGATGAGGCCCTGAAAAGCTACTACAGGGCAGACCAGGACGACATCAGGAACTACCACCTTGGTGTGGAGAACCGTGACCGACTCTACGGAATCGATGCATGGTACCGCCACGAATTCACCACGGCCTTCACAGAACAGATCTCCTTTTCGCCTCTTAGCGGGATGTACGTCGGCGGATTCGACCACGAAGGCGTACTCTGCGAGATCATCCCGGAGTGGAGGGAGCTTTTTTTCTAGGCCATCCGACTCCTGTCTGGATGTTCGCCGAGCCGGTCAGCAGGAATCGACCCGGCCGATCATCCTCGTCGATCGTCTTCTTGGTTTCGATCTATGCGTCATCCTATGCGTCAGGCCGGCAATGGATCGGTGCCACGATCGAGCAAGGCTAGGTAGTCCGAATAGGCGTAAATCCGGCCGCGCTGCCGTCCTGTGGTCTCGCGCACGACACCAATTTTGGCGAGATTCTCCAGCGCCGTGCTGGCGGTCGGGAAGGAGACGGCAAGTTTCTCGGAGACAGTCTGGATGGTGACGATCGGGCTGGCTTGAACCAATTCATGGACCCGAAGCGCCGACGGCGCCGCTCGGCCGAGGCCGGCGATCTGCTGTCGATGGGCCTCGAACATGGCGATCAGATCGCGTGCCGTCCCCGCGGCTTGTTCGGCGGTCTCCGCGACACCGGTCAGGAAGAATTCCATCCAGGTCTCCCACGTCCCGGCCAGTCGGACCTCCTGTAGGAGCCGGTAGTAGTCGTCGCGCCGGAATTTCAGAAACAGGCTGAGATAGAGAATCGGCTCGCGCAGCACCCCAGCCTCACACAGGATCAACGTGATGAGGAGCCGACCCAACCGACCGTTCCCGTCTAGAAAGGGGTGGATCGTTTCAAACTGGACGTGGGCCAAACCAGCCCGGATGAGCGGAGGCAGCTCCGCATCCTCGCTATGCAGGAAGCGTTCGAGCGCATCCAGGCATTCGGCCAGCCGGTTCGGCGGAGGAGGCACGAACAGCGCGTTGCCGGGCCGGGTTCCGCCGATCCAGTTCTGCGAGCGGCGGAACTCGCCCGGTTGCTTCGCGGCGCCCCGTCCCGACTTGAGCAGGATGGCGTGCATCTCGCGTATCAGCCGGAGCGACAGGGGGAATCCGCCTCGCATCCGGGAGACGCCATGCTCGATCGCCGCGACATAGTTCGAAACCTCGGTCACGTCGTCGAGTCCGAGGGTGGGTGCCACGTGATTTTCGTACAGCAAAAGATCGGATAACGAGGATTGTGTCCCCTCGATCTGCGAGGACAGGAGCGCTTCCTTGCGGACGTACATGTAGAGGAACAAAGGCGTCGAAGGTATGATCGTCGTCACACCGTCGAGGCGCCCGACCGCGGCGATGGCGCGTTCGTAGACGCGCATGAACCGCCCCAGTTCGAGCGGTGGATTCGGCGGCAGCGGTGCAGGCACATAGGCGCGCACGCGCTCTCCTCCCGCGCTCGTTTCGACATAGGTGCCCAGCCTCTGGTTCTCTCCGTCCGCCACGCGCGATCCTTTAATTAGCTTGGTACGCTATTAAAGTATATCGGCATATCCATTAATAGAGAAAGGGCTAATTCAAGGTTTCTAGGCCATGCAGGCATCCTCGCTTCGTCCGAAGTCTAATGGGACAGTGGTGAGCCGGACCCCTTCCATCCCGCCTCCCGGCACGCTTCCCGGCACGCTTCCAGGGCGCAAAAACGCGCCTCGGCGGCCTCTGCGATAATCGCGCAGCGGCGTTCCAGAGCACGGCATCCGATTCTTGCGCCCGTCGCTACTGCACCGGAGAATGAAAATGATTGACCTCTACAGCTGGGCGACGCCAAATGGGCACAAGGTGCACATCATGCTCGAGGAATGCGCCCTGCCCTACACGGTGCACGGGATCGATATCGGCGCGGGAGATCAGTTCAAGCCCGAGTTTCTCCAGATCAGCCCGAACAACAAGATTCCCGCCATCGTCGATTCCGACGGGCCAGGCAACGCTCCCATCTCGCTCTTCGAGTCGGGCGCCATCCTCATCTATCTGGCAGGCAAGACCGGGCGTTTCTTACCCTCGGATGTGCGTGGCAAGTACCGCGCCCTCGAATGGCTCATGTTCCAGATGGGCAGCATCGGCCCGATGCTCGGGCAAGCGCATCACTTTCGCCTCTACGCCCCGGAAAAAAGCGAATACGCGATCAATCGCTACACGAACGAGGCGAAACGCCTCTACGGGGTGCTCGACAGGCGGCTTGCCGAATCGGCCTATCTGGCCGGCGACGAGTACTCGATCGCTGACATCGCTTCCTGGCCCTGGACGCGCTCCTCCACCAACCAGGGTGTCGACGTCAGCGAGTATCCCCACTTCAAACGCTGGTTCGACGCGATTGCGGCGCGCCCGGCCGTACAGAAGGGCGTGACGGTCTTGGCCGCCGCCAGGAAGCCCATCACCGACGAGAAGGCTCGCGAGACCCTCTTTGGGGCAACCCAGTACGCAAGACGCTAGCGGGCCCTGACGATGACGAACCCGGCAGACCCGAAGGTGCGCGTGGCGGACCATCCACTCGTCTTGCATAAACTCACCCTGTTGCGCAGCATCGAGACGACCACGGATAACTTCCGGCGGCTCTTGCGCGAGATCAGCACGCTCTTGGCCTATGAAGCCACACGCGATCTGCCCACCGTCTCGGTCCAGATCACAACCCCCATCGGTCCGTGCGCGGCCCCGGTCCTGGCCGGCAAGAAGCTCTGCCTGGCGGCCATACTCCGGGCGGGGACGGGGATGCTCGATGGCATGCTCGATGTGCTGCCGAATGCGCGCGTGGGTCATATCGGGCTCTATCGCGATCCGACGACCTTAAGACCCGTCGAGTACTACTTCAAGATGCCTGAAGATGTCGCCGAGCGCAGCGTCATCGTCGTCGATCCGATGCTGGCCACCGGCCACTCCGCGGCCCAGGCCTTCACGCGGATCAAGGACTTGGGCGCGATTGCCCCGAAGATGGTGTGTCTGCTCGCTGCGCCAGAAGGGATCGCGGCGCTTTCTGCCCTGCATCCGGAGGTCGAGATCGTCACGGCGGCCATCGATGAGCGTCTCAACGAGCACGGCTATATCGTGCCCGGCTTGGGTGATGCGGGCGACCGACTTTTTGGAACCAAGTAACATGCCACCGACAGAAGGCAACGGTGTCATCGGAAAGGGCCGTCTCCTCGGTCAGAACCCGGGGCCAGGAGCGGCCGGCTCGCAGGGCGAGAGTGGCCTGATCCCACCGCCATCCCTTGCTCCCGAAGCCTGGCGTTACGATCACGCCTGGCGCGTCTTGAACCTGAACCAGGAGATCATCCGGGCGACCGACCAGAAGACCTACATGCTGATCGTCATGTCGACGCTTCTCGTGAGCTTTACAGCGAACGATCTCGATCGTTTAAGCCGCGAGGGCTGGTTGCATGACGCGGTGTTGCCGAGCCTGGGGCTGACCGCCATCGCCTTTTTCGTCTTCGCGCTCGCAACGCTCCTCGCGCGCCACGACCCGATCGCGCCCACGACGCAGCCCAGCCTCGTCTTCTTCGGTCATATCCTGGGCCGCAGGGACATTTCGACCTATCGGAGCGACTTTCATGCGGCGAGTCAGCACGAGGTGATCGACGACATGCTGGCGCAGATCCTGATTGTCTCGTCGATCTTGCGCACCAAGCTTGCCACCTACCGGCGGGCCTGGATCTGCCTGGCTTTTCAGGTTGGGATCTTCCTCGCCTTGTGCCTCTTCGGCCATCTCTTCTAGGCCGGGTCAGCCGTAGCGTCGCGACACGCTTTCGGCGACGCACACAGGCTTGGTGCTGCCCTCGCGCTCAATGGTGACCTCCCAGACGAGTTGGGCACCCGGGACACCGGCGAGGGGCTCAAGCAGGTCGATCTGCAGGAGCTTGAAGCGCCCGCGCAGGCGGCTGTCGACCGGAACGGGTGCCGGAAAGCGCACCTTGTTCAGGCCATAATTCACGCCCATCTTGGTGTTGTGGACTGCGATCGCCTCTTGCGTCAAGAGCGGCAAGAGCGAAAGGGTCAGAAACCCGTGCGCGACGGTCGTGCCAAACGGCCCCTCGCGTGCCCTTTCAGGATCGACGTGGATCCATTGGTGATCGCCAGTCGCCTCGGCAAAGCCATCGATGCGTGCCTGATCGACCGTGATCCAGCCGCTTACGGCCACTTCCTGGCCCACCAGGGGTTGCAGCTCTTCGATCGAGTTGAATTCGCGCATAGGTCCTGTAGAAGAAGAAGGGGAAGTGGAACTCGGAACTGGAACCGGGAACGGGGACTACGCACGACCCCGCGCCGAGTCTGCCAGCGGTGCACTCGGGACGCGTGCCTTGCGGCTAGCTAGGGTGTCGCTGGCCTCTTCGCGAACAGGCCCATGCCACGCATTTTCATGACGAGATCCCCGTGCTGGTTATAGATGCGCCATTCGCTGTGTACCACGCCGCGATCGGGCTTGCTTTCCGAGGCGCGCACAGAAAGCGTCGTGCGCTCCCCGCGCAGCGTATCGCCGCCGCGTACGGGCTTTAACCAGCGGACTTCGTCGACGCCGGGTGAGCCCAGGCTCGCCGTCTCGAGCAGATAAGCATCGCACATCATGCGCATGGCGATCGCGCAGGTATGCCAGCCGCTGGCGATGATGCCCCCGTAGATCGACTGCTTGGCTGCCTCGGGGTCGACATGGAACGGTTGCGGGTCGAACTGGCGCGCAAAAGTGATGATCTCCTCCTCGGAGAGCTTGCGCTCGGGCAGTGCTTGAACCTCACCGACTTGAAAGTCCTCGAAATAGTAACGGATCATGGACCACCCGTCGCCTAGGCTGCATGCCGCAGGGCTTCGCTCACCGAGACCTCGCGTCCCTCCTCGATAAAACGGGCCAGGTGGTGATCCGTGTCACCCAGGGAGAGTTCGATCATCGTGAGCCGCTTGAAATAGTGCGCCGCAGGGAGTTCATTGGTCACCCCCATGCCTCCGTGGAGCTGCACGGCCTGCTGCCCGACATACTTGCCGGCCTGCCCGATGCGTACCTTGGCGGCCGAGACGGCACGTCTGCGTTCCGCATCGTCGGCAGAGGCGAGCTTGACGGCTGCGAGGTAGGCCATCGAGCGCGCCTGCTCGAGCTGCATGAACATCTCGACCATGCGGTGCTGCAAGGCCTGAAAGCGGGCGATCGGCTGGCCGAACTGCTTACGGGTCTTCGTGTACTCGAGTGTCTGGCTGTTCAACATCTCCATGACACCGATCGACTCGGCGCACAAGAGCGCAACCCCATAGTCGCTGACCGCGTCGATGACAGGCCAGGCCTCACCTGCGACCCCCAGGAGCGCATCGCGCGGCAAGGTCGTCCCCGCAAAACTGATGTCGGCCGCGCGCAGCCCGTCGATCGTGCGGTACTCGCGGCGCGTCACCCCGCGCGCTGTGGGATCCACCAGGAACAAAGCCAGTCCCCCCTTCTCGCGCGAGCCGCCCGACAGGCGCGCCGAGACCACCAGCCGATGCGCCTGCGCGCCGTGCACGACAACCGTCTTCGCGCCCTGCAAGAGGTAGCCTTCTGCGGTCGCCCGTGCGCTCGTCTCGACATTGAAGAGTTCGTGGCGCGCCTGCTTCTCGTGGAGCGCCGCGGCGAGCTTGAGCGAGCCATCGGCGACCTGGGCAAGGAGCGCCTTGTGCGCGGCAGTGCCCGAGCGCTTGATGAATTCAGCCGCGAAGACCGTGCTTAACACCGGCTCGACGACCAACCCGCGACCGAGTTCCTGCATGACCAAGAGCATGTCCACGGCGGTGCCGCCAAAACCTCCTGATTCCTCGTCGATCGGCAGGGCCAGGACGCCCAGATCGGCCAACTGGCGCCAGGCGGCCTCCGAGACGCCTGTCTCGGAATACACCGTCTTCTGGCGCGCCTCGAAGCTGTACTCGTTCGTCACATAACGGCGGATCGCGTCGGCCAGCTGGGTCTGTTCGGAAGTGAAGGAAAAGTCCATGGCGCGCTCCTCAAAGCCCCAGAATCATCTGGGAAATGATGTTCTTTTGGATTTCGTTCGAACCCCCATAGATGGAGGTCTTCCGAAAATTGAAGTAGTAGGCGGCAATTGGCGCAGCGTCGTCATCCAACGCATGCGGGGTGCGGCCTTCGAGATACTCGCGCTCGAAGGGCATGCCATACGGGCCGATCGCCTCGAGCATCAGCTCGGTCAGAGCCTGCTGGATTTCGGTACCCTTGATCTTCAAGAGCGACGCCTCGGGCCCCGGTCCCTTTTGCGCGCCTTCTGCAGAGACGACACGCAAGACGGTCATCTCGAGCGCCATCAGTTCAATTTCCAGCGAGGCGAGCTTGGCCGCAAAGAGCGCATCCTCGAGGAGGGGTCTGCCGTTCTTGGATTGTGCACCCGCTATGCGCTTCAAAAATCCCAGTTCGCGCTTGGAGCGACCCACCGCGGCGATGCCGGTGCGCTCATGGCCGAGGAGGTATTTCGCATAGGTCCAGCCTTTGCCCTCCTCGCCGATCCGGTTGGCAATCGGCACCTTGACGTTCTCGAGGAACACCTCATTGACCTCGTGGTCCTCATCGAGCGTGAGGATCGGCCGCACCGTGATGCCCGGGGTCTTCATGTCGATCAAGAGAAACGAGATCCCTTCCTGCCTGCGCTCGGTGGTCTCGGTGCGCACGAGGCAGAACATCATGTCGGCGAACTGCGCCAGGGTGGTCCAGGTCTTCTGGCCGTTGACCACGTAGAAGTCGCCCTCGCGTTCGGCGCGCGTCTTCAATGATGCGAGATCCGAGCCTGAGCCCGGTTCCGAGTAGCCTTGGCACCACCAGTCGGTGCAATCGTAGATGCGCGGCAGGTAGTAGCGCTTTTGTTCCTCGCTGCCGTATTTCATGAGGACCGGGGCCACCATCGACACGCCAAAGGCCATGATCATCGGTGTGCCCGCCGCGGCGCACTCTTCCTCGAAGATGTGACGCTGCGTCGCGTTCCAGCCGGTCCCGCCCCACTCGACGGGCCAGGCGGGTGCAACCCAGCCCTTCTTCGCCAGGATCTTGTGCCAGCGGACGAATTCTTCCTTGTTCAGCCGCAGATGGTTCAGCACCTTGTGCTGCAGATCGGCTGGCAGGTTGGCCTCTAGCCAGGTCTTCACCTCCTCGCGGAACGCCAGGTCTTGATCCGTGTAATTCAAATCCATGCAGTCCTCCTCCATGATGCCCCGAGCCGAAGAGTCACGGCCGGGTGCGGTGCTGTCATTGCAGCGGTTCTTTGGCCAGCGCAGGCACCGGCAGCGCGATCACCTCGATGCCCTCTTCCTGCAGTTCCTGACGGTCGCGATCGCTCGCCACGCCGCGGATCGCCCGCTGCGGGGTTTCGCGATAATGGATGCGGCGCGCCTCTTCGGCAAATCGGGGGCCGACGTCCTCGGTGTTGGCGATCAGTTCGCGCAGCGCCTTGACCCACTCTGCCTGGGCATTCGGTGCGACCAGCTCGGTCGCCGATTCGGTGGCGAGGTTCAGGCGCGGGGCCGACGGCATGCGCATGAGATCGCTGCAATCGCAGATCGGACAGTGGGTCAGATGGTTGCTCAGTTGGCGCTCGGATTCCTCGGCCGAGGGAAACCATCCTTCAAATTCATGGTGCCGGCTGCAGCGCAGATTAAAGACCTTCATCAGCGAGGCCGTCCACAAATGCGCCTGTTCTGGGCGCCTTTGCTGTGAGGGAGAGTGCGCCAGGTGGCGTCGAACTCAGAGATGAGATTGGGCATGGTCTGTCGGGATTCCCCAGATATTACGGCAATCCCGAGGGCTCTTTGCGCGCGGCAATCCAACCCGACCGGGAAATTCGAACGACCGTTTCATTTTAACGCGAAATCGAACCGACGGTAGATCCCTTTGCACTACAGAGGAAGCGCCGCGCCGCGTGGTTGCGAAGCGGCAAGATGATGCTTGGCTTTGCGGTGGCTGCTGGCTCGTCTGGCTCGTCGGGCTCGGGTTTCCAGACGCCTCTTCTAGCGCAGGCCCACAACCTCGATCAGACCTTCCCGGCGAGCGAGATCGATGTAGAGGATTTCTCCCGCACTCTTGGTGATCTCGAGCCGCTTCGGGACTGCAACATAAGTCAAATGTGACGTGGTGAGCCCTCCCATATCGCCCGGTCCCATGGGCGTCGTGCACACCACAAGAAGCCCGGCATTGGCAGCCATCTCCAGCCGGAAGTCACCGCTCTTGCATCCGTCGTGCCCCGGTTTGAAGTGGTAGGCCAACGTGTAGGTGTCCTGCCGCTGCAGGTCCATCAAGAGGGCCGCATCCCGCAAGGCGCCCGCGAGCCTTGTCGAGGGATCAGTGAAAACATCGAAGGGCGCGATGTCGCAAGCCGATGCCAGGAGCGCGCCGATCACGACCAATACGAAGGCGAGTCGGTTCGTCACGCCAAGCCTCACGGTGCTCTCCAGGCTAAACCAGGCCGATATCGCGCGCTTGAGCCCCGGGGAAGACCTCGGCCAGGCGCGACTTGTCCAGACCGTAGACCCGCCCGAAAAGCCCCGCCAATAAGCCGCGATATTCGTTCAGTACCGGAAAATCCCGGTTCTGAAAGAGCGTGGCCTGCTCGACCTTCACCTGGTTGCCGAGGATCCGGCCGCCGCGGATTGCGCCACCCAAGACCCAGTAGACGCTGCCATGTCCGTGGTCCGTGCCGCGATTGCCGTTCTCCCGGAAGGTGCGGCCGAACTCGCTGACGACGATGACAACCGTGTTGTTCCAGTCCGACCCCATCTCGTCGGCGAATCCGGCCAGGCCCCGGCCGAGTTCATCAAAGCGATTGGCCAGATACCCGGTGGCGCCGCCCTCGCCCACATGGGTATCCCAGCCGCCGACGTCCACGAAGCCGACATTGAACTTCTCGCGCATCAGGTGCGCGATGCGGCGCGCCTCGGCCTCGAATCCCTTCGCGCTCAGAGCATTGCGGCTTGCCTGATCCATCTCATCCTGGACCTCGCGCATCACCTCATCGCGCACGCCAAAACCTTCGGTGACCGGGGCTGCGAGCGCGGTCTTGCCATACATGGCGGCGATGATCTTGCCCTGGCGCTCATCGACACCGGGCTTGCCGACCGATTTCAAGGCCATGTTCGGGACGTCCGCTCCCCCCTGAAAGACGATCGGCATACGATCCGTGAAGGACATGGGGCTCGCCTGGCGCCCCTCGCGCTGTAACACGGTGACGAGCCGATTCAAAAAGCCTGAGCGAAAGTCGCGGCTGGTGTTCTCGCCTTGTCCGAGTTCGATCGAATCCTGGGTCTCAAAGTGGCTGCGGCTCAAGTCGTCCGTGCCGGCGAAAGGCACGAAGGCAACCTGACCCTTCTGGAAGAGCGGATAGATCGAATCACGTAGCGCCGGATGCAGGCCCCAGTTTGCGTCCAAGGTGAGCGCCGCGTTCGGATTCTGGTTCTGACCCGAAGGGTCGGATCGCGCGACCGCGATATTCGGTCGCGACTCGTAGTAGAACGAGCTCGAGACCGGCACGAGCAAATTGGCGCAGTCGTAGCCTCCGCGCATGAACACCACGAGAAGCTTCGCCTGGGCTGCCGGAGCCGCATAGAGCCGCGGTGCGCCAAAAACCAAGGGGGAGAGGGCCAGGGCCTCGAGGAGCGAGCGACGTTTCACGGGGGAACTCCTTCGTACTAACGATTCATGAATTCGGGGGAGGCCAGAAGGAAGGTGTTCCACTCCTGGGGAGACGTGGCCTGATCCAGCGCACTGCGGGTCGCCGGACCAAGCGTCTTCTGGATCGCGTTGTAGTAAAGAGCGTTGGAGAGCTGCGGGAAAGCTGCCTGCTCGACGGGCTGGGGCCCATCGGTCTTGAAGAGTCCGGCACTGCCCGAGCCGATCGCCTTGGCGATCTCAAAGCGGGTCGTCATCTGCCCCGAACTCGCCCAAGCGCCCCCGGTCATCGGATAGCCGTCCGGGGTCTCGTGGGCAAAGAGCGGCTCGTTCATGCGGTTCAGCCAGTTGACCATCGGTTGCGTGTTCAAGATCGGCTTCTCGTCATAGGCCAGGCGTACCGCCGAGACCACATAGTGGACCGGATCCTTGAACTTGGATGCCAGCGAGGCGTTGAATTCACGCGATTCAAAAAGCGTCTGGAGCACCGCGGCGATGTCGCCATCGGTGCGCGTGAAGGTCTCGGCCATCCGGTGTACGAGCGCCTCCGGAGGATTGTCGCTTTCGAAGTAGACGGCCATCTTGCGTGAGACGAATTCCGCCGTGGCGGGCGAGCGGGCGAGGAGCGTCACGGCCTCTTCGACCTCGTCCATGCCGCGGCCCTTGATGTGTTTCCCAAGGAACTCCTTGTCACCGAAATCGTGGCGCGCCGGATTGAATTCGAAGAGACCCGCTCGCTGATACAAGGGCATCTGTTGGGCGTTCAGTTTCGGGGCGTTTTGTCCCATGTTCACACCCACGCCGGTCAGAATGCGCGCGAGTTCCTGGACGTCGTGCTGACTATAGCCGCCGTGCACTCCCAAGGTATGCAGTTCCATGATCTCGCGGGCGTAATTTTCATTGATATGCCCGAGCGCATTCTGCTCGTTATCCAGATAACGCAGCATCGCCGGATGGTGCAGCGTCGCATCGAGGAGCTCCCGGAAGTGTCCGAGCGCATGGGGTCGAATCGCATGCTCCTCGTAGTCGCCCACGAGAACCCGGATGTTGCTCTTATACATGTGGACATTGAAGTGGTTCATCCAGAACCAGGTCATCTGTTCTTCGAGTTGATTGGGCGAGTAGACCGCGTACAAGAGCGAGCGGGTCTGGGCCTCGCGACCGATCTGGTCCTGCTCCTGGCGATAGGCCTGCTGGGCCGCTTTCTTCTGGTCCGGATCGGCGATCGCATCCGCGCTCTTACGCTGGGCCTCGAGGTCGAAGACCAGGGCGTCCATCGGCTTCTGGGAGATCGTGAGCGCCTTCACCTCTTCAGCGATGGCTGGCGGCAAGACCAGAGGCCCCGGGTGGAGCTGGTGGTTCAGATAGCTTGGCATGCCCATCTGAGCCAGCTTCTCGGCAGCGCTGGTCGAGGCGCCCCAGGTGAGGCGGTTCAAGAACTCTTCCTGCACCTGTGCCGCGTGAGGATCGTTCTTCGCAGTTCCCGCCTGACTCGCCTCCTGGTTTGCGCAGCCCGAAAAGAGTGCGCAGCAGATGAGCGCACGCCCTGCGAGCCGCGCGATATTTCCGCGCTCGGCTAACGGTCCTGGTCGTGAGTCGGGCTGGTTCAAGGCAATCCCATGCATCGTGGTCTCATCCGCTTCTCGTCATGACGTCTGTCTGTCGATCTAACGTACGAGTGTGCTCGTGCGCCGACGCGATGGGTCGCGAAAGTGCGGGCTTTCTTGTAAGAAGTTGTGACACGCACGCAACCATGCATCTGAAGGTGCCTACTCTCGGTGATTCCCCCAAGGCGGGCGAGGCGTTTCTCTGAGCCGCCTCAGGTACTCACCACAGTCGGCCGCTCGACAGGCGTCTTCGACGCCCATCCGGATCGGCCTTGCGTTCCCGGCCTGGATCAGCACATTTGCCCAGGTGTCTTTGCCGACTCGCGTGCCCTTTGGGCGCGCGGGCTAATTCCATTCGGGAATCGAAGGGACAAGGAGCGTCTCGATTTCGGGAAGATCGAAGTCGAAGTATTCCGCAACGATCTGGCGCAGAGCGCTCCGGTCAGCGAGTTCGAACGTGGAGGCGCCCGCGCGATCGCGCACGGTGACATTGCGGTTCATGATCGAGACGCGGCCCAGGTCGGTGAGCGCGCTCATCATGATCCGGTTCACAAAGGGCGAAGACGGATGGGTGGATGTGTAGTGGTTGCCGAGGACAAAGTCCACGGGGTTTTCTTCGTCGAAAGTGCTCGCCCAGGCGTCGACCGGATCCTCACCCAGACTGCCGCGCAGGATCCAGTAGCGCCCTTCCTGGACCATGCGATGGGATTCGCGGTGAAAGCGTGCTTCTTCCTCCCCGCCAAGACGCAGGGGCACCCTGGGGAGAAGCGGTCCGAACCCCGGATCGACAACAAAATCACCCTCGGCGAGCGAGACCAGCAAGAACATGTGGGTCCTGGGCGCTGCCGTGCGCGGCACCAAGAGCGTCACGCGTGCGCAGTGCCGCACCACGGCGAATCCAAGCGCCTCGAGCACCGCAGCGAACAGCGTCGCATGCTCGAAGCAATAACCGCCGCGCCGCGCTCTGACGAGCTTGGCTTCTACAGCCTGCAACTCGATGTTGATCCCCCGGCCCAGGAGCACGTCCAGATTCTCGAACGGGATATGCCGGGTATGGCCGCGTAGCAGTCCAGCGAGGGTATCGAAGTCCGGAGGGAGCGGGCCCGTCCACCGGATCCGTTCAAGATAGGCGTCAAGCTCGAGATTGGCCACCCACATCCCTCCAATAGCCGACGCGCGACCCCGCGGTGCACAAAATTAATCCTGCCCAAGCGTCTATTTTGTCGAGGAGTATAGCTCCAGAGTGAAGTGTCGTGACGGGTTCGGATCTCAGCCAGATTTCACGGCAAAGCGACCCTGCTGCATGCCACCGGGGACGCCAAGATCGAGTGGGATCTGCTGTCCAATGCACGGCTTCGGTGCAGAACGCGCGGGGTCACACTCTCCATAACAATCAGAATATTGCGCGCGGTCCATGAAGGAAGAAATCGGAGCGAGCGCACCACGACGATGCATGGCTTGGTAGCTTTCTGTGCGCGCGGGAGTTCCGTTCTGGCGTTGCGCTGGGTTGCGGCAGAAGCGCTCTGAGCCTGAGCGACCCCGGTCCCCGGCGACCGGTCTGGGTCTCGTTTCGGCTACCCGAAAAACCTGGGCTGACTCAGCTGCGCTCTGCACCCAATTTATGTGCGCTAGCGTACAGACCTTGCTGGGCCTACAAAATACTTTCTGAAGCGGAAAAGGGGTGTGCGTGAAGTGCCCGTCGGCTGCGCGACTCTAAGGTCTTCGGCAAGGGACGAAAGACCTGAAACCGGTTCGAAGTTACCGGTCTACGCGGGGGATCCATTGGCAAGCTCGGCCGGCACAGCGAGCATCGGCCAGATGTTGCAAGTCAGAAGACCGTGAGGCCAGTCATGCCCGATGAGACCACTGTTCCCTATGGCCGCAAGACGCAGCGGCCCTCCGCTGTCAAGGAGGTGCACGTCATCTGGATCACGGCGGGCCTGGGCTGCGACGGCGATTCGGTCTCGATCACTGCGGCGACACAGCCCTCCATCGAGGACGTCGTGCTCGGGGCGATCCCGGGGCTGCCCACGGTCTACCTGCATAACCCGGTGCTCGCCTACGAGAACGGCGACGAGTTGATGGATTACTGGTACCAGGCCGAGCGCGGCGACATCGAGAATTTCGTCCTGGTTGTGGAAGGCTCGATTCCCAACGAAAAATTAAGCGGCGAGGGTTACTGGGCGGGCATGGGCACGGATCCGAAGACGGGCCAGCCCATCAAGACGACGGAATGGATCGACCGCTTGGCGCCCAAGGCGATCGCCGTGATCGGCGCGGGAACCTGTGCGACCTATGGCGGCATCCACGCGATGCAAGGCAATCCCACCGGCTGCATGGGTTTGAACGACTACCTGGGCTGGCAGTGGAAGTCCAAGGCGGGGCTGCCGGTCGTGAACGTACCGGGGTGCCCGGTCCAGCCGGATAACTTCATGGAGACGCTTCTGTACCTGTTGCGTCAGTTGGCAGGGGTCGCGCCCATGATTCCCCTGGATGATCTGGGTCGGCCCAAGTGGCTTTTCACGGCCACCGTACACGACGGCTGCGATCGCGCCGGCTCATTCGAGCAAGGCCTCTTCGCCAAGGAATACGGCAGTCCCAACTGCATCGTCAAGATCGGCTGCCACGGACCGGTCGTGCAATGCAATGTGCCCAAGCGCGGCTGGATGGCCGGGATCGGCGGCTGCCCGAATGTCGGGGGCATCTGCATCGGCTGCACGATGCCTGGATTTCCCGACAAGTTCATGCCCTTCATGGACGAGCCGCCTGGCAGCATGCTCGCGACCAACACGATCAAGGCCTACAGCACGTGGATCCTGCCTTTGCGCAAGATCATGCTCGAGACCCTGAACGATGAACCGAAGTGGCGCCATAACCAGCCCAATCTCACCACGGGCTATGAGCCCGGTACCCCCGGACCAAAGGTATAGCGCATGGACACCCCCGCAGTCGACCTTCCCAAGCAGCCCGAAACCAAGCCTGCGCGCATCCTCGTCGAGAAACACTGGGATCCGATCACCCGGATCGTGGGGAGCCTTGGCATCTTCACGAAAATCGACTTCGAGAACCGCGAGGTCGCCGAGTGTTACAGCACTTCTTCGATCTTTCGGGGCTACAGCATCTTCATGAAGGGCAAAGATCCCCGCGACGCGCACTTCATCACGAGCCGCATCTGCGGCATCTGCGGCGACAACCATGCGACCTGCTCGGTCTACGCGCAGAACATGGCTTACGGGGTGAAACCACCGGCGATCGCGGAATGGATTGTGAACCTCGGCGAGGCGGCCGAGTACATGTTTGACCACAACCTGTACCAGGACAACCTGGTCGGTGTGGACTTTTGCGAGAAGATGGTGAAGGAGACCAATCCCGGCGTGTGGCAGCAGGCGCAAAGAACCGCAGCGCCGCACGCCGCGGACCATGGCTATCGCACGATTGCCGACATCATGACCGCCCTGAATCCGTTCACGGGCGACTTCTACCGAGAAACGCTGCAGGTCAGCCGCCTGACGCGCGAGATGTTCTGCCTGATGGAGGGCCGCCATGTCCATCCGTCGACCTTGTATCCGGGCGGGGTCGGGACGGTGCCGACGGTCCAGCTGTTCACCGACTATCTGACGCGGCTCATGAAGTACGTCGAGTTCATGAAGCGGGTCGTGCCGCTCCATGACGACCTGTTCGACTTCTTCTACGAGGCGCTACCCGGCTACGAGGAGGTCGGGCGCCGCCGGATTCTGCTGGGTTGTTGGGGCTCGTTCCAGGATCCGGACGTCTGCGACTACCAGTACAAGAACATGGGCTCATGGGGCAGGTCGATGCTGGTCACCCCAGGGGTCGTGGTCGACGGCAAACTGGTCACGACCGATCTCGTCGAGATCAATGTCAACATGCGCATTCTCCTTGGAAGTTCCTACTACGACGAATGGGCGAACCAGGAGACCTTCGTCAAGAAGGACCCCTTGGGTAACCCGATCGATCAGAACCACCCGTGGAACCAGTCGACGATTCCACGCCCCCAAAAGCGTAATTTCGAGGGCAAGTATTCCTGGGTCATGTCACCGCGCTGGCTCGACAAGCGCACCGGCGATCATCTCGCCCTGGACACCGGCGGCGGCCCGATCGCGCGCCTGTGGTCCACGGCGCTGGCAGGGCTCGTCGATATCGGCTATGTCAAGTCGACCGGGCAGAGCGTCAAGATCTACCTGCCCAAGACCGCGCTCAAACCCGAAGTCGAGTTCGAATGGAAGATCCCCAAGTGGAGCAATGCCATCGAGCGGGACCGGGCCCGCAGCTACTTCCAGGCTTACTGCGCGGCCGCCGCGCTCCATTTTGTTGAGAAGGCTCTCGCCGAATTGAAAGCCGGCCGGACCCAGACATGGACGGAGTTCAAGGTTCCCGAAGAGGCGATTGGCTGCGGCTTTCACGAGGCCGTGCGCGGCGTGCTCTCGCACCATCTCGTGATCCGCGACGGCAAGATCGCCAACTACCATCCGTATCCGCCCACGCCCTGGAATGCCAACCCGCGCGACATCTACGGCACACCCGGCCCCTACGAGGATGCGGTACAGAACACGCCGATCTTCGAGGAAAACGGCGCCGACCGCTTCAAGGGGATCGACATCATGCGCGCCGTGCGCAGCTTCGACCCGTGCCTGCCCTGCGGCGTGCACATGTACGTGGGCAACGGCAAGACCCTGAAAACAACGCACTCCCCGACCTACGGTGTGCGCGGCGAGCATGTCGTGGAGCACGCCGGAGGTCACGACTAGATGGGCACCGTCAAAGCATTCGCCGCTACAAAACGACCCATCGAGGAAGTGGTGTCCGCCCTCGATGCCCTGGCCGATCCCGAAGCGGCCGACGCCGCGCGTCTACTCGTGCAACGCGTGCTCGAACTGCATGGTCTGGCCCTCTCCCGGATGTTGGAGACGATCGCCGAGCATCCGGGCGGCGCCTTACTGACTGCGCGGCTCATCGACGATGAACGTGTCAGCGGCGTGTTGCTGCTCCATGGCCTGCATCCGGTGGATTTCGAGACCCGCGTGCGCGTCGCCCTGGACCGGCTCCATGCGCATCTGGGCGTACAGGGTGTGGCCATCCAGAGCGTGGCGATCGAGGGCGACAAGCTCACGCTCAAGGTTGGGCTCAGCGATGCCGGACGCTACGACAGCGGCAGCGCGAACGCCATAGGGCGCGAGATCCGTGAGGCTTTGATGGAGGCCGCGCCCGATGCGTCGTCGGTAGAAATCGAGCTCGTGGCGGCGCAGGTCTTCCGGGTCCCGGTCTCTTCCATCACCACGAAACGCCCGGCCCGGGATTCGGCCGACGCGTCACAGTGATGGGCCGCCCGCAAGGTGCAGCGATGATCGGTCAGGCCCCAAGCATGGAGGAGCACTCGTGGAACTGGATCGCACCCTTGCGCGCGTTCGCGCGCATCTCGCAGCCCGTGCACGAGCGCTGCGAGCGCTGCGGGTGCGCGATCGCCCCAGATCATCCGCACTTGCTCGAGGCCGCGACGAGACGCCTCGTATGCACCTGTTCCGCATGCGCCGCACGCGCAGAACTCGACTCTGAAGGACAGTACCGGCGCGTACCGGACGAGGTTCGACTGCTCGCTGACTTTCGCCTCAGCGAGGACCAGTGGGACGCGCTCGGTATCCCGATCGGCCTCGCCTTCTTCTTTACCTCGCGCGCCGCCCCTCCCCGAAGTGGCCTGGGTGACGTGGGTGGCACGGGCGGCGTGGGTGGCGTCGGTCGCGTCAGTGTGATGTATCCGGGTGCGGCGGGCGCGGTCGAGTCTCTCCTTGCGCTACCTGCCTGGGAGGCTCTGGTGTCGTCGAACCGGGTGCTCGGGTCCCTCTTGCCCGATGTCGAGGCGCTGCTGGCCTATCGGCTTGGTGGTGCGCGCCACTACTTTATCGCACCAATCGATCGCTGTTATGCACTTGCGGGTCTGACGCGCACCCACTGGCGCGGGATCTCCGGCGGCACGGCCGTCTGGGACTCGATCGAGGACTTCTTCGCCGAGTTGCATCGCGAAGCGCGGGTGCTGCCGAGAGCAAATTGCGATGCCTGATCTCGCCTTCACGGTCCGAGGCGTCGAGGTCGAGCGCTTCGCGGCGGCGCCCTTTCTCAAGTTTCGGATCGGGCTCGAATGCCCTGACCGGGCGGTGAGTATCCGCAATGTGCTGGTGCAATGCCAGATCCGTATCGAGACGAGCGCTCGTTCCTATGGCGAGGAGGAGAAGGCGCGGCTCGTGGATCTGTTCGGTGCGCCCGAGCGCTGGGACCGCACCCTGCAGAGCCTCCTTTGGACGCATGCCTCCACGCTCGTTCCCGCCTTTGTCGGCAGCGGCGAGGCGTGCCTGCTCGTGCCGTGCAGCTTTGACTTCAATGTCGCCACCACCAAGTACTTTTGCGGCCTGGCAGGCGGTGAGATTCCCCTCCTACTGTTCTTCTCCGGCGCCGTCTTCCATGACAACGGCGAGGGGCTGCAGATCGGCCAGATCGCCTGGGACCAGGACGTGCGCTTTCGGCTCCCGGTGTCGGTCTGGAAGGACATGATGTCCCACTACTACCCCGAGAGCGCCTGGTTGCAGATCCCGCATGAGGTACTCGATCGGCTGCGCCGCTACAAGGAGCGCCACGGCCTCATCGCCTGGGAGCAGGCCTTGGAGCGCCTGCTCAACAGCTCGCCAGAGGAGGTCACATGAATTTCGCAGCGGCCGATGCCGTCGTCAAAGCGATGCTCTACGAGGGCTATGTGCTCTATCCCTATCGTCCGAGTTCGATCAAGAACCAGCGACGCTGGACTTTCGGGGGCGTCTATCCTCCCGGCTACCCAGCCGCGGGGGCCGCGCGCATGGAGACGCAGTGCCTGGTCACGGGCGGCCCGAACACGCGCATCGCGACGCACCTGCGCTTCCTGCATCCCCAGGCGCGCCAGATCTGCTCTGTCTCGCCCTGGCTGGATCGCTGGCCCAGTGAATTCGAGCCGCCGCTACGCCCTGTGGCCTCGCTGCAATGTGGCGGACGCAGCTACTTCACCTGGGAAGAATCGCGGGAATGTGACATCTGCGTGCCGACCGCGACGCTGCGCGAACTCGGCCAGGGTCTTGCGCCGCTGCACTTTCAGATCGAAACACAGCGCACCGTCGAGCCGATCCGGGCGAGCAACGGGCAGTTCGGAGGCGCCATCGTCAGGTCCCAGGCCGCGATACAAGGTTCTGTCACGATTACGGCGAACAAGGTCGCAACCGGGGTGTATCGGCTCGTCATCCGGGTGGAGAACACCACCCCGCGGCCGGCCTGTCTCACGCTCGAGAAGAACGCGGCGCAGCTGGGTGCCTTCATGTCGACGCACCTGATCCTGGGTGTCGAGGACGGTGAATTTGTGTCCCTGATCGATCCGCCTACGGGTCTCGCCAAGCTGGCCAAGACCTGCACCAACCAGAGCGCCTGGCCGGTGCTGGTCGGGCCCGAAGGCTGCCACGACACTGTGCTGTGCTCACCCATCATCCTCTATGACCATCCGCGCATCGCCTCCCAAAGTCCGGGGGATCTTTTCGATGGCACCGAGATCGATGAGATCTTGACGCTGCGCATTCTGACCATGACCGACGCCGAGAAGCGCGAGATGGCGGCCAACGATGAGCGCACTTCCGAATTACTCGCCCGCACCGAAGCCCTCACTGAAAACCAGCTCTTGCAACTGCATGGCGTGATGCGCAGTCCGCGGGCCATCGCGGGCTCGAGCACGCTGACGCTGCCGGGCGGGGCCGAGCCCGTGGGCATCGCGCTCTGCAAGGACGGCGGCATGGCGCTACGGGTCGGTGCTCAGGTCAAACTCAATCCCAAGGCTGGTGGCGACGTCTTCGATCTCGCACTCGCCGGTCAGACGGGCGTGATCGAGGCGATCGAGTTCGATTTTGACGATCGGGTTCACGTCGCCGTGACGGTCAACAGTGATCCGGGTCAGGATCTGGGGCGGCAGCGGCTGCCGGGCCACCGGTTCTTCTTCTCGCCGGACGAGATCGAGTTCCTGCCGCATGAGGAAGACGGACCATGAATCCTGTGCTCGTCGCAGGCATCGGCAACATCTTCCATGGCGACGACGGGTTTGGTGTCGCCGTCGTGCAGCACATGGCCGAGGCGCGCCCGCTCGAGGGCGTGGACGTGGTGGACTTTGGCATTCGCGGTCTGGACCTGGCGTTCGCCTTGACAGGCGGCTATCGCCTCGCCGTGTTGATCGATACCGTGCAGTGCGGAGACGTGCCTGGAACCCTCTATCTGATCGAACCGGAGCCCGCCGACCCCCTCGAAGAAGGAATCTCGCCGCACCAGATCGACCCGACCCAGGTGCTGCGCCTGACGCGCATTCTGGGCGGCCCCTGTGCCGAGGTTCTCCTGATCGGATGCGAGCCGGCATCCTTCGGACCTCCCGATCTGGGTCGTATCGGCCTGTCCGAGGAGGTTGCCGCGGCAGTGGAGAGCGCCGCCAAGATGGCGATTGCGGCGATCGACGATTGGAATCGCAACAACGGCTCTCCCGCTGAAGCGCCCCAAACCAATAGACTCTGCAATGAGGGACATCATGACTCCTTGTGACATCGCTGCAATCGTCGTCTGCGTCGCCATCCTTCTCGGTTTCGCCCTCACCGTGCCAGACATTCTGAAGTACCTGAAACTCAAGAGCATGTGATCGTGCGCTCGTCGATCAGAGGGCCTCGGAGCGAAGCCCCGAAGGCGATCGGCTTCAGGAGGTCGCCCTCGCCTCGCAGGCATCAGCCTCCCGGGTCAGGAACGCCTGCGTGATCAGCACCAAGGCTCGTCCTCATGCATGAACTCTCG
The DNA here is from genome assembly GCA_903970305.1 of Rhodospirillales bacterium. Classification (GTDB taxonomy): domain Bacteria; phylum Pseudomonadota; class Gammaproteobacteria; order Burkholderiales; family Burkholderiaceae_D; genus BOG-994. Next base: position 25,483 of record CAJCID010000124.1, on the reverse strand, counting down.
ATTACGCAGCAGATCGTCGAGACTTGTTGTGAAGTGGCCGGGGGCACGCCGGTGGCAAGCGTGACGGTCGAGATCGGGTGCCTGTGCGCAGTGCTGCCCTCTGCCGTGAGTTTTTGCTACGAGGTCTGCACAGAGGGCACGCCCCTGGAGGGATCGGTCCTGCAGATCGTCTCGGTCCCTGCGCGGGGACGATGCCGCGAGTGCAAGGCCGAGTCGATGTTTCTGGACTTTCGATCATTGTGCCGCTGCGGCTCGGCCGACCTGGAGTTCACAGGTGGCGATGAGCTGAGGATCAAGGAGATGGAGCTCGCGTGACGGTCTTCTCGAGCTCTTGGCGCAGCGAGGGGCCGGTTCATCGAGAATTTCCGGGGATGGGTCTTCCGGATGGGTGTCGCGAGTGGGACGCTTCTTGGGGTCGACTGAGCGCTGGCACCCGCCGAGGCAGACCACCTTTCTGGGTCCTCTCGGCAGGGCGCCCGAATGGGGCCAGCAGCCCAGCGCTACTGCGTACAGGTCCCAACACCCCACCGTTTTCGCGCCCTGTGAACGCGCGTAGTCGTTGTCGACTGCGCGAACGATGGGTCAGTCCGGATCAGGCGAATTGCGCGAAAAGTGCCTCGTGGACTTCAGGCGATACGGGATCGCTCGACTCGGCCTCCTGCTCAACCTGGGCCGGCTTGGTCTGGGTCTCTGGTGCCTTTTCAGACGGGTCGGTCCACCGCGATGCCACGCCCAGCTTGCCATTCACCCGCTGCCAGCACATTTCGAGTTTCGCACGCTTCACAGGACTACCCTCGCTTTCTGCATGTTGATGTAAGGTGGGATCAAAGATTCAGTGACTCCACTGTAGAACTTCCGAGTCGCTTGCTCCCGTAAGTTGTGCGGGCAAAAAGTGTGAGAAATTCACACTCCCGGCGACTCGGGAGGTCGGTGCCAGCTCCTGGACTGCCGCCCGCGGAGTCCGAAATGCGAGGTAAATGCGAGGAACTGGCGCTCAAAAGCCGTGCTTCGAGCCTCGCCTGGCAATGCGGTTCGTGCCACGTGGATGCATGCCGAGCAGGCTCTTTCGCGGTTGCCGAGCCGATCAAAGCGAGCAGACCCCTCGCACCAAAGCGCTTCGAGATGCTGGTCTGCGGACCGTCACTTGCAGTAGACTTTTGGGCATTGCGGCAGTCGCCGCCTGGCTCCAAGCGTTAAGCCGCGCGGGACACGCTCACCGAACATGAAGCTGCTCCTCACCTCCGGCGGTGTCACGAATGCCAGCATTCACAGCGCACTCGCAGGGCTTCTCGGCAGGCCTCTTGTCGAATGCAATGCCTTATGCATCCCCACGGCGGAATACGGCCATCCCCAGTGCACGCCCGCGTCGGCGTGGCGCTTTGTCGCGGGAAAGTCGCCCGCGCCGATGAGCGACTTGGGTTGGAAGTCAGTCGGCCTTCTGGAACTCACTGCGCTTCCTAGCATCGGAGCCGAGCGGTGGGAACCGTGGGTGAGAGAAGCAGACGTGTTGCTCGTGGACGGTGGTGACGCCTGTTACCTGTCACACTGGATGAGGCAATCCGGGCTGGCAGCACTTCTTCCATCACTGCCCAATACAGTCTGGGTTGGCGTCAGTGCTGGGAGCATGGTCATGACGCCACGCATCGGCGAAGACTTCGTGAACTGGAACTCACCCGATGGCAACGACCATACCTTGGGCATGGTCGACTTCTCAATCTTTCCACACCTCGAGAACGAGTTCATGCCCGAGAACACACTCGCCAACGCCGAGCGCTGGGCCGCTGGCATCGGCGGCCCCGCTTATGCAATCGACGACCAGACCGCCATAAAGGTCGACCGCGGCACCGTTGAGGTGGTATCGGAAGGAAGCTGGAAGCGTTTTCCGTGACCCGGAATGGGTGACCCGGTTCGATCACCTTCGGCTGGTGGAACCACTCGGCAAAAACGAGCGGACAATCCCCTCGACACCCGGTCTTACTGGGGTGGTCGCTCGCGTCGGGCGGACGGTGAAACTCCGGCCGACCGAGAAGCCTGGGGCCGGTTCGGATTACGATGGCGCCTCTCGCGTGCATGCCACGGGGCCCAACCGAACTCTTCGCGCTCCCTGCGGGATTGGTAGTAACCCGCGAGGTAGACCTGTTGTTCTGGTGCCTTGGCTTCCGCCCGGACTTGATCTCGGGTACCGCGGCCTCGAATCCGCTCCAACAAACTCCTGAGCCAACGCCTGCCCGCGGCCGGGCGTAGCGTGATGGAGTTGGTCACCCAGCTCACCCCGCGCAAAGCGTTCGCAGCCGACTCGGCCGAGCGACGTTGGAAGTTCCAGCTGACCTGACCGGTGAGAATCACTCTTCCATTCTCGACGGTCGCCTGGACGCTGTCAGGAATCCATACCCGCCAATGGAACGCCTGGACGATAGCCGCAGCCGTATCGGCGTCGGTATGTCTTCGTCTCTCGAACTGGTTGATGCCCAACTCCTCGGCGACGGCCTTCACCCCGATGACTCCGCGCGCGATGCGTGAGGCAGTGTGCCGTTCTGCCAGAGAGGGAACCGAGCCGCTCAGGGTCACCACACCGTCGAGCGTGACCACGCTGATGGCGTCGGACGTCACAGTGGGCTCCCAAAGCAGCGCATCCACCACGTCGCGGGTCACCTGTGCGTCAGTTCTCATTTGCCGTCCTGCCTCGCACTTTCTTACGGGATAGGCTCATCTTGCGACCGCGGATCGCCTGTAGTCTGTACGTATGGGCACATCCGCAATCGAGTTCGAGTGTGCTCGTAAAGCAGGATTGGAGTAGCGCTGCGCCAGCCGGCAAGTCCGCAGCGGATCGCCCAGTAGTCAGCAGGATTCAGCAGCAGTAGTCAGCAGTAGGCAGCAGTAGTCAGGCGTATTCCGCAGTAATTCAATGATCCCGAAATGCCCGACGAGCAATGAGCCCCGGCGCGCTTGCCCCGCAGCGTTAGCTCTTCAGTTCTCGCCAACCGGTTTCATGCAGCCTCACGCCGAAGAGTTGCGCGGCGAGCTCGATGCGCAGCCAAGCCGCGTCGCGTTCGGCATCGGTGACTCCGGTCACCTGGTTGAAGCGCGCCACGGCGTCGCGCACGTGCGCGCCGTTCTCGAGCGGCGCTTTGCGCTGCTCGGGAAATGCAAAGCAGACACCGGGCAGTTCATTGCGCGCCTGGGTAGTGAGTTTGGACATGGTGTTCACTCCTTCTTGACTGCACCTGCGATGATCTGGACTGCGCTACCGCTGCGTGCGGCGGCCTGCCAGGAGTCGCTGCCGACTCGGTGCTCCGAGCCAACCGGCACTGCTTCGAGTTCCGGATAATCGGTGTAGCCTGCCGCATCACCGCCATAGAGGGTCTCGCTATCCATGGCCGCGAGCAGTTCGTCAAAGCGCAGGCGCGCCACCAGGTCGGGATTGCTGATGAAGGGGCGCCCGAATGCGACCATGTCGGCACGGCCCGACTCGACCGCTTCGAGGGCCAAGGCGCGCGTGTAGCCGTTGTTGACGATCCAGGCACTCACGGGATTGCCCTTCTTGAAACGGCTGCGAAGCGCGTCGTAGTCGAAGGGCACGCCCTCGCGCGCGCCGCCTGTTGCCCCCTGGATCACGTGAATGAAGGCCAGCTTCAGCGGGGCGAGGTGCTCGATGAGGTGGTTGAACAAGCCCTGGGCATCACTGTCCTGGCCGGCATCGTTGACCGGCGTGACCGGTGAGAGCCGAAGACCGGTACGACCTGCTCCGATCTCGGCTGCGATCGCTGCCATGACCTCCAGCGGGAAACGCAGCCGGTTGTCCTCGGAACCGCCGTATTGGTCGGTGCGGTCATTGATGCTGTCGCGCAGGAACTGCTCAAGCAGATAGCCATTTGCACCATGCACCTCGACCCCGTCAAAACCTGCAGCGATCGCGCGTCGAGCGCCCTCGGCAAACTCGGCCACGATGCGGGGGATCTCGTCGCTGCGCAAGGCGCGGGGCTTAGACACCTCCTCGAAGCCCTTGGCGGTGAAGGTCTGCGCGTTGGCGCGGCGCGCGGTGCTCGATACCGGGGCCTGACCTTCTGGCTGCAGCGAGACGTGCGATATCCGGCCGACGTGCCAGAGCTGCAGCGCGATCCTGCCGTCCTGCTCGTGGACCGCGTCCGTGATGTGGCGCCAGGCCTCGGTCTGGGCGTCGTTATAGATGCCCGGTGTGCCACGGTAGCCCTGACCTTCTGCCGAGATCTGGGTCGCCTCGGCAACGATCAGGCCGGCGGTCGCGCGCTGCTCATAGTAGGTGGCCATGAGCGCGGTGGGCAGAGCGCCCGGCCCCGCCCGGTTCCGGGTCAGTGGGGCCATGACGATACGGTTTCCCGCCTCGATGTCACCGAAGGTGATCGGGTCAAATAGTGTGGTCATGTTGCTGCTCTCTTTCGCGTATCACTGGTCACAGCGGTGCACCTTGGTGCACTCTCTCGCGTTCACCTGCCTTGGCTCGCCGAGTGGGACCAGCGCCTGAGGCGGAAACCACGCGAGCGGTGAATGGGATGGGATGGTCATCGCCCTCCTGACCGACAGGACTGATGGTGGGGGTCTGGAACCCTCTGAGTCTGTACGGCTGGATACACCTCTCGCCAAGAGCCGGGCCCACAGACTTCGAGATACCGACAGGGGCTGCCTAAATTATGAGGCGCATGAGGGGCATGAGGCGCATGAGGCGCATGAGGCCCGGCTCCCGGTAGGTGATTCCTGAAGTGGCCAGGGCCAAGAGCGCCAGCCGCGCGGGCGAAACTCGAGCCAAAATCGGCCCAGGTGCCCTAAAATGCGGATCAGGGGCAGTAAACGGCATTCCGTCGCGAGGAAGCACGCCCGCACCTGTGCTGAGTTAGGCTGATCGCATTTCCAACGCACCGAAAGGACGCTGGCCATGGAGTCGACCGTCGAGGCAGCAAAGCCCGCACCGCTCTGGAGTTTTCGTGGACCAAACGGGATTCGAAGCGGCTGGAGTTTCCTGATCTTTCTAGTCATTTATGGCCTGCTGTTCTTCGGGATCTTCACGGTCGTTCGGATCGTCTTCCATCTGACCGAGTTTCCCAAGGGCGAGATCCAGCCCGGTTTCGCGCTTGCAGCCGAAGCCCTGCAACTTGTCCCGGTCATGCTAGCGATCGCCATCATGGCGCGCATCGAAGGCCGCTCGTTGGGCTCCTACGGGCTCGCCGCGCCGCGCGCCGGGCGACTCTTCCTCGTGGGTGCCCTCGGAGGCGTGGCCTGCTTGTCGCTCCTGATCGCCATCCTGATGCTCGGTGGCTATTGGTCATTTGATGGCGTTGCCCTCGAGGGTTTGAGTATCCTGACCTACGGGCTCGTCTGGTTTCTCGTCTTTACGATGACTGGCGTCGTGGAAGAGACCCTCTGGCGCGGCTACCTGCAGTCGACCTTGACGCGCGGCTTGGGCTTCTGGCCGGCGGCGTTCATCGGATCGCTCCTTTTCGCATGCGGACACATCGGCAACCCGGGCGAAACCCTGGCGGGACTTGGACAGGTGTTTGTCGCGGGCCTCTTATTTTGTCTTGTGCTACGGACCAGCGGATCGCTCTGGCTTGGCATCGGACTGCACGCCGGCTGGGACTGGGGCCAAAGCTACTTCTATGGAACGCCCGATAGCGGACTGGTATCTGCCGGTCACCTCATGAACAGTCACGCCGTCGGTTCAACCCTTTTCAGTGGAGGCAGCGCTGGACCTGAGGGCAGCCTCTTCACGCTGCCGGTCCTAGTGCTCGGTGTGCTGGTGTTCCTCTGGGTTTGCCGGCGAGGTGGGCTCTTTAGCGCGACCCCGGTCGCGGCCGCCTCGCGGCTCGGAGAACCAGAACCGCCGGCGGGCCTTGCCTGATCCGCGGTGCATCGGGAACATGAGGCGGCGAATACACGTGGCGCAGAAGGGCGGACGTCATCTCCGGAAGTGGTATCGGTTCGCTATGACCGTCGCGTGGCCCGCATCGTCATTGAATGGGCTTCGAGATGGGAGCTTGCCTGTGCCGCCAAGCTTGCGGAGGGGCTGAAAGCCGCCCGCCCAGACGACCTGGGCCACGTCGAGATCACGCCCTCTGGACTGGGCATTCACTTTGCAAAGCTCGACGCCGACCTTGATCTGCCGGCACTCCTCGAGGGCTTTCTGGGATCAAAGCGTTGGATGGCCGCTGAGATTGGCAGGCTCCGAGGCTCAACCTCTGGCGTCGCGAAAATCCAAGCTGCGCGGAAAAATGGAGCGTTGGGTGGACGGCCCAAGAAGGCCAAGTCCCTCGCTGAAGCCTAAGCGAGCACGAGCTGCGCGAAGCGTCCTCCAGATGCCTGAAAAAAGATGGACCTCGCGAGTGCCCCTTACAACGGTAGGAATGTGCCCGGCCGGGGTCGAACCGGCACGGCCTTGCGGCCGAGGGATTTTCGTACCACCACGGCTTTCGCCGCCAGCCAGGGCTGTTCGTGGTCTGGACTTTGCCTTGACCCGGACGATCTCGTCTGAGGGCCCCCGCCGTCAAGTCTCTGCACGTTTCCCGAGTTCTCGGGACTTCGCTCAGCGTTGCCGCGTGCTCTGCTTGCACCAGGCACAGGGGTTCCACTGAATTTGACGGGATTCACACCGGTGCTTTCGCCTCCGGGTGCTCAATTTGCATTAAGTCCCTTGCGTCTACCTGTTCCGCCACGGGCACCCAGGGCGCATTTTCGCACGAGCGGGAGTGCAACGCCACTTGACCGAGGTCAAGGGCCTCTTCGCTGCGCCGAAGAAGCGATTGATCCTGGACAAGTCCTGCTAAACTCGGGTAGCAATGCGGGTTGTAGGGGCTTGGCACCACCGGGCCACAAATCTCACTAGGGATGACGACGAGAATGAGCGATACGCCACTGAAGTTTCTGGGGATCTCGGGGAGCCTGCGCAAGGGCTCGTACAACACCGCGACACTGCGCGCGCTGCCCGAACTCGCACCGGAGGGCGTCGTCATCGAGGAGTGCGAGATCGCCGACATCCCCCTTTACAACGACGATGTGCGGCAGGCGGGTCTTCCCGAACCGGTGACGCGACTGCGCGCAGCCCTGAAGGCTGCCGACGCAATCATCTTTATCACCCCGGAATACAATTATTCGATCCCGGGCGTATTGAAAAATGCCATCGATTGGGCCTCGCGGCCACCCGAGCAGCCCTTTGCAGGCAAGGCTGCCTCGATCATGGGTGCAAGTCCTGGAACTCTCGGTACCGCCCGGGCCCAGTACCACCTGCGCCAGGTTGGGGTCTACTTGGACCTGAAGTTTCTGAACGGCCCGGAAGTCATGATCGGGGGCGCAGCCGATCGCTTTGATGCGAACGGTCACCTGGTTCATGAGCCGACCCGGGAATTCATTCGCCAGCATCTGGTTGCGCTGGCGAAATGGACCCACATCCTGAAGGCAGGTCGAGCGGCGGTGGCCTTGCCGGGTCGAGAACTGCCCTAGGGTCGCGAGGCGCTGCCGCGCACGAGACTCTGAAGAGAATGTTCGGTCTCACCGGATCCCGCCTTCCAGGTCAGGATGAGGCGGCCTTGACCGCTTTCTGAGACGATCCGGCCGACCGGGTCGATCGAGACCTCCAGACAGCCAGGAAGCCAGGCGCCACATTCCAGACAATGGGCAAACGCGAGATCGAGCCGGCCATGGCGCGCCGCCCAGAGCGCGCGCCGAAAGGCACGTCGCGCGCGGCGCGCCTTTTCAGGCTCGGCCAGATGACGTTCTGCCAACAAATCGCGCGGCCCATCGATGACTTCTCGAGCGGGCACGTCGGCGTGCGCCGGGCCTTCGAGACTCCCCGTAAACCGATAGCCGATGCGCTGCGCCGTCTCGATCAAGCGCCGGGCGCCCGTGCCGTCACCAATGGCGCGCCTGACTTTCATGATCATCCGGGCGAGCGCGCTCTCGGAGATGTCCGTCGTGCGCCAGATCTCATCGAGGAGTTCGTCCTTCCTGACCACGCGATGGCGATGCGCGATGAGGTAGACCAGGAGATCGAAGGCCTTGGGCTCGATGGCGATGCGCTCGTCTGCGCGCCACAGTTCGCGCGCGGCGATATTCACCGTACAGCATCCAAAACGGATGACCTCGAGATCTAGAGGGCGCAATCTTCGATCGTCAGGCATGGCGGGCGCGGGACAAGTGGGCTTGATTCAGAAGCTTGGGGCCATTGTTCTCTCTGCGGTGATCGTAGTGCGCAAAGGGCTTGCGCAGAGTGCCCATTCGATCGAGGTGCCCTGTCACGGGCCTCAACAAGAATCGCCGTAGAATCCAGAAGGTCATCGAGGCCAAGGCCACCCATCGTAGGCAGTCCTCGCCACTCATCACCATGCCTTGCGAAGGAGAGAACATGCAGATCGGAATGATCGGCCTCGGGCGGATGGGCTCCAACATGGTGCGCAGGCTCCAGAAGGGTGGCCACGAGTGCGTTGTCTATGACGCCAATCCGGGAGTTGTGAACGAACTCGAGTCCACCGGCGCTCGGGGCACCGCGAGCCTGGCAGAACTGGTCGCAGCACTTGCGCCGCCCCGCGCGGTCTGGCTGATGCTGCCCGCGGCGATCGTCGATCGCGAACTCGAGGCACTTGCTGCGCTGCTTGCCCGAGGGGACATCGTCATCGATGGGGGTAACTCCTATTACCGCGACGACCTGCGGCGCGCCGCGGCACTCGCTGACCTGGGACTGCACTATCTGGATGTCGGAACGAGCGGGGGGATTCTGGGTGCCGGGCGCGGCTATTGCCTCATGATCGGCGGCGAGGAAGCCACCGTATCCCATCTTGCCCCTATTTTCGAGACGCTCGCACCGGGGGTGGCTGCCGCACCGAGAACCCGATCGAAGGAACAGTCCGCCCTGCCTGTGGCGCCTGCTGAACAAGGCTTCTTACACTGTGGGCCGCATGGCGCGGGCCACTTCGTCAAGATGGTCCACAACGGCATCGAGTACGGACTCATGGCGGCCTACGCCGAGGGCCTGAACATCCTGCACCACGCCGGCATCGGCGCCAAGGAGCACAGCGCTGACGCCGAGACCGCGCCGTTGCGGGATGCGAAGGCTTACGCCTACGACTTCAACCTGGCCGAGATCACCGAGCTCTGGCGCCGCGGCAGCGTCATCAGTTCCTGGCTCCTGGATCTGACGGCCACCGCCTTGGCCGACGATCCCGAACTCGCGGCCTACTCGGGGCGGGTGTCGGATTCGGGCGAGGGTCGCTGGACGGTGGAGGCTGCGATCGAGGAAGGCGTGCCCGCCCCGGTCTTGTCGGCTGCGCTTTTTGCGCGCTTTGATTCCCAGGGCCAAGCCCTCTTTGCCAATCAGGTGCTCTCGGCCATGCGGCATGCCTTTGGCGGCCACCTGGAAAAACCCAAGGGCCCGTGAGCAAATCCAAGCCTGTCAGCAGGCCTTCTGGTCAGCCTCGCCGCGGGGTCACGCTATCATGTCCGGGGATTGGCGATGAGTCTCGCCTTTCACCCTACTTTCCTTCGCGTCGCAGGACCGCCTTGCCATGACTGCCGTCCCCCCATCGCCCCTCTTGACCCAACGACCTGCCTGGGCGGCCCTCGAAGAACACTTCGAGTCGATGCACGCGGTGACCTTGCGCGATCTCTTTGCCTCTGATCCGCAACGGGCAGAGCGCTTCTCGCTCGAGGCGGCGGGTCTGTATTTCGACTTCTCCAAGCACCGCATCACGGACCAGACGCTGCCGCTTCTTCTGGAACTGGCCGACGCGTGCCGCCTTGCCGAGCGCATCGAGGCGATGTTCACCGGTCAGAAAATCAATACCACCGAAAACCGTGCGGCCCTGCACACGGCGCTGCGCGCTCCGCGCTCGTCGTCCATCGTCGTCGATGGGGTCGATGTGGTTGCGCAGGTCCACGAGGTGCTCGACCGTATGGCTGGTTTCGCGAACGCGGTGCGCGAGGGACTCTGGCTTGGCTATTCGGGCGCACCGATTCGCACGATCGTCAATATCGGGATCGGTGGGTCGGACCTCGGCCCGGCGATGGCCTACGAGGCGCTTTCGCCCTACGTGAAGCCAGGTCTTGCCGTGCGTTTCGTCTCGAACGTCGATCTCTCCGACTTTGTGCTCGCGACGCGCGATCTGAAACCGGCCGAGACGCTTTTTATCGTCGCCTCAAAAACCTTCACGACCCAGGAGACGATGCACAATGCCAAGCACGCGCGCCAATGGCTCGTTGCAGGTCTTGGGAGCGAGGCAGCGGTCGCACGCCACTTCGTTGCGGTCTCGACCAATCGCGCGGCCGTCGAGGCCTTTGGAATCGATGCGGCGAACATGTTCGGATTCTGGGACTGGGTGGGAGGCCGGTTCTCGATGGATTCGGCGATCGGACTCTCGACGATGCTCGCGATCGGCCCCGCGGCCTTCACAGAGATGCTGTTGGGATTTCGCGAGATGGACGAGCACTTCCGGCATGCCCCTTTCCTTGAAAACGCGCCGGTCATCATGGCGCTGCTTGGCATCTGGTACAACAATTTCTTTCGCGCCCAGACGGTCGCGGTCGTGCCCTACAGTCACTACTTCAGGCGCTTTCCGAGCTACCTGCAGCAGCTCACGATGGAGAGCAATGGCAAGCACGTCACGCGCGCCGGCGTGCACGTGGACTACCAGACGGGCCCCATCTACTGGGGTGAGGCCGGGACCAACGGCCAGCATTCCTTTTTTGAGCTCCTGCATCAGGGCACGCGTCTCGTGCCCATCGATCTGATCGGTTTTTGCACGAATCCCAATGCGCGCCCCGAAGATCAGGATCTGTTGATTGCCAATCTGATCGCGCAAAGCCAGGCGCTCGCCTTTGGCAAGTCCGCTGCCGAGGCTCTGCAGGAAGGCTCGCCGGCCGCGCTCGCCCCGCACCGCGCCTACGAGGGCAACCGGCCGAGCACGACCATTCTTGCGCCTACCCTCTCGCCTGCCGTGCTCGGGCGGCTCGTTGCGCTCTATGAGCATATGGTCTTCACCCAGGGAGTCATCTGGGACATCAATTCCTTCGACCAGTGGGGAGTCGAGCTCGGCAAGGCGCTGGCCAAGGATGTGCTCGGCACCCTGACTACCGGGCCAGCGTCGACGGGAGAGGCGGACAGCTCGACCAAGGCATTGATTCAGCGCTACCGGAGCTGGCGCGGGCCATAGAGCGTATCCTCTGTCGAACGAGACGAGGAGCCGCCGCGATGATCACAGAACATGTCTATGCCAATGGCAGCGCCCTTATCGTCGAGCTTGTCGAGCGGGTGGCCGCTGCACTCAGGCAAGCCCTTGCGCAACGCAACCGGGCGAGCCTCGTGGTCTCGGGAGGCAAGACCCCCGGACCCTTCTTCAAGGCCCTGGCCAGGCAGCAGCTTCCATGGGACAAGGTCTGGATCACTCTCGCCGACGAGCGCTGGGTCGATCCCGCCGATCCGGAAAGTAATGAGCACCTGGTGCGCACGACCCTTCTCGTGGACGAGGCGCGTCATGCGCACTTCATCGGATTGAAAGGTCCCGCAGCCACTCCCGAGACAGGGGCGGCGGCGGCGCAAAGCGCGTTGGCGACGCTGCCGCGTCCCTTCGACATGGTCCTGCTTGGGCTCGGTGAGGATGGACATACCGCGTCGCTTTTCCCGGGGGCGCCCGAGCTCGGCGCCGCACTGTCCGAGAACGCGCCCGACTGTATCGCGGTGCGGCCACCCGGGGCACCTCTGGCCCGCCTCTCGCTTTCGGCGCGCGCTCTATCGAATTCGCGGGCTATCGTCTTTCTATTGGAGGGCGAATCGAAGTGGGCGGTGTACCAGAAGGCGCGCCTGCCCGGTGCCGTCGAAGGGATGCCGGCGCGCGCCCTTCTCCTCCAAGAAGCGGTGCCGGTCGAGGTCTACTGGGCCGCTTAGGGGCCGCTTAGGAGCCGCTTGGCTCGGGAGCACGTCAATGCGCCAGCGCCGTTTCGAGTTCTGCCTTATTCATCGTTGAGCGCCCCTTCAGACCCCTCTGCCGCGCCTCGTTGCGCAGCTGCAATAGGGTTCGACCGCCTGGCCCCTGGTGCGAGTGCAGCCCACCCCGCCGGCCGGCGGAGATGTCATTGATCGATGAGGCGCTCGCTTCGACCGACTCGCCGTGCTGGGCACGCTCCTTGTTCACGGTGCGGGCCGCGATCTCTTCGGCAAGAGGGACGGGTTTGCCCCCTTCAAGGAGGCTCTCCTTGATGTGCGCATATTGGCGTTCGCGCTTGGCGCTCCAGGCTTTAGAGGGCATGACGGATCCTTGGAAGGCGGGCGAACGATTAGGCAGGGAGCGGGCGGGGACCAGGCGGCTCGGGGAGGGCCCCCTAAGACCCCCTAGGGACCCCAAGAGCCCCCTAAGACCCCTTCAGGGCCGCAAGAATGGCTGCATCCAGACGATCAAAGCCGAAGGAGACATCCACGGCGTTCTCGTTTAGGAAAAAGGCAGGCGTCGCGCGCACGCCGCTCCTCTGGCCGGCCAGGCGATGTTCCTGAACTCTTTGGGTGTAGATGTGATCAGCCATCTCGGCCCTGAACCGGTTCATGTCCAGACCGAGCGATTCTGCATAGCCGTCCAGGGCGTGCATCTTGAGGTGATGGGGCTGAACGAAAAGGAGGTGGTGCATCGCCCAGAACTGTCCTTGCGCCGCCGCGGCCTCGGCCGCCTCGGCGGCGATCTCGGCCTCGGGATGCACTTCCGTCAGAGGAAAGTGCCTGAAGACGAAGCGTAGCTGACTGCCATGGCTCTCGACTAAGTGCTGCAGCAAAGGTTCGGCCTGAATGCAGGCCGGACATTGGAAGTCGCCGTATTCGAGCAGAGTCACCTTCGCGAGGATGTCGCCCAAAAAATGATCCGAAGCCGTAAGACCAGGTTCGGGACTCTCGATCGTCGAAGTCTTCATCGCCATTACCTTCCAAGTGAGATTAAGCGTCACCGCCGCCTTGCCACCGCGCCGCCGCTGTTGCGAGTTTATCCCTATCGGGGCGACTATCGGGGTGCACACACCCCTGCGCCGATCCGAGCACTCCAATTGGGGGATCGTGGCCCGAACCGGGCGGCAAGCTTCTTCTGCCTACCAGGGCCAGCGGGCATGGAGAACCGGTGCTTGGCCTCTAAGAGAGAGGGTACTGCCCCAATCAATGGAGCAATCAATGGAGCAATCAATGAGCAATCAATCGCATCGTCAGGCGCGCGAACATCTCGCGGCTGCTCCCGTCCCTCGGGTCAATCTGCGCATTTTGCATGCAAGTCAACGATCGGTCTGTACGTTGAAGAACCGACAGCGGTCTTTTACACCGCTACAAAACGGGAATGGGCCGACCGCAGCGAGCTTCGTTTCAATCTGAAGCTTTGAGCAGAGATGGCCGCCTCCCCCAACGAGCCCCGACTCCAGGAGACCATCATGACCGGCGACAGCCCCCGCAAGCCGCACGACCCGAACGAGGACATTCCCGACGACGACATTCCCGACGAGATCGAGCCGGATGATGCGCTACCTCTGGCGCCAGAGGGTGGGCTGATTTCAGACCATATTCCGCAGGATCCCGAACACGACCGGGTGATCGAACCCGAGGACTGATCCCGGAACCTGCCGCGCTCTGCTCGTGGCATGTTCTCAATCCAACCCAGTACCTCGTCAGGCGCTGGTCTAGTCCGCCCAAACAACATCCCAACTCGATAGGTCGATCCTGAGTTGGTTAACGATGCTGCGAACGAATTTGCCGGTATGTCGGTGAACAATGTTCGTCTTGCCACGAACGCGTGAGCCAACTGACATACCTCGCTATAGGGCTGGCGGTCTTCGGGCAACAGATGTGCCTGCCGCTCCCGTCCATGCTGCTCTTAATGACAGCCGGGGCATTGGCTGGTCATGGCCAGGGAAATCTCTCCATTCCACTTGTGCTTCTGACCAGTGTAACCGCATGCCTTGCCGCAGATAGCCTCTGGTTTTGGCTCGGGAGACGCTGGGGCAGCAAGGTGATCCGTTTGATCTGCAGCCTCACCTCCAATCCTCAGCGCAGTCGGGAACGTGCAGGGCGAATGTTCGAACGGTGGGGCCTGCGATTACTCCTGGGTGCAAAATTCATTCCGCTGTTAGATGGCGTAGCACCTCCGTTGGCTGGGGCTCAAGGCGCCACCGTCCGAGATTTCCTAAGCTACGATTTGGTCGGATCGCTCATCTGGAGCGCAGCGTATGTCCTGCTTGGATTCTTATTTTCCAGCCAGGTTGATCGCGTCAATAGCCTGTTCGACCGATTCGGTATGGCATTGCTCGTGCTGGTAGGCGTTCCTCTGCTGCTATGGACCTCCTGGAGACTCTTGCGAATCGTCAGAGTGATCCGTCATCTCAGGCTTCGACAGATCAGTCCAGCAATGCTCCAGCGCAAACTCGACGATGGCGAGAAGATTGGCGTGGTTGATTTGCTGCGATACGATGCGATTGACCAGGAGGTTGCGGGTGTTCCGGGTGCGGTTCGGACGGACCCTGACCGGTTGAGAAGGGCGCAGCGCGTCGTCGTACCCAAGGGAGTGAGCATGGTGCTCTACTGCTCATCGAAAAACGAGCTGACGTGCGCGCGCGTTGCGGTGGCGATGAAGAAACTGGGCGTTTCCGACGTTTGGATTCTGGAAGGCGGCCTCAATGCGTGGGTCTTGGAAGGGCGACCGACCACAACCCAATTCAGCACGATCGAGGAACTGGCCGAGCGGCTTGGTGTCGTTGTCCAGCCCCCCCGGCCGCGCCGCAGTTACAAGAATTTTTTTGGTAATGGTATCGAGTAACCCGCCGGTGCAATGCCTACGAACAGTCCACCTAGCGGGCAGCGGGCTTCTGATAGGCGGCCTCGATCTGGTCCGCAAAATGTTGCTCGAGATTGTTGCGCTTGATCTTCAAGGTCGGCGTCATGAAGGTGTTCTGCACCGTCCAGGGCTCGAGCGAGGGCACCACGGCACGCGGCATCGCATAGCGCGGAAAGGAGCGGGTTGCGGCATCGATCCGGGCGACGAGCGCCGCACGCACGATCGGATTCTGAAGCGACTCGAGCGCGGGCGGGACGTTCAACGACTGGGCAAAGTGCGCCCATTGCACGGGATTCAAGACGACAACTGCGATGAGGAAGGGCCGGTTCTCCCCCACCACGAAGACCTGGTCAAAGAGCGGATCGACCGCGATCGCCAGTTCCAGATCGGCCGGGGCGATCTTCTCGCCGGTCGAAGTGACGATGATCTCCTTGATGCGCCCCAAGATACGGATGCGTCCGCCCTCGAGCGCCGCCTGATCTCCGGTGCGCAGCCAGCCGCCCTCGAGGAGGATGCGCGCCGTGTCCTCGGGCCGCTTCAGATAGCCCGACATGACGCTCGGTCCCCTGACCTGCAGTTCCGTATTCTCGCCAAGGCGCACTTCGATTCCCTGCAGGGGCCGCCCCACGGTCCTCGGATCGTTGTCTTCGACGGTATTGGTCGAAACCACAGGTGAGGTCTCGGTCATGCCGTAGCCCTGCACGATCGGCACGCCCAGCGCCAGAAAGACCTTTGCGATCTCCTGGGAGAGCGCCGCTCCACCGCTCACGGCCACGCGGAGCCGCCCGCCAAGCGAGGCGCGCACCTGCGCACCGACGAGCTGGTCCAGGAGGGGCCAAAGGAGTGCATCGAAGAGCCCCGCCCTGCCCTCCACAGGGAGACCCTGCGCCACGCAAAAGCGCCGCCAGCCGAGCGCAACCGCCTTCTCGAACAAGGCCCTGCGCAACGCACCTCCCGTGGCAAGCCGTTCCTGCAGTTGGGCGTAGAAGCGCTCGTAGATGCGCGGCACCGAGACGAGCACGTCAGGCCTGATGAATCTGAGGTCGGCTGCGATCTCGGCCACCGAGCGGACATAGGCCACGGAGCTCCCGGCAGCAATCGCCATGTAGTAGCCCGCGGTGCGCTCGAAGGTGTGCGAGAGGGGTAGAAACGACAGGAACACGTCGCTTTGCCGCGCCGGCACGCGCTCATAGACGGCCAGCACATTGGCGACGACATTGCGATGGCTGAGCATCACTCCCTTGGGCTTGCCGGTCGTACCCGAGGTGTAGACGACGGCCGCAAGATCATGCGGACCGGGTAGAGGCGCCGTGTCCCCTGCAGGACTTGGCAAGCCGTCGCCGGCCAACCAGTCCGCCAGGTGAATGACCCGGGGACCGGAGGCCGAAGCGCTCGCGCTTGTCGCATTGGGCGTCTCGTCTTCGGTGATGACCACCAGGACAAGCTGATCCCATGTGATGCCGAGCGCCTTGATCGCCTCCCATTGCTTCTTGGTGCGGATGACCAGGACGCGCGCCTCACAATCCCCAAGGATGTAGCCGATGCTCTCGGGGTTGTCGATCGCATGCATGGGCGTGGGCACGAGCCCCAAGGCAAGGGCTGCCAGATCGATCGCGACCGCATCGATACCGTTGGGTAGGAGGATGCCGATGCGCGAGCCGAGCTCAAGTCGAAGTTCGGCAAGGCTTTTTTTCCAGCGCTCGATGAGTTCTGCCATCTCCTGCCAGGACAAGACGATCCACTTTCCGAGTTTCGGATCGTACTGGCGAAAGGCCGGTGCTTCCGGAGTCTTTGCAACCCGAAACGCAAAAAGCTCCGGCAGGGTCTCGACCGTATCGAGCGTGCTGCGGATCGTGGGCTTTGGCATTCGGGTCTAGTGGTCAGAGGTGGGAGAATGTCAGACCGGGCCGAGCAGCCCGAACAGCACTGAGCAGCCCGAACAGCATTGAAGGCCCACGGGACGACAAAAAACGAGGAATCTCGGTGCTCACAAGAGCTCGGCCAGCTCGAACGTCGCGCGGCGGCCCACTGAAGGCCCCTGGATTTTCAGCCATTGCTTGGCGGTTGCGACGCCCGCCTCGAAAAGCGAGGCGATGAAGTCCGGATGGGTGTTGGCCTTCGAGAGGTGGTCGAACTGGCTCAAGAACTCGGGTGCCTCGATGACGTGGGTGCGCACGTGACCTAGGCGCCGATCGAGCCTGCCGAGGCCCAAGAAGCTGCGCTGACCTTCCCGCTGCGCCCAGGCGAGTGCGCGCAGCTCTGACCAGAGCGAGGAGCCAAAGGAGATTTCAGTCAGCCGGTGGGCGATCTCCTCGGCCTTGGTGGGCACGCCAACCGTTGCGTGGCTTTGCAGAAGGACGAGCACCAGATCCTCGACACCTGGGGTCTGCAGCAGCGGAAAAATCGGTGGATTGGCTGTCAGGCCCCCATCCCAGTAGGCCTCGCCATCGATTTCGATGGAGCGGTGGATCGTGGGCAGGCAGGCTGAGGCGAGCAGCACATCGAGCGTCACCTCGCCGGTCGTGAAGATTCTCAAGCGCCCGCTTTGGACTTCGGTCGTGCCGATAAAGAGATCGATCGGGCACGCCGCCCGCAGTTTCTCGAAGTCGATGCTCTGAGCGATGATCTCGCGCAGCGGATTGAAGTCGAATGGGTTCAGCTCGTAGGGTGAGAAGTAATGGGCAAGGTGCAGGAAGCCGCGCAGCGCCCGCAGATCGGCTGACTCCGAACCGGAGGCGCTCCGGGCGATCTTGTCCCAGAATTCCTTCAGGGCTCTACGCGCGCCCTCGGCTCGTCCTTCGACCCAGCCCGAGGCCAGTACGACCGCGTTCATGGCGCCTGCCGAGGAGCCGCTTAACGCAGCGAACTCGAAATTTCCCGCAGCGAGAAGCGTATCGAGCACCCCCCAGGTGAAGGCACCGTGAGAGCCTCCACCCTGAAGCCCCAGGCAGATGCGTCGGATATCCAAGGGTTGGCTCGCCTTGGCTAGGGGTGATGGGAAAACGCCACGGCGAGCGTGGGGGTGGTGTTCACGACCACCGGATCCTCATCCTCGAAGCGCATCGTCTCGGGAAGCGAATCCTCCTTGATGGCGAGCACGGCACCGAACCAGAACGCGTGCGTCATGTGATCGGCACGCGGCTGGCCGGTATTGGGATGCAGAAGGATCGTCAGGCCGAGCCGGTTTTGCATGAGCCAAGGCACGAAGCTTGCAAAAAGCTCGGGCGCGAAGGCCACCTGATACATCGACTGGGTGTGCGGGCCGACCTCGCGATCATGCCAGCGACCCAGCTGCACGGAAAAGCGCGCGCCGATGCGCTCGCGCAGGAGTTCGGCACGGCCCCGCTCCACGGCGTCCCTGAAATAGACGTGGGCGTGGTAGCTCCAGATTGTGAGCGTGTCGAGGGCGGCATCTTGAGCTGGCATGGAACTCTCCAATCATCTTAGGCGCGAGGATCTGGCGCATCAGTGTCTTTGGGTTGGACGGCGTGTGCCTTGACCCGTGCGGCCGCGTTGCGCATTGCGCCCACCGCGCTTTCGCGCCGTCCGACTTCACCCAGGCCAAAGGGCGGCATGTTCACGTAGACATTTTCGTATTGGCCAGGGCCGATCAGATAGGTTTCGTGCCAGATCCCGACGTCGCCATTGGTCCCGACCTTGCGGTTAAAGGCGGTCCAGGCCGGCAGGTGCGCGTTCTCGCGCGCCAGAGCATAGGCTTCGAGTTCTTCGAATGAGCGCCAATACTGCAAGACGATGACGGTGCGTCCAAACCAGGTGCGCGCCCCCAGAAAGCCCAGTTCCGGATGCGCGTAGAGTTCGCGCAGCATGCGTGGCATGGCCAGCAGCACCGGCAGCCAGGACTGGACCTTCCAGGGGCGGTTCAACCGCATGCCGATCAGAAAGACGACGAAATTTCCTTCCATGCGCGCGGTCACGCGCTCTGCGATCACCATGGCTGCCTTCTCTGGGAGCCCGGGGGGCTCCATCCTTGTCACCAAGACACGCAATCATAGCCGGTCGGCAAGATCGAACGGCCTAGGAGGGCTTCAACTGCTTTCTGATCGCGGCGAGTTCCTTGCGCTCTTTGGAAGTGGTGGACGGATACTCGAGCTGCAAGGCCTCGAGCGTCTTGACGATGGTTGAGGAGACGATGAGGCGCGCATTCTGCTTGTCATCGGCGGGCACAATGTACCAGGGAGCCGCCGCCGTGCTGGTTGCGCAGATGCAGGCCTCGTAGGCGTGCCGATACTCCTTCCAGAATTTGCGCTCGGTCAGATCGGCCATGCTGAACTTCCAGTTCTTGTTCGGATCATCGATGCGCTCGAGAAGACGCGTGCGCTGCTCCTTCTTCGAGAGATGCAGGAAGAATTTGATGACGCGGGTCCCATTTCGGTGCAGGTGGCGCTCGAGATCATTGATGGAGGCAAAGCGGTCCGACCAGAAATCCTCGCCCCGACTCAGATCGTCCACGAGGCCCTCGCCCGCCAAGATCTCGGGATGCACCCGAACGATCAGCACCTCCTCGTAGTAAGAGCGGTTGAAGATGCCGATATGGCCGCGCTCGGGCAGATTCACCGAGGTGCGCCAGAGGAAATCGTGCTCGAGCTCCGTGGCGCTTGGGTGCTTGAAGCTAAACACCTGGCAGCCCTGGGGATTCACGCCCGACATCACATGCTTGATCGCCCCGTCCTTGCCTGCAGCATCCATCGCCTGAAAGATGATGAGCAGCGCATAGCGGTGTGAGGCGTAGAGCTTCTCCTGGATGTTGGAGAGATCCGTGACGTGCTCGGCGAGGATCTTCTGGTAATCCTCGCGCGACTTGTAGCAAGGATCGACTCGCGTCGGCCAGAGCGCAAGGTTCACGGGCTTGCCCTCTTTTGCACGAAACTCTTCGGGATCGATTTTCATGGGGAAAGTGATGGGGTCGACGAAGCCGACATTGTCGCCCAACTCGGTTGGGTTCCCGCGCCTTGCTCTTGCGAGGGCTTGACCTGTGTCATCTCCCCGCGTCATGGCCGCGCATCATTGACCGAAGTCAAGGAGACCGACCCCGCGGAGTAGAATAGGACCGCTTTCGCTCTTTCGAGGTGTCCGTCTCACCATGAAAAACCTGATCTGGTGGCTTGTCCCCGTCGCGCTGACCTTGGGCGCCCTCTACTGGTTCTACCAATATCAGCATCGCAATGCGGTGGAGGCGCCGCAGCTTCCCGCGGCCGTGGTCGTGCCCGCCGCACCCCCTGCCCCGCCTCCCGAGACGCATTACCCGGTCCCTCAACCCGCGGCCGCAGACGCTCCACCCGAGATTCCGACCTTGGCGGAAAGCGACACGGCGCTGCGCGCAGCGCTGGTCTCGGTGTTCGGGCAAGGTGCCTTTGATCTCCTCTTCTATCCGAAGGATGTCGTGAGGCGCATCGTCGCCACCGTCGATAATCTGCCGCGCGAGAAGGTCTCGCAAAATGTGTTGCCGACAAAGAAAGTGCCGGGGCGCTTTCTGGTCGCAACGAACGGCGACACCACGGTCATCGATCCGGCCAACGCTGCGCGCTACAAGCCCTACGTCGACGCCTTCGATGCCATCGATGTGCATCAGTCGGTTGCGCTCTACACGCGCTTTTATCCGCTGTTTCAAGAGGCCTACAAGGATCTCGGCTATCCGAAGACTTATTTCAACGACCGTCTCATCGCCGTGATCGATGATCTCCTTGCCGCCCCGGAGCCGAAGGATCCGCCGAAACTGGCCGAGCCGCATCTCATGTATCAGTTTGCGGATCCGAGTCTTGAGGCGCTGCCGGCAGGCCAGAAGGCGCTGATCCGGATGGGTCCGGGCAATGAGGCGCGCGTGAAGGCCAAATTGCGCGCGATTCGAGCCGAATTGGCCAAAGGCGCCGTGACGGTCCAGCCCTAGGGGCGTCGGGCGAAGAGCGCGCTTGGACGCTAGCGGCGCCTGACCCAGGCTGTCGCGCGCCGCCCGCCCGAGCCGCCACCAAAATAGTATCCGAGCCAGCCGCCAAGGAGCCCACCCAGATGGGCGAAGTGGGCCACGCCCGCCTCGGAGCCCGTCACGCCAAGGCCCAGTTCCAGCAACGCGTAGAGCAGGACGAAGACCCGCGCAGGCATCGGAATCGGCGGGATCAGCGGCATGATCGTGCGGTCCGGAAACACCAGAGCGAAGGCGAGCAGGACGCCGAAGATACCGGCCGAGGCGCCAACGGTCGGCGCGCCATTGGTCCCCACAAGGAGGCCAATGAGCAACTGGGCGAAAGCTCCGCAGAGCACCCCGAGGAAATAGGTCAGCAAAAAGCGCCTTGGCCCCCAGACCCGTTCCAGGTCGGCTCCGAACATCCAGAGCGCGAACATATTGAAGGCCAGATGGGTGATGCTCGCGTGCAAGAAGCTGTAGGTCACGAGTTGCCAGGGCGTAAGCCAAGGCAGTCCCTGCACCTCCGCTGCGGGCCAGAGCGCAAACCATTGGATGATAGTGCCGCCGAAGACGTTTTCTAACAGAAATCCCAGAACATTGGCGATCAGAAGGGCTTGCGTGACGGGAGGCAGCATGCGTTTTTTCCCAGGAAGTCGAGGCGCGCCTCGTCTGAGGCGCTCAAGGTCCAACTACGCCCCAGATGGGGATGCGCCGCCCGTCTTGCAAGGCGACCAACTTCGCCAGTCAATCCGCCATCCTTGCGAGCGGCAGAAAAAGGGGCTGCAAGAGGGGCCCGGCAGCTCACTTCCATCCCGTACCCCATGGGACAGGCAACGGAGAGCGAACTGGCAATCGATTCATACTTTGGACCGATCGACTATCGGGTGCTCGTCACCCGTGCGACCGTCACGCGCCCGACAGCTGATGTCCTCGTGGACCAGTGCCTAGGCGGTGGCCGGTGCGAGTTGGCCCATGAGGCCCCGCTGGAAGTCCGAGACCGCCTGGCGGATCTCTTCTTCGCTGGTCATGACGAAGGGGCCATAGCCTACGATCGGCTCCCCAAGCGGCTCGCCACCCAGAAACAGAACCCGGGAGTTCTCGAGAACTTCCAGGGTGACTGCATCGCCCTCGCGCTCCAACAACCCCAGTTCGGCCTTGCCGATCCGCCCCTCGCCAATCACCAAGCCGCCCGAGAGAACGAAGAAGGCCGCAGTATGGCCTTCTGGCAGGGATAACTCGACGCGGTGGCCGGCCTTCAGATCCAGATCCCAGAGATTGATCGGCGAGAAGGTATGGGCCGGGCCGTCGACTGAACCTGCCGATGGAACAGTCCCGCCCACATAGGATCCGGCGATGACGCGCACTGATCCAGCGCCTTCGGCAAGAGTGACCTTGGGAATCGCGGCGTTGACGATGCTCTGGTAGCCAGGCGGCGTCATTTTCTGAGCGGCCGGCAGGTTCACCCAGAGCTGCACCATTTCGAAGGGGCCACCTTGCTTCGCGAAGTGGCGACCGTGGAATTCCTCGTGCACGATGCCAGAACCTGCGGTCATCCACTGGACGTCGCCCTCGCTGATCGAGCCGCCCCCACCGGTCGAATCGCGATGCTCGACTTCCCCGGCATAGACGATGGTGACGGTCTCAAAACCCCGGTGCGGATGTTCGCCCACGCCACGACGCTTTGTCGTCGGTCCAAATTCGACCGGCCCGGCATAGTCCAGGAGCAAGAACGGTGAGACGGCCTCCGCCCCCTCGTTATAGGAAAAAATACTGCGCACGGGAAACCCGTCCCCGACCCAGTGGCCGGCGTCATTGCGCCGAATCGCTACGATTTTTTTCATGGGAGCCTTTCGAATTTTGACGTAGATCAGGGCAGCGGCACGGGCTTCAAGGGAGAGAGAACTGAGACAGCTTTTTTCGCTGAGCGTCGTGCGCTATGGCCTTATACTCGGTGGGGTTACTATGCCAGCCGTTGCGCGGAAAGGCAGAGCCTTGAATTCATTGATTCGATATCGGTACAACACGATGGCTGGCGACACCCCCGGTGGGGAGTGGAAGTGGCGCATCATTCTCGAGGCAGATGGGACCTTCGAGGAAGTGCTCGTGAAAAGCCTCGTCGTCAATGTGCCCTCGTTTAGCCAGGAGGACGACATGCCCGTTGTCGGGCGCAAGTATCACATGGCCTGCCGGGGCGTGTTCCGTGTTGTAGACGGCATAGGGATCGTCGATGCGCCTGAGGTTTAAGCGTCAAGACATTCTCGAACCTCCGCACCCCGCCTTGTAATGCCGGCAATTGGGGACCGCGCTGCTCACTGACTGGAGATGGCGCTACGACCTTTGCGCAGTGCAAATTTCTGGATCTTGCCGGTCGCGGTCTTGGGCAGGTCGACCACGAACGATATCCATTGTGGGACCTTGAAATGCGCCATATGGGTTCTGGCGAAGTCCTGCAGTTCGCGCTCGGTCGCCCGCGCCTCAGGCTTTAAGACCACGAACGCGTGGGGTGCTTCGCCCCATTTGGGGTGCGGCATGCCCACGACCGAGACCTCCTGGATGCTCGGGTGGCGTAACAGCACCCCTTCCACCTCGACCGACGAGATGTTCTCTCCGCCGCTGATGATGACGTCCTTGAACCGGTCACGGATCTCGACATAACCGTCCTCGTGCACGACGGCGGCGTCGCCGGTGTGGAAACGGCCGTTGCGGATGGCCTTTTCGGTTTCTGCCGGATCGTTGTAGTAGCCGGCCATGACCACGTTCCCGCGCACCGTGATCTCACCCATCGTCGATCCATCGTGTGGAACCTCCTTGCCGTCGCTATCGACCACGATCAACTCACCCGAACTCACCAGTTCCACACCCTGGCGCGCCTTGATCGTCGCTTGCTCCCCCTCGGCCAGTTGGGCATGCTCGGGCGTCTCCTCGCAAATCGCAATGAAGGGGGCCGTTTCGGTCAGCCCATAGACCTGGGTGACATGCCATCCGAGATCGCGTTCGACGCGCTCGATCGTCGCCGCAGCCGGAGGAGCGCCTGCCGTCAGCAGTCGTACTCCCTTCGGAACACCTGCCAGAGCCTCGGGCGGGGCATTGGCCACCCCGATGAGGACGGTCGGTGCTGCGCAAAAGTGCGTCGCGCGCTCGGTCTTGACCTTCTCGAAGATGTTCGCCGCATCGACCCGGCGCAGGCACAGGTGGGTCGCCCCTTTGGAGGTGACCGTCCAGACGAACGTCCAGCCGTTCGCATGGAACATTGGCAGCGTCCAGAGATAGCGGTCACCGGGTTTGAGTGACCAGTGCGCCAGTGTGCCCAACGAATTCAGATAGGCGTTGCGATGCGTGATCATGACGCCCTTGGGCCGGGCGGTCGTGCCGCTCGTGTAGTTGATGGAAATGAGATCCGACTCGGCAATCGCCGGGGCGTCGTATTCCGGCGGCGAGGAGTCAATCAAGGCCTCGTAGTCGTGCCAGCCGGTCTTCGTGCCTTCGAGAGCGATGAAGGCGCGCACCTGGGGCAAACGCGAGCGCAGCGCATCGACTGCATCCAGATAGTCTTCGTGCACGCACACGACCACGGCACCGGAGTGATCGATGATGTAGGCGAAATCGTCTTGGCTGAGCCGATAGTTGATCGGCACAGAAATCGCTCCGATCTGCGGGATGCTATAGAAGGATTCCAGTTGGGCGTGCGTGTTCGGTGCGATCGTTGCGACCCGGTCGCCGGGTTTGACGCCCAAGGCCTGCAACGCATGCGAGAACCGATCGCAGCGCGCAAAGAACTCTTCGTACGTAAGCCTTAGGCCCTGATCGACGAGAGCCTCGCGTCTGGCATAGATGCGACGCGCGCGCCGCGCAAATTCAAGAGGGGATAAGGCGACTTCCATCGGGTGTGTCTCCGCATGACGCGCGTAGTTTTATGCCGCCGCGCTGTTGTGTCGTGGTGGTGTGCCGTTTTGCAATCGAGATCATTTACCGTCTCGCTTGGCCACTCTAATTTCTTTCACTTCGATCTGCAAGGCGCGGGAGACAGGCGCGGGATAGGGGCGCGGGATAGGGGCGCGGGATACGGGCGCGGGATACGGGCGCGGGATAGGGGCGTGAGGCGCAGGCGTTTTGGCACCCAGGGAGGGTGCGGTTCGTGCCGCGTTGACGCGAGAAAAAAGGGAGGGCCGAAGGAGGAGAAGCTTCCTCCCGCTCGGCCTAGGGAAAGTCCTTCTGTTGTTAATGCAGCCGGGGGAGTATAGTGCGCCCACTCGTTTTTGGATCCTCGGTATGGCAGGAGGCACGCTTTTTTCGCACATCTGGGATCGCAAGGTCGTCAAGAGCTTGGCGGGCGGCGTGGACCTGCTGCATGTGGACCGTCACTGGATCCACGATCTCGAGGCGGGACCGCGGCTGAATCATCTGGCGCTGACGGGCCGCGCTGTGCGCCGCCCGGACCTCACCTTCGCCACGCCCGATCACGCGGTCGCGACTTCGGCGGGACGCACCAGCCAGACCAACCCGAAGGGCGCAACGCTTCTCGCCGACATGCGCTCGGGCACGGCCAAGGCGGGAATCCGGATGTTCGATCTGGGTACGAGCGGCCAGGGCATCGTTCATGTCGTCGGTCCCGAGATGGGTCTGACCCTTCCGGGCCAACTCATCGTCTGCGGAGACAGCCACACCTGCACCCATGGCGGTCTGGGCGCACTCGCCTTTGGCATCGGCTCGAGCGAAGTCGAACACGTGCTGGCCACGCAGACGCTTCGGCAGCAGC
>CAJCID010000123.1 GCA_903970305.1 Rhodospirillales bacterium | reverse complement strand
CCGCCTGTGCGAGTTCGACGACTGCACTCGCGTAGGCATAGCTGCGGTTATAGCGCGTCAGAACGAAAAAATTGCGCGTGCCCGCAAGATAGACCGGCGGATTGTCACCGTCAGGTAGGTCGATGAGCAAAAGCGGCTCTTCGGTCACGCTGTCTTCGGTGAGCACGAGCCCTGCAGCGCGCAGATCGGACCAGGAAAGACGGGGCTCGCTGCCCGCGGCGACGAGGGCGTCCAGGCGCACGCCATCGCGGCTGGTCTCGTCAATGCTCAGCCGATAGAGTACCCGAGCGCCGCGCTGCCAGCCTTGAGTGGACAGGAAATTCGCGACGCTGCCGATCGCATCCGAGGGACTGTTCTTCAGGTCGATCGTGCCATCGCCGTCGAAGTCCACCGCGTAGTGCATGATGCTGCTCGGCATGAATTGCGGGATGCCTATGGCGCCCGCGTAGGAGCCTCGCACCCCCAGGACATCCATCGACTGATCGCGCGCGAGCACGAGGAAGTCCTCGAGCTCCTCGCGAAAGAAGCCGCTACGGTCGTGGTCCTTGTTGGGGTAGTCGAAGGCCAGAGTGGTGAGCGAGTCGAGCACCCGGAAGTTGCCGCTGTTGCGGCCAAACAGAGTCTCGATGTCGAGGATGGCGACGATGATCGGGGCGGGCACGCCGTAGAGCCTCTCGGCGCGATCCAGCTCGTCTGCATGGGCCTGCCAGAAGCGCAAGGCCGCCTCGATGCGCGTGGGCTCGACAAAGCGTGCGCGGTACTCGCTCCAGGGCACGGGCCGACTGGCGACCCCGGGACCCATCAGGCCCGCCACCGTGTCGTTGTAGCGGGCGTGCGCGAAGACGCTTTGCAGCTCGGTCGCGACGAACCCGTGCTTTTGGACCATCTCATCGATGAAGGCAAGAACCTCGGGGCGCTGGTCGTAACCGACGAGATAGGCATCCCCCGCACCATCCTGGGCCCGGCTTTGCGCCTGCGCGTTCGCCGGCGCTGCGAGGCCTGCCTCAGCGCCATGAAGGAGCATGCTGGCCAGAACGGCCACACGCATTCCGCGCCCTAGGCCCCGAGACTTCGTATGCATCGACGCAGTGCGGCGAGACCGTCGGCGCTCGGGGTCCGACGCGCATAGCGCAGTTCCTCGTAGAGCGCGAAGCCGCGCTCGATCTGCCCGCGTTCAGACTCGGGCAAGTGCGTGGCGATGCGCGCAAGATAGTCGCGCGGACCCTCCGTGGGACGTCTTGGCTCACCGCCTTTTGCGAGCTTTGCGGCGCGCTCGCACAAGCGGGCGTAAAGGCCCGTGATCGGTTCGGTCCGGGGGCGCTTCATGAGAACCTGTCCACCGACCACGGCCAACACCAACGCCGACCCGGCGATGAGGGCGATGGTCAGCGTGCTCCAGTCCACATCGGGCATTCCCAGACGCGAGAACAGGGTCTTCTGCGAATCGTCCGAATAGGCAACGACCCACTGGTTCCAGGTGTTGTTGACGACCTCGAGGTTGTAGCCGATCCAGCGCACCCAGCTCGTCCCAAGACCCCGGAACGTCCCGGCGATGCCATCGGTTTGGGCGAGCGTCTCCTCGGAGCCGAGCATGATCCGTTCCGGAGCCACGGCGGCTGTCGGATCGAAGCGCGTCCAGCCCGTATCGGCGAGCCAGACCTCGGCCCAGGCATGGGCATCCTTCTGGCGGATCGTCATGCTTCCGCTGATGGGGTTGATATCGCCACCCTGGTAGCCCGTGACCACTCGCGCCGGGATGTCAGCGGCGCGCATCAGGACCACAAAGGCGCTCGCATAGTGTTCACAAAAGCCGCGCTTGGTGACGAACAGGAAATCGTCGGTGGCGTTTTCGCCGAGTTTCGGGATGCCCTTGGTCGCGTACTCGAAGTTCTCAGTGCGGATGTAGTTCAACACGTGCTGAATGAGTTTGCGGTCATCGGGAAACTCATGGCGCAGGCGCGTGGCGAACTCGAGCGTGTGCGGATTGCGTTGCGGCGGCAGCTCCACCCACTCGCGCCGCTCGAGCAGGCTCGCGTTCAGGCCGTAGCGAAAGCGTGTGTAGGAGCGCGCATCAAAGCGCACCCGCTCGCGCAGCGGCCCCTGCAGCGCGACTTCCAGGTCGGGCTTGAGCCTTGCGGTCAGGCCGTGCACCCGGGGGACTTCCACGGGTGCATCGAGTAGATAGAGCGCGTTGCGGTTGGTCGGCTCTTGCGTGACGGTGTAGCGCGCCGTGCTCCCCTCGTCCCCCTCGAGATCGAGCGGGGTGCTCTGCGCAGCGCCCAGGGTGGGCATCGGTCGCCAAGTGGTTCCGTCGTAGCGGCCCAGTACCGGTCCGCGCCAGTAACGCTGGTTGGCCGCCGGGATGCGGCCGTCGAAGTCGACTTCGAAGGCGAGCCGGTCCGAGGTCACGAGTTCTTCCATGTCGCCTGGCTTCATCGAGTCTGACAGACCCGGTGCGCTTGAGTAGGCATCGGCCGGCATGCCCCAAAGCGGTCCCTCGACGCGCGGAAAGAAGATGAAGACGACGATCGTCAGCGGTAGCGCCAAGAGAGTGATCTGCAGTGCCAGGGTCACCTTGGCGCGCAGCGGCGGCTCGCGCCCGAGCAGATTCATGCGCACCAGTGCCGTCACGAGCCAGAGCACTCCCACGAACAGCCAGAGCGCCTGGGCCAGGCTCTGCGAATCGAAAAGACTCGTCAGCATGATGAACAGGCACAGGAAAATGACAACGAAGGTGTCGCGCCGTGCCTTGAGTTCGAGCAGCTTCAGTCCGAGAAGCAAGACCACGTAGGCGACACCCGCGTCCTTGCCGAAAATCGAATGGAACTGGGCAAAAACCGCGGTGCCTGCAGCGAGCATCAGGGCCGCCACGAGCCAGCGCGGCGGCAGGCGCCGCCCGTTCCAGGTCAAGATGCCTCGCCAAAGCAAGAGCGCGCCAATGGCGATGCTGGTCCAGAGCGGGATCGCGCCGGCCAGTGGCGCCAAGACCCAGACGATCGCGCCAAGAAGCCAGAGCGTATCGCGCACCTCGCGCTCGCGTGAGACGAATTCGTTCACGATCCATCCCGATAGGCGCGGGGAGTCCGTCGGAAGCGGGGCCGCCATCCCTCGGGGGGCGCTGGCCAAGGAAAGTCGGCGGGCCATCTTCAGCGGCGTCCAGCGTAAAGCGCAAGCGCAGTCAGGCAGGCTGTCGCATGCGCCGGACCCAGGGCGGGCGCGATCGAGACGGCACCGAGCCGCAGGCCGTAGCGCAGTGCCTCCGACTCGCACTCGAGCACCCAGCGAGTCATGCAGGACAGGGCGGCCTCAAGGCCATGATGCGGGGGCACGTTGGCCAGGTCGAGCCAGATCTGCGTGTGGCTTGCGCCATCGAGGAGCTTGATGAGGAGCGCGCCCTCCGGGTCGCGTGCCATCGCCTTCCAGGCGAGGTGGCGCGGACTGTCGCCAGGCGCATAGGAGCGTACCCCGGCGAAATCCTCGGCGCCCTTGCCGGTGTGCTCAGCACCCCCGGGATCGTCTGCGTGTGAGCGCGGCAATGGCTCACCCTCGGGGCCTGGTGTCGGAAAGCCGAGCACGCTCATCTCGGGCTGCCAGTAGCTCCAGGCGCGCCAGAGTCCGAGGGGAAAGGAGGTCTCGAGGGTCACGCGCGGCATCGCATGCCAGCCGCGCTCGGTGACGCGCACCGGTATGCGCACCGCCGTCTCCCCGCCCGCGGCGGGATCGGCCCACACCGGGGCGAGCTCGGCATCGGCCGACAAGGACACCGCGTAGCGGTCGAAACGGCTCGTGCTCCTGATGACAATGCCGAATTCGGCGATCTCTCCGGCGAAGACCGCTTCCACCCGGCCGGGGCGTAGCGTCAGATGCGCGAGATTGCGAAAGGTGTAGAACATGCCGATCCAGGCGATGCTGCCCATGAGAAACGTCAGCACAAAACCCAAGCTCAACTGGTAGTTGATCGAACCTAACAGCAACGCGATCAGCATCGCAGCGAAAAGCAGTCCCGCTCCCGTGGGGAGTACGAACACGCGCCTTTGGTTCAGAAAGACTTCGCCCGCTTCAGGACCGCGCGGCTGGAAGATGATCTTCTTGGCTCGGCGCACGAGTGGGTGTTCTGCCACCCACGATCCGATCAGACCACTGCCCACGCGCAGGGGCCGTCGCGCAAGGAGGCTCATGAGCCGGCCCTCGCCCGGGTCCTAGGGAACCGCGACGGTGGCCAGCAGCTGGCTGGCCAGCTCGCGTTGGCCGCTGCGCTGGTTCGACTGGCTTGCGCGCAGTCGATGGTTGGCAACCGGAACCCAGACCGCCTGCACGTCCTCGGGCACGACATGGTTGCGCCGCGCGAGGAGCGCCCAGGCGCGTGCGGCCTGCAGCAGCGCCATGGCGCCGCGCGGCGAGAGCCCCTCGGTGAACAGCGGTGAACTGCGCGAGGCGGTCACGAGCGCCTGGATGTAGTCCAGCAGCGCAGGTGCGGCTAGGACCTTGTAGACCTCGCCCTGCAGTTCGACCAGGCGCACCGGGTCAAGCACCTTCTGCAGGCGCTTGAGCAGCGCGCGCCGGTCCTCGCCTTCGAGCAGCGCACGCTCGGCACGCTGGTCCGGATAGCCGAGCTCGATGCACATGAGGAACCGGTCCAGCTGGGACTCGGGCAAGGGAAAGGTCCCGACCTGATGGAAGGGATTTTGCGTGGCGATGACGAAAAACGGCTCGGGCAGGGGGCGGGTCACCCCATCGACTGAGACCTGGCGTTCTTCCATGGCCTCGAGCAATGCGCTTTGCGTCTTGGGGGTGGCCCGGTTCACCTCGTCGGCTAAGAGCACGTTTGAGAAAATCGGGCCAGGATGGAAGACGAAGCGGCCCCCCTCTCCCGCCTCATGGCCGCGCTCGAAGACCGAGACTCCGGTGACATCGCCCGGCAAGAGGTCGCTTGTGAACTGCACCCGGGAAAAGCGCAGGCCCAAGGAGAGGGCCAAGGCGTGCGCGAGGGTTGTCTTGCCCACCCCGGGAAGGTCCTCGATCAACAAGTGCCCTCCGGCAAGCAGGCACGTGACACTCTGGCGCAGCGCCGTGTCCTTGCCCAGGATGACCTCCGAAAGCTGGACTGCCAGGGCTTCGAGCACGTGTTGCATGGAGCAGCTACTTCCGTTTTGGACGATGGTTTAAGGCATAATTCTCGCATGAATCAAACCAAGGACCCGGAGGCAGCCGTTGCGGGGCTCGCGACCGAGGAGGAGACAGTCGCCAAAGCGGCACCGGACCCCGTCGCGGATTCTGCCGCAGTGAGCGAGAAGGTCCCTCCCAGGCGCGCGGCTGTGACGGCGTTTTTTGCGCCTCGCGCCTGTTCCTTGCACGAGATGGGCAGCTGGCATCCGGAGTGTCCGGCACGGCTTGCTGCGATCGAGGATCAGATGATCGCGAGCGGCTTGATCAATTTCGTCGTGAGTGGGGACAGCGCGCCGGTCGCGACCTCGGATCTGCTGCGCGTGCATCCTGCTGACTACATCGCCATGCTCGAGGAGCGCGAGCCCGAGAGCGGTTATGCGATGCTCGATCCGGATACGCTCCTGTGCAAGACGAGCTGGCCTGCGATCCAGGCCGCAGCCGGTGCTGCAGTTGCGGCCGTCGATGCGGTCGTGCTGGGTGAGGCGCGCAATGCCTTCTGCTCGATCCGTCCGCCCGGCCATCACGCCGGCATCGCCGAGGCGATGGGGTTCTGTTTCGTCAACAACATCGCCGTCGCAGCGCGCCATGCGCTCGAGGTGCATGGTCTTAAGCGCGTGGCGATCGTCGACTTCGATGTGCACCATGGCAATGGCACCGAGGAGATCTTCGCCGACGATCCGCGCGTTCTGATGGTGAGTTTCTTCCAGCATCCGTTCTATCCGTACCGGGGCACCGAGACAAGGAGTGCGAACATGGTGAACGTTCCGCTGCCGGCCGGCGCCGACGGACGTGCCGTGCGCAGCGCCCTCGAGGAGCGCTGGCTGCCGGCGCTCGTCGCGCATCGCCCGGAGATGATCTTCATCTCCGCGGGCTTCGATGCGCATCGCGAGGACGATCTTGGCCAGATGCGCCTCGTCGAGGACGACTATGCCTGGATGACCGCGCGTCTTCTCGAAGTGGCCGAGCGCTTCGCGCACGGGCGCGTCGTCAGCTGTCTCGAGGGGGGCTATAACCTGTCAGCCCTGGGACGCAGCGTGGTGGCGCACGTGAAAGCGCTGGTCGAAGGCTAGAGCGCCGCTCCGATCGGGTCGGTTTTGGCGCGCCTTCGGCTGCGCATGCGCCGGACTTGGGGTGCCAACTAGGGGTGCCAACTTAGGGTGCCAACTTAGGGTGCCAACTTAAGGTGCCATCTGGAATTTTTCGAACGGTCGTGCTAAATTCTCGGGCCAGCCGACTGTCACTATAATCGGGCGGCACAGCCCACGCACGCGTGTCGTCGGGCCAGAATTCCCCGAACGATCGTCTCTCCGAGAAGGCAAGCGATGAAAATCTTGATTCCCGTCAAACGCGTCGTCGACTACAACGTCAAGGTCCGGGTCAAGTCGGATCAGTCTGGTGTCGACATCGCCAACGTGAAGATGTCCATGAACCCGTTCGACGAGATCGCAGTCGAAGAGGCCGTGCGTCTGAAGGAGGCCGGCATCGCCACCGAGATCATTGTTGTGTCCTGCGGTCCAACCCAGTGTCAGGAGACACTGCGCACCGCGATGGCCATCGGCGCAGACCGCGGCATCCTGGTCGAATCGACCGACGAACTCCAGCCGCTCGCAGTGGCCAAGCTGCTCCAGGCCCTCGTGAAGAAGGAAGGTCCAGAACTCGTCATCCTGGGTAAGCAGGCCATCGACGACGATTCGAATCAGACCGGGCAGATGCTGGCCGCCTTGACCGGGATGCCCCAGGCGACGTTCGCCTCGAAGATCGTGATCGCCGATGGGCGGGCCACCGTGACCCGCGAGGTCGACGGCGGGCTCGAGACGCTCTCGCTGGTCTTGCCCGCGGTCGTCACGACTGATCTGCGCCTAAATGAGCCCCGCTATGTGACGCTGCCCAACATCATGAAGGCGAAGAAGAAGACGCTGGACGTCGTCAAGCCCGCCGATCTGGGCGTGGACATCGCGCCGCGCTTTAAGACCTTGAAGGTCACCGAACCGCCGGCGCGCAAGGCGGGGATCAAGGTGCCGGATGTTGCGACCCTGGTTGCAAAACTCAAAAACGAAGCGAAGGTGATCTGATGGCTGCCCTGGTCGTTGCTGAACACGATAACGCATCAATCAAGCCCGCTACCTGGAACACGGTCACGGCGGCCACCCAACTGGGCGGTGAGGTGCACGTTCTCATCGCCGGCAGCGCAGCCGGGCCCGCCGCAGCCGAGGCGGCACTGATCCAGGGTGTGTCCAAGGTGCTCCTCGCCGATGCCCCGTCGTTGGCCGACGGGCTTGCCGAGAACGTCGCTGCTGAGGTCGTCCTGCTCGCTCCAGCCTACAGCCACATCCTCTTTCCGGCGACCGCGGCAGGACGCAACGTCGCGCCGCGCGTGGCGGCATTGCTGGACGTTGCGCAGTTCTCCGACATCATCTCGGTCGAGTCGCCGCGTGTTTACACGCGTCCCATCTACGCCGGCAATGCCATTGCCACCGTCGAAGCCCTCGATGCCACCGTGGTCATCACAGCGCGCGCCACGGGCTTCGATGCCGCCGGCCAGAGTGCCTCGCCCGCTCCGATCGAGAGCGTGACCGCGGCGGCCGATTCGGGACGCTCGAGTTTCGTCAAGCGCGAGATCGCGAAAAGCGACCGGCCCGAACTGACCGCAGCGAAAATCATCGTCTCGGGGGGCCGGGGCGTAGGCAGTGGCGAGAACTACTTCAAGGTGCTCGAGCCGCTCGCCGACAAGCTGGGCGCCGCGCTCGGGGCGTCGCGCGCGGCCGTTGACGCCGGCTTTGTGCCGAACGATTTCCAGGTGGGCCAGACCGGCAAGATCGTCGCGCCCGAGCTCTACATCGCCGTGGGCATCTCGGGTGCGATCCAGCATCTCGCCGGAATGAAGGACTCCAAGGTGATTGTCGCGATCAACAAGGATCCCGAGGCGCCCATTTTTGGAGTGGCCGACTACGGCCTGGTCGGTGACCTGTTCGAGCTCGTACCCGAGCTCGTGACCCAGTTGGGCTAGCTGTCGTGCCGTTCTAGGGCGCGCGTGCGCCCGGGAGTCTTGCCGTGAGTTATGTCGCGCCCTTGAAGGACATGCTGTTCGTCATGCAGGAGCTCGCAGGTCTTGACCGGATCAGCGAGTTGCCCGATTGTGAGGATGCCACCTTCGAGACGGCCCAGGCCGTGCTCGAGGAGAACGCCCGCTTCGTCGAGTCCGTGGTGGCTCCTTTGAACTGGAGTGGCGATCTGGAACCGGCGCGCTGGAATGACGGCGTCGTGACGACCACCAAGGGCTTCAAGGAAGCATTCGCCGCCTTCGGCCAGGCCGGCTGGCAGGGGATCCAGCACGAGACGGCTTACGGCGGGCAGGGTCTGCCGAAACTGATCGCCGCCGCTTGCCAGGAAATGCTCAATTCGGCGAATCTCTCCTTCGCCTTGTGCCCGCTGCTCACCGACGGCGCCATCGAGGCCCTGATGACGGCCGGTAGCGACGCGCAGAAAGCCACCTACCTGGCTGCCCTCATCGCGGGCAGGTGGACGGGGACGATGAACCTGACCGAGCCGCAGGCGGGCTCTGATCTGGCCATGGTGCGCAGCCGCGCCGTGCCCGAAGGTGATGGCACCTACCGTCTCTTCGGCCAGAAGATCTTCATCACCTTCGGCGAACACGACATGGCCGAGAACATCGTGCACCTGGTGCTCGCGCGCACGCCCGAGGCACCTGAAGGCGTCAAGGGCATCTCGCTTTTTGTCGTGCCCAAGTGGCTCGTCAAGTCCGATGGCAGCCTCGGGCCGCGCAATGACGTCTACTGCGCCTCGATCGAGCACAAGCTGGGCATCAAAGCGAGTCCGACCGCGGTGCTCTTGTTCGGCGACGACCATGGCGAAGTCGGCCCCGGTGCCATCGGCACGCTCGTGGGCGAGGAGAACCGCGGCCTCGAATACATGTTCATCATGATGAATGCCGCGCGTTTTGCGGTCGGCATGCAGGGCATCGCCCTCGCCGAACGCGCCTATCAGAAGGCAGTCGCCTTCGCGCGCGAGCGCGTCCAGGGACGCGATGTTGCCGGATCGTCGGGACCGGTCTCCATCATCAATCATCCGGACGTGCGGCGCATGCTGATGAGCATGCGCGCCCAGACCGAGGCTGCGCGTGCGCTCGCCTATGTCACGGCTGCCGCCTACGATCATGCTCACCACGAGCCCGATGCCGCCGTGAGGCGCGTTCACCAGGCGCGCTACGAATACCTGGTGCCGATCGTCAAGGGATGGTCCACTGAACTCTCGATCGATGTCGCCTCGACGGGCGTGCAGATCCACGGCGGCATGGGATTCATCGAGGAGACGGGGGCGGCCCAGTATTACCGCGATGCACGGATTCTGACCATATATGAAGGAACGACCGCGATCCAGGCCAATGACCTCGTCTCGCGCAAGACCGCGCGCGACGGCGGGGCCACCGCGCGCGCGCTACTCGCGGAGGCCGAGGCGACCGCCCTGGCCCTGTCAAACTCAGGGCAAGCCGATCTTGTGGCTATTGCCCAGGCCCTGCGCAGTGCGTGCTCGGCCATGGGCGCCGCGGTGGTCTTCGTGGTCGAGCACTACAGGTCCGATATCCGGGCCGTCTTCGCCGGGTCGGTGATCTATCTGAAGCTCGCCGGCATCACCCTGGGCGGCTGGCAGCTCGGCCGTGCGGCGCTTGCATCTTCTCAGCATCTGGAGGCCGCCTCGACCGATACGGTGTTTCATACGACCAAGATCGCCACGGCACGCTTCTATGCGGAGCATTATCTCGCGCAGGCGGAAGGCCTGGCCCGTTCCATAGAACACGGAGCAGCGAGCACACTCGCTGTGTCGAGCGACGCCTTCTGAACTCCCTTGAGTGCCGTCGGGCGCACCCGACGGCGCGCGGACACGGCCACTCCGATTCCCTCCTCAAGAACCCAGACCGGTTTGAGCGACGCTTGGTCCTGTGGCAGACTCGTTGCCTCACCCTTGGCTCGGACAGCCAGGCCTGGACCAGGGGGGAGCATCTCTGCCTCGAGCGCTGCGGCCCCTAACACCTGGTCGAACATCCGGAGACGTGCATGAATTGGACCAAAACCCAGCGCAACGTGGTGATCGCGGCCTACCTCGGCTGGACGCTCGACGCGTTTGATTTCTTCCTGATGGTCTTCATGTTCAAGGACATCGCGACCGATTTGCATTCGAGCCTCCAGGTGGTCTCGACGGCGGTGCTCTTGACTCTGGGGATGCGACCGGTCGGCGCGTTTCTCTTCGGTCGACTGGCCGACCGCTTCGGGCGCAAGCCGACGCTGATGTGGAACATCTTGGCCTACTCGGTGCTGGAGATGGCCTCTGGATTCGCCCCCGACATGACGACTCTGTTGATCGTCAGAGCGCTGTTCGGGGTGGCGATGGGGGGCGAGTGGGGTATCGGTTCGGCGTTGACGATGGAGACCATCCCGGCCTCGGCCCGCGGTACCGTCTCGGGACTCCTGCAGGCCGGCTATCCATCGGGATACTTCTTGGCCTCGCTCGCCGTCTACTTGTTCTACGATCAGCTTGGCTGGCGCTATATGTTCGTACTGGGGGTTGTTCCGGCGGTGCTGGTGTTTTTCATCCGGCAAGGTGTCGAAGAATCGCCCGCGTGGAAGGAGCAGCAACATGCCCCGCGGATGGGCATCTTCGAAGTCTTGCGGCGCGACTGGAAGCTGGCCGTGTACGGCATCGTGCTCATGACGGCCTTCAACTTTTTTAGTCATGGGTCCCAGGATGCCTATCCAAACCTGTTTCTGAAGGTCCAGCATCACTTCGACACCCAGACCAGTTCACTGATGACGGCGGTGGCCAACATCGGGGCGATCTGTGGCGGGTTGTTCTTTGGAACACTGTCCGAGAAAATCGGCCGGCGCCGCGCGATTCTCATCGCGGCACTCCTCGCCTTACCGGCTTTGCCCTTCTGGGCCTTTGCCTCGACGCCTTTGATTCTCGGTGCTGGCGCGTTCTTCATGCAGATCGCCGTGCAGGGGGCCTGGGGCGTCGTGCCGGTGCATCTGAACGAGCTCTCGCCGCCGGAAATCCGCGCGACCTTTCCGGGATTCATCTATCAGCTGGGCAATCTGCTTGCCGCGGTCAATCTGAACCTGCAGGTCTGGATCGCCCAGGCCAATTCCGACAACTACGGGCTCGCGATGGCCATCGTCGTGGGCACCGTCTCGATCGCCATTGCCCTTCTGGTCGCCTTCGGACCCGAGCGCCGCGGGGTGGCGATGAGCGATGCTCAGGCGGCAACGCAAGCGGCAACTCAGGCGGCCGGGGTGACCGCCTAGGGGTGTGGAATCTCGCCGCTTGCCTCGAGACTGCGTTCGCGCGTCGTGCTCTGCTGGTCGTTTGCTCCTCTGAAGATCGCCGAACTGCAAGTTTCGGCAAAGTTGCCCGAACTCTTCCAAACTGACCTGGCCGGGGAGCGCACTGCCCTTATGGCCTGGTCAGAGAGCAGACACGGTGAGATCAAGCTCTGATTTGTCCACCTGATAACCGGCTGCGATCCAGGCGTCGATGCCGCCTGCCAAGGGTCGAACCCTCGAGTAGCCGCGCTGGATCAGGAGCTTTGCCAAACGCGCTGCGGATGCCTCATTCGGGCAGGCGCAGTACACGACGACTTCTCCATGGAGGGGCAGGGCGCTGAGATTTTCCGCAAGGCTCGAGTCATCGACCGTGATTGCGCCGGGTATCCGGCCCTCGTTGCTCTGGGCCGCGGCTGAGCGCACATCGAGGATCACCGGCGGCGCCTCACCCTGCAGCAGGTCCTTCAACTCTCCGACCGAGATCCGGGCCATACGCAATTCGCGGTAAAACCGGTGGCGCTGCCACCACTTTGAGGCCACAAACAAGGCCAGCGCGACCAAGAGCAGCAACAATCCGATCTGCCCGAGCTCATTTAAGCGGATCAGAATCGACGCGATTGCTTCGCGAAACAGCATACCCGCGCCGATGGCAGTGCTCGCCCACAGGAGCGCACCACAGGCATCGCACAGCATGAACAGCCCGATCGGGGTGCGCAGCGTCCCCGCCATCGCAGTCGCGACCGCAGCAAAGCCCGGGAGGAACTTGGCGAAGAGCAGCGATCCCGCTCCGAAGCGATGCACGATCGACTCGGTCTGACGCACGCAACTGTCCGGCGACAGAGAGATCCTGCACATCGCACGCAGCACCCGGCGCCCCAGCCGGTTTCCTGCAAAGTACCAGCCCAGATCAGCCACAAGCGCTGCCGTCATGGCTGTCAAGGCGAGCGTACTGAAGCTGTGGCGACCGGGAACCAGGAGCGCGCCGGCGACCACCAAGGTCGGCACCGCGGGGATCGGAATCCCCATCTGCGAGACCAGGACGTTCAGAAACACGAAGGCCAAGCCGTAGAGTTCGATCCAGCCACTAAGTTGCGTCATACGCATCCCCAAGCGATAGGCCTAGCCTCTCGGAAAGGCGAGACAGCCCAAAGAGCTGATATGGGCACGGAGGGTGCAAGACACAATGGCTCGGTATCGAATATCTAGTGTTGCAGCTGCCGGCCCAGATCGATCGTGCCCGAGTGCGAGAACGGGACGGCAATACCGGTCAAACCGACCTCGGCCACACCCTCGATCCGATAGGTGAGCGGACTCTCGGAGGACAGGTCTTGTGCGAGCACCATGACCGTGACCGGATCGATCTCAAGGCGTACAGGGACGATCGCACTACCGCCCGCCGGAATCCGTACCGGCCCGAGGCTGGCTCCGGCGGCAACGGGCGTGTCGGTAAAAAAACACTGGAAATGCAGACTCTGCAGGGGCAGGGCCACACCCTGTGGATTCTCAAGCCTCAGACTGAGTTCGACGGTCGCCCCATCGGAGTGCCAGCGGATCGCATCGATGCGCTCGATCGATACGCCCGGCACTGGCGCCGCGTGCGCTGTGCCCTGCCACGGCCCGAACACCAGCACGACCCCAAGCAGAATGATCCGCGCCGTGGCTTTGGACCGCCCGATCCCTGAGCGACCCAGGCTCGAGACGATTTGTAGCTTCGCGATAGCGAAATTTGAAGAGATGCGCACGGCAAGCTTGGACGACTGTGATGACAGAGATGATGCGCCGGGGTGTACCGCCACAAACCAGCAGGAGCGAAAAGAGGCAAGGGCCAGCGAGAGTATCCCATCGGCCAACGATCGGGATCGCTTTACTTGGAATATCATGGTGGTTCGGGCCGCAAGAACGCGTGACCCTCTGGAGGCTGAGATGGATCTTGAGCAATTCAAGTCGGAGCTAAAGCAAGCGGGATACGACGAGGTGCTGGAGAAGACCTATGCACCGAATACCTTCATCGACACCCATTCGCATCCGTTTTCGGCACGCGCGCTGATCATTTCAGGACAGATGGAAATCAGTTGCGGCGCCGAAGCCCGTGAGTACCGAGTGGGCGATATTTTTGAGCTTGAAGCGCATCGGGTCCATACCGAGCGCTACGGGCCGGCCGGGGCGAGTTATGTCGTGGGTCGTAAGGCCGCTGGGTCGTAAGGCCGTTGGGTCGTAAGGCCGCCTAGGTAGAGCGCGGCATCGCGATTCCGGCGCTATTGCGGCGCAGTGCCGGGCACGGTCCGACAGTCGTCAGCCACCAGTGGGCGGGTAGCATGGCCAATGAGGTCAAGCAGAGGGTATTCGAATGACTGTACCGGGACATTTCTTGAAGGCGATTCCGATGCTGGCCTCTTTGGACATCGAGCGCAGCATCGCTTTTCTGGTCGATCAACTCGGATTCAAGAAGATCCACGCCGAGCCTGGCGTGTACGGTATCGCCGAGCGCGACAGCTGCGCGCTCCACTACTGGGCCTGCAGTGACACGCTGATCGCGGAGAACACCGGCTGCCGCATCGTCGTCACCGACATCGACGCCCTCTATCGCCACGCCGCAGAGCGTGGCATCGTCCATCCGAACGGACACCTGAGCCCTCGACCCTGGGGCTCCATGGAGTTTACGGCATTGGACCCGGATGGCAATTGCATCACCTTCGCGCAGTTTCCAGGCGAGGTCTAGCTCGGCTCGATCCCAGCGCTGCGGGTCGCGCAGTGCGTAACAAGCCTCGGGACGGACTCTTTAGTGCGGCGCGGGCAGGGCAACGAGACCCGCGAGGTCGGCCGCCTCGATCGTATGCGCAGCGCTGCGATAACCGTCGGGCGTGTCGGGGAACCGCAACACCACCGCAAAGCTTGGATCGGACGGATCGGTGCCGGCTCGCACCATCGCGTCCCCGCCGTTTTGTTTGAGTCGATTGACAATGCCTTGGGCGCGATTAGCCGTCGAGAAGATCGCGAGGACTTCTTCGCGAGCGCGCACAGCGGCGGGCGCTGCAGCAGGCGCTGCTGTCGCTACGGCAACCGGGGAAGCCACAGGCGCCGGGCTTGCCGTGGGAGGCGCAGCCGGTGC
>CAJCID010000122.1 GCA_903970305.1 Rhodospirillales bacterium | reverse complement strand
TCGCCCCAGGGCAACTCGTTGTCCACAAAATACCCGATGAGCCAAGGGTCGTCGCGGTACGCCCGGGTCACGTTGACGATCGCTTCTTTGGCGCGCGGCGCGAAGTCCGCCCCGAATGGGTCTGCGATGTCCGCGATCTCCGGATTGCCACCTGGTATTCGAGTCGGACCAGCCCCCAGAGAGATCGGTACCGTGTACGGCAGGATGTGGTGCTTAAACAGTGCGGAATCACTCCAATTGCCGATCGTGTTAAAGCCCCAGGCGGAAAGCCTGCCCAGCACCGCATCAGGCCAGATTTCGGGAAACTTGGCTCCAAACTTGCGCAGCAGGTTCAGAGCATAGAAATTGATCCAGCGGCCGGTGTTAAAACGGGGCACCCCATAGGGGACTCCCCCCTCGGTGGACTGCGCCACGCCGAGAACCTCCGGGGGGGCATCTGGCGGCACCTGCAACTCTTCGAACATGAACTCACGGCCCTCGAAGAAGGTGCGCGGATCGGCGCGCGAGACGGTGTCGACTCCCAGTGAAAAAAACGGGTTTCCGAGGGGCGTGACGAACCACCAGGTGCCGTGCTCGGAACGCTCCACCCGAAAGCCTCTGCCCGGCGCGAAATGCGGCCCTCCCAGCCAACCGCCAAAGCGATCGAACTGGCCCCGTTGGCTGCGGGATTCGGCATCGAACTCGGCCTCGCTCACCCGCACCTCTCGCAGATCTGCATCACTTCGGACCTTCCCCGGCCAGGTGCCGCGTGTGTATTGTCCGAAGCGGTCGATGAGGCCGGTATAGGCGGCTTGGCCCCAGTCGAATTCCGCGGGCCGAGGTGTGCCGACGATGAGCCGGCGTGGCCCAGTGCGTCCCCACACGACGAGATAAAGACTGGTCAGGTGCGACGGGTCGACTCTGCCGGTCGGGTCGGCGAGCGAAATGGTTCCCTGTGCGCTTGCCCCGACGGGTGGCGGTGGAGATTGCATGCCCATCTGGCGCCCCGGATGGGCGCTCAAGGCGATCAGGAGCGTCGTGGCGGTGTGCGGTCCGATATAGCGGCGTTGGGCGATGGCATGATCGGGCCAGCTTGCCTGGGCATCGTCACCCACGCGTAGGAAGAGATCCACTCCCGCGTCGCCGGGGTTCTCGAGAGGCACCACAAGCGTCGTGGCATCTGCCCAACTTGCGGGCGTCTGGGCGGCCCGCAAGACCGCGTTTGGCCAGTCTGCATCCCCATGGAATTGGACCTCCAGGCGTCCGTCGCGAAGCGTCTGAAGATCGCATGCAAAGCCCTGCGCGGGCCAGGGTATCGAGGGGTCGATGTCGCCAGTCCTGCCCGCGCCTGGCGCTGCCCCGTCCACAGAGAGGCTCACAGAGAGGGACAGGGCCCACAAAGCGAGGATGGACGGACGGAAACGCATGCGGCTTGGGTGGGCTTGGCTGGGCTCAGGCACTCAGTATACGGGCGGCATGGCAGCACCGAAGGCGGCCCACAGCGGACCTTTACAGATTCTTTATACGGCCCTTCGCGAACTCTTCTCGAATTTGACGAAGGGGCCGCTAAGCTCCAAGGCTGTCTTGTGGAGACTGTGATGGATCTTGTCTACGTCGGTTTGTTGCTCGCCTTTGCACTCATCCTGTACGGATTTGTCTGGGGTTGCCAGGTGCTGCAGGCACGGCCATGAATCTGTTCTATTGGATCGGCGCAGTGTGCGCGGCATTCCTGTTCGTCTATCTGATCTATGCGCTCCTGCGCGCCGAGGACTTCTGATGCAAGCGCGCGACTACTCGATGTTCGCGGCCTATGCTGTGCTGCTGCTGGCCGGAGCCTACCCGCTTGGGGCTTGGATCGCCCGTCTGGCCGATCCAGACGGGCTTGCCGCGCGCTGGACGGCGCCGGAACGGCTTCTCTATCGCTTGGCTGGTGTCGATCCGCGGCGCGAGATGTCGTGGCGCGAATATGCCCTGTCTGTCATCGTCATCAGCCTCATCGGGGCACTCGCGGTGTATCTCCTCTTAAGGGTGCAGCAACTCCTCCCCTACAATCCGGCGGCCTTGCCTGCCATCGCTCCGGATCTCGCCTTTAACACCGCGATCAGCTTTGTGACCAACACCAACTGGCAGGCCTACTCCGGCGAGTCGACGATGTCTTACCTGACGCAGATGCTCGCGCTCACGGTGCAGAATTTCCTTTCCGCGGCGACGGGCATTGCAGTGGCCTTGGCGCTCATCCGCGGTTTCGCTCGGAAATCGTCGGCAACCATCGGCAATTTCTGGACCGATATGACGCGCGCCTCGATCTACGTGCTGTTACCCCTGTCGATCGTCTTTGCGCTCGTGTTGGTGTCGCAGGGATCGATTCAGACCTTCGATGCGTATGCGAGCGTCACCACTTTGGAGCCGACCCACTATGACAATCCGCGATTGGGCGCCGATGGCCAGCCGCTCCTGGACGCACAGGGCAAGGCCCTGACCGATCCGGCCGTCTCGACCACCCAGACGATCGCATTGGGTCCAGTCGCCTCGCAAGAGGCGATCAAGATGATCGGAACCAATGGGGGCGGATTTTTCAACGCCAACTCGGCTCACCCCTACGAGAATCCGACTCCCCTGACGAATTTTCTGCAGATGCTGTCGATCTTTCTGATTCCCGCAGCCTTGTGCTTCACCTTTGGCCGGATGGTCGGTGATATCCGCCAGGGCTGGGCCGTACTTGCCGCGATGACCGTCATTTTCGTCATCATGGCCGGGATCTGCGTGGCCTCGGAGATTCACGCCAACCCCCTGCTGACGGCGCTGGGCACCGATCCATCCCTGGGGAACATGGAGGGCAAGGAGGTCCGCTTCGGTCCGGTCGCCTCGGCATTCTTTGCGGCCATCACCACTGCCGCATCATGCGGGGCGGTCAATGCCATGCACGATTCCTTCCTGCCTCTGGGAGGACTCGTACCGATGTGGCTGATCCAGTTTGGTGAAGTCGTCTTCGGGGGGGTCGGCTCCGGACTCTACGGGATGTTGGTCTACGCGATCCTCGCCGTCTTCATTGCCGGACTGATGATCGGTCGCACACCCGAGTACCTCGGCAAGAAGATCGAGTCCTATGACATGAAGATGACCTCGATCGCGATCCTGGTCACTCCGGTGTTCGTGCTGCTTCTCACGGCAATCGCCGTCAGCGTGGATGCGGGTGCGGCGGGCGTGGCCAATCCGGGTGCGCACGGGTTCTCCGAGATCCTCTATGCCTATTCGTCGGCAGCGAACAACAACGGCAGCGCCTTTGCCGGCCTCTCGG
>CAJCID010000121.1 GCA_903970305.1 Rhodospirillales bacterium | reverse complement strand
AGTAGGTAGCCGAGTAGGTAGCCGAGCCGCTAGCCGAGCCGCTCCCTAAGACCCACAGCGCTCAAGACGGATCGATCCGATTCGCGCGCATGGGTTGCTTCCTCTTCGGTGAACCAAAAGAACGGGAGCGGCTGATCGGTCGCAAGAAGCCAGTCCCTAAAGTCGGGACGCCGGATGAACTCGTCTTGCAGGATCAAGCGCGAGGGTTCTGCCGCGGCGCGTGCGACGCCCAGCAGATGCTCCAGTACCGGAGCGCGCAGCAGGATCGGCTCGCCTCCCTGCGCTGCATAGCCGATATAGGGATGGCCCGATAGGCTCTCGTCTTCTCGCAGCCACCGCGGGTCGACGCTATAGAGACGCAAACCATCGACGATCACGCCATGGGCAAGAGAGCGCGCGATGACCAGTTCATGTTCGAGCCTGTCTTTGGCCCAGAGCGTTACGACTTCCCAGAATTTGTAGCTTTCGACCAGCTGGCCCGGATTCACCACAGGTCCTTTCTCGTGTGAAGATTGTTGGGCCGAAGATAGCAAGAAAGGGGCCACACGGTCGAGCGCCGGACGACCCCAAGCCAGGTAGCGAGGTGATGGCAAGTGTGAAGCGGGCCCCATTGCGGGGCCCTGTTCATGCCGCTAGTAGCCAAATGTGCGCGCGTCCTTCGGTGCAGTGATCGCGTACTGGGCCTCGACGTGGGTCTTGGCCTTGGGGCCGAGCGGGATCTGCCAGGCCACGACTCCAGGCCTGTCCTCCCAGGCCTCGAGGGTGATCGGGGGACTGAAGGTCTTCTTGACCTCGACCTGCTCATCGGTCGAGACCGGGCTTGCCTCGAGGATCTCGAGCGCGATGGGTGTGGCATGGAGATTCTCGACGTTGTAGGCCGCGGCGATGCGTCGCTCGCTGCGCCCGCCAAAGACCCCCGAGCTTGAATTGAACTGCGTCTTCGGCTCGAGCGTGACTTTCACCAGATCGTCGCGTCCGAAGGGAATGGAGAAGTGCTCGCTATCCTGAGGACTCCAGTTGGCGATCGATCCGACCCCCGAGCCGTCGCGCACCAGCGAGAGCG
The DNA here is from genome assembly GCA_903970305.1 of Rhodospirillales bacterium. Lineage (GTDB taxonomy): Bacteria > Pseudomonadota > Gammaproteobacteria > Burkholderiales > Burkholderiaceae_D > BOG-994. The sequence continues at coordinate 18,931 of CAJCID010000121.1, read as the reverse complement.
CACCGCGCGGCCAGACGCCCGGCTGGCGTTCGGCTTCGATGATCAGATAGGCCACCTGGGCCAGTGACGGTGTTGTCCGGACCTTCAGCGTCGAGGCGAGGGGAGTGCGATCGAGCGTGACGTTCAGTCTTTGTCCATCCGAAGGCAAGGTCACAGGCGTCGCGACGACGAATTCGGTCGCATAGACTCCAACGAATGCGGAAGCCTCGAAAAGCGGGGGCGCGGACTTCTGCGGTGCAACCGACGCGGCCACCGGCGCGGGCGCTGCGGCGGCGGGAGCGGCCGCGTACATCCGCGCGCTGCCCACGGCGCCTTGCGCGTCCCGCGGTGCGGGCGGCGCGAGGATGCCCACGCGCATCGTCTGCGGTTCGGGCGGAGTCGCATTGGCGCGCGGTTGGACCGTGGACAAACGCATGCGCACTCCTTCCCAGCTTTCGCCCGTCGACTGCGCGATCTGCGCTTCGCGCTCAAGGGTGACCCGGCCCGTTGATGTATCGAGCAGAGCGCGATAGCGGGGGGTCCACCCCGCCTGGTTGACCTGATAGATGAGGCGCAAATCGGCAGCCCTGTCACTGCGTAGAGCGACGGTGACATTCTGATAGTTCTGGGTCTTGGTGTTCTGCTTATCGCGCTCGTCCCTCAAGGCCTCGAGTTCCCGGTCCAAGTCTTCGAGCTTGCGCTCGAAGGCCTGGCGTTTGGCCAGGGTCGCCTCGGCAGTGCGGCGCAGTGCATCGCTCGAGGCCGGCAGGTTGCGCAGATCCGTCACCCCGCTGGAGTGCTCTTCGCCCGAGCCCTTGATCGACTTCAGAAAGGTCGCTGTGATCTCGTTGGCCTCCTGCTCGGCAGCCACGCTTGCGCGTTGGTCTTCCATTGCGCGGATGCGGTCGTCGACCGCGGTATGGCGGCAGGCAACGAGCCCGTTCGAGGCGCTCACGCTGGTGGCCCGAATTTCACCGATCGTGATCCCGGCGCCTCCTTCGGCACGCAGGCTCTCGGCATCAAGCCCTTCTGGCAGACACGAGAAAACGACTTCGGTGGTGCCTGGCGTGACGTGTGCCGAACGCTCGACAGCGGCTGCGCCCGGATAGAGCACGACGCTGGTCACGCTCGAGCGCGTGATGCTTTCGGCGCTGGCGGGTAGGGCGCCCGCCCAACCGAGGAGGAGGACAAGACCAGAGGCGATACGATGGAACTGGGGCATGCGAGGCTCCGCTGAGGTAAGGGGATGAGAAAATACCAAGGACCGTCTGGAAAACCTAAACGCGCGCCTCGCTAGAATGGGGTTAAGTCACTTCAATCGGGAAACGGGAGGATCGATGTTCGAGGTCAGACAGCATCGGGGCCGTCCTGCGGGCCGTGGCTGGGAAAGTTATCGCGCGCGGGCCTTTCTGGCTGCAGCCTGCCTCGCCACGGGGCTCTTGCCTGGGATCGGACATGCTGCGGGCGGCACCGAGGCAGTGCCCGGGATTGAGGGCAGCTGGCTCTCGGACGCTGCCGCCACGCTGCGCTACAACGAGGAGCATGCGCGACTGGAAGAGAAGACGCGCGAATTCGAGCGCGACACGCTCGGTCATCTGAGGGTGACCATCCGCGCGGGTCACATCCACTACGTGATGCCCGATCGGGATGTGACGATCGGGGATCGGCCGTTTCACGTGTTCGGCTATGACGAGACCCTTCCCTACCGGATTCTGGGCGCGACCGCCGATGCCATTGCCATCGAAACCGAGGAGCCGATCACGCATCGTCCGACGATTGTGACCTACCACTTCGTGGGCCCCGATGCGCTCTGGGTCTACCTGGGCGACGCCATGCCGACGCTCGAGCCCCATGAGCGCGAGTATTTCATCCGTGCGCCAGAGGTTCTAAGGTAGGTCCTGTTCTTGCGCCGCGAAGCCCCACGGCCCCCAAGCCGACTGGACAAGGCTAAGATGGTATGTTCTGGATAGAACAAGGTGCTTGCGATGATCGTTGTGACAACCGAACAGGTACCGGGTCACCGGGTGCTCGAGGCCAAGGGACAGGTCTTCGGCGTGGTCGTGCGCAGCCGGGGTCTGGGTGGCAACATCATGGCCGGATTTCGCTCGCTCGTGGGAGGGGAGATCACCGAGTACACCCAGTTGCTCGAGGAGGCGAGGCGCCACGCGGTGGATCGGATGGTCCGCAACGCGACACTGATGCATGCCAATGCGATCGTGATGATGCGCTTTGACTCCTCCGAGATTGGGCAGACCATGAGCGAGATCGTGGCTTACGGCACCGCGGTCGTCATCGAGAAAACAGCGCCATGATGTTGCGCACGGCGCTCCTCGTCGCCTCGGCAGGGGCGAGCCTCGTCGGTCTGGTCCTGTGCCTGGTGAGGGTGCCCGTGCCAGGCATCCAGCTGCTGGTCTTTGGCGTCATCACGCTCCTTGCCCTGTCCTTTGAGCGCTGGCGCTATCGGACGAGGACAGGTGGTGCAGTGGGCGCATGGCAGCGTACCGGAGAGCGCTTCGAGGATCCGGAGACCGGTCGCATTCTGGACGTCGAATACAACCCCGAATCGGGCGAGCGTCGCTATATCGACCGGGACGGCGCGCAAGCGACCGTGAGGCGCTCGTAGGCGTACGGCTGCGCTTCCTCTAGATCATCCCACGGCGGCGTAGCAGGTCGAGTTCGGTCTTCACGCCTGCCATCCCCTGGCTGCTGTAGAGGATATAGAGCCGCTCGGAACTGAGCGTGCTCAGCACCGGATTCCTGAACTGCCAGTTGTAACGGGTCGGCTCGCCAGGATCGTAGCCGTATTCCGGGGCCAGCTTGGCCAGAAGTGCTTCGACATCGTGCACCACCGGGATCGTGAAGGTGTAGTCCGCATCGGAAAGATTGTGCGCGAGGTACTCGACGAGCATGTTGGTGTGGGCCATGCCGGCGGGGAAGTCTTCGTTGTGGATGGCGCGCAGCGCAGGCAGACGCAGCCGGTGGTCGACTTCTTCGAGATAGCCTGCCTTGATGGGATCGATCGAGGCGAGGAGCGCCGCCGTGCGCAGCCAGTTCACGACCTTGTATTCGTTGCCGGAGGTCGGTGCCGAGTGAGCACTGGCCTGCATGATCACAAACTCCGGCGGCATGTGGCGCTTCATCGCTTCGGCGATCCCCAGGATGTGGTGGGCGCCGGTCTTCGAGCTTCCGGCAGAACCATAGTCATCAGTCTTGCCATCACCGCCGAAATTGAGCTCCTGGAATTCGCGTCCCTCTGCTGTCCACTGAAAGACATAACTCTTGGCCCAGTCGTGCCAGAGGGGCACGGCCAGGATCAGATCGGAGTCGATCGGCAGATCGCCTGGATGTGCACCCAGGGGCACGCGTGCACCGACCACGGGAAATCCGTCGGGGCGCTTCGTGCCATAGATCTGTTGATAATTGCGCTCGAGCGCGAGGTCGCTGAAGTCGTTGAAGGCCTCGTGCACCATGAGACCTCCCGGCTCGGAATGATGGCCGCCCCAGTAGCTGCCCGGTGCGGAGAGGAAGGGTTGCGGCAGTTGCGGGCAGTCGCTCGTCTCGTCGACCAGGGGCGGAAACACCCCGGCGAGTAGGCCGCCAGGAAAGGCTGCCTCATCAGCCGGATCGATCAGTTTCGCCTCGCGCAGGGCGCTGAGGATACGTTCCTTCTCGGCCGCACCGAGATGGGCGCGCGAGCTGACGCAGACCTTCTCGTTCGCCACAAGATCGAGGGTCTCCTTGCGAATCTTCGGGTCATGCAAACTCCGGGCGTTATCCTGGATCTGGTGATAGGCCGACATGACGAGCGGTGAGGCATGGGCGACGGCGAGGGCCCGCGCGTTGCCCGCGCCAACCGAGGCCTGGTCTACGGCTGGCTGGGTTTCGGCAGCAGGTAGGTGCCCGGGCACGGTCGCACCCCAGAGCCCGATCGATAACGCCAGGAGGAGAGTCACGTTGGAGCGCCTTGGACCGTACGGGGTGGTCGTGGCCTGCGAGGTGGACATGGGCATGGGCATGGCTCCAGAGGATGGAATGCCACCGATTGTCGTAAACATGTAATACCGTTTTGCGACAGACCGGTCTTAAGCGCCCCGGCCCCGATGGATTCGAGGCCGTCATCCACGGCACGGCAAAGAGGGCCGAGCGACCCTGGTCCGGGCTATGCGAATGAGCCTGGCGCGTCATCCGCGCCCAGGTCCTGCGGCGCACCCATATTGGCGCGCCCTTTGGCGTCAGACGCGCTAGCTGGCAGCGATCGCACCGTTCGCGTCTTCGAGGAACGGATAGTCGATATAGCCGTGAGGTCCCGGTGCGTAGTAGGTCTTGGGCTCAGGTACGTTCAGCGGGGCATCGAGGGCGAAGCGGCGCGGCAGATCCGGATTGGCGATGAAGAGCTGACCAAAGGCGATCGCATCGGCGTTGCCTTCGGCAAGAATTTTTTCGGCGCTGGCTTTGGTGAAGCCTTCGTTGGCGATATACACGCCGCCAAATGCCTTTTTCAGCTCCGGCCCGAGGCTGTCTTCTGCAACGTGTTCGCGGGCGCACAAGAATGCGATCTTGCGCCGGCCGAGTTCGCGTGCCACATGGGTGAAGGTTGCGCGACGGTCCGAATCGCCGATGTCGTGCGCATCGGATCGGGGTGCCAAGTGCATGCCCACCCGGCCGGCGCCCCAGACGGCGATGCACTGGTCAGCGATCTCGAGCATGAGCCGGGCGCGGTTCTCGATCGAGCCGCCGTAGCCATCGGTGCGATGGTTGGTCTTGTCCTGCAAGAACTGGTCGATCAGATAGCCGTTCGCGCCATGGATCTCGACGCCGTCGAAACCCGCCTTCTTGGCGTTCTCGGCGCCCTGGCGAAACGCGGCGATGATGAGCGGAATCTCCTCGGTGCGCAATTCGCGCGGCTTCACATAGGCGCGCTTCGGTTGCACGAGGCTGACGTGTCCTTTCGCGGCGATCGGCGATGGGGCGACGGGATGGGCGCCATCGAGAAACATCGGGTCGGAGATCCGCCCGACGTGCCAGAGCTGCAGCACGATCCGTCCGCCCGCCGCATGGACCGCCTCGGTGATGTGCTTCCAGCCGGCGACCTGCTCGACCGACCAGATTCCCGGTGTATCCGCATAACCCACACCCATCGGGGTGACCGAGGTCGCCTCGCTGATGATGAGCCCGGCGCTTGCGCGCTGGACGTAGTACTGCCTCATCAAGTCGTTGGGTACCCGTCCCGGATTGGCGTGGGCTCGGGTCAGTGGGGCCATGATGATACGGTTCGGTAGGCGAAGATCGCCAACCGAGAGGGGTTCAAGGAGAGAGGACATGTTGTTTTCTGATCAAGTTAAGGCCGTGTTAGGCCCGGAATGCCGATCGGCTGCGAGCCTGGATCAGCGCCGTGGCACCCCATGGTCCGGTTCGACCGAAGAGGGCGCTCCCGGCCGGGTGCTCGCGCGGGATCGGTCAGACGAGACTTCCGAACAGGAACCTCGCACGTTGCTCTTGGCTTTGCCATCACTCTGGTCGTCCAGCCACGGCGTCCGTCCACTGCAGTCTGGGAGGAAGGAGCCTAACCCAGCCTGAAGGTTTGTGCTAGTGCAGCATTGCCTCGGATTATAGATGCGAAGAAAGCCACAGGTTCTAGCCCGATCGGGCTGCGCTTTGGTATCTGGGGTCTGGCCGGCGCATCCCAAGGCTTCTGCTCGCGCCTTCCCCGCCCCCAGGCGGCGTGGACGCACGATCCTGTTTCAGCTCGATTCAGTCGAAAAATGGAGTGAAAGGGCACCAAAATCTTCTGAAAAGCACACGAAGTCCAGCATTCGAGAAGAAATTGGGCCAGATGGAGCGGGAAAAGGTGTGTGGGATTCGAAATGACCGCCATATCGCCCCGAAAACGATCGAAATAGCCTCTGAGTAGAACCAATCAGTGCCGTTTGTGGCGCGAGACGCCTGCCAGGCGCTGCCATGTTCAAGGCTTATGGGAGCCATATCCACTCTGGATTGTGCGTTGCGTCAGTTCGTGCCGATATAGGAGATCTAACCGACATGGAGGTCCCTATGAACTCTCTACTCAAAAGAATCGCAAGAGACATCAGCGAAACGCTGGCTGGCGCCAAATTGACCGATGAGGAGCGCTATGTCGCGCGCTCGTCCGATACCGCCGATGTCGAGCGCCGCATGCGCGAACTGGAGCGTGGCCAGTCGTCGCGCTCGATCTAGCTGCACGGGAAGGGAACGTGGTTCCCTCCCCGAGCGCCGGGCGGCTCCCTGGCCCCTGACTTTTTCAAAATACTCTCGATCATGAAAACCCTTATCAGCCGTATCGTCCAGAGTCTGGATCAGTATTTCGGCCATTCCGCAGCTCCCTGGGATGCCTATCTCGCCGGATCGCGCGATGCGATCGATCTCGAGCGCCGCTTGAACCAGTTGGAGCGAGGCGAGACCGGTCGCTTTGGACAGAGCTAGGCTTGCGTTGGCTCTGTGGGGTGCGCACCTCTAGAGGTGCGCTTGAAAGAAGCGCACCACCTCGGCATTGAACTGCTGGTGGAAGGCGACACGATCAAATCCCGTCGGGTCCGTGCAGATCTCAGGCGCGACGGCGGTAAGCGCGCTGCTGCAAGGTGCCAAGAAGTCGAAATGATCGGCGCCGGCCACGACGTGGTACTCGGGGGCGAGTGGCAGCCCCCCTCGGACCGCCTCGGCGTAGAAGGGCTGGGGCAGGATGTGATCATTCTCCGCGCGCCAAAGTTGCACCGGAATCCGCACTGTCTTCAGCCCATCCGGCAGGAACGTGTAGCCCAGCGCCGGTGCGGCGACGACAGCCACCTTGACGCGCTCGTCCTTCATCACGACGGCCGAGGTCATGGGGCGCCCTTGCGCGGCGGGCGCCGACCGCGCAAGCAGATGGCAGGTCCACTCTTGTGGCTGGTCCCGGCAGTGTCCTGCTATGAGCGTGAAGTCGGGGATGCCCCCGATGAGGGCGAGCGTCGTGAAGCCTCCCGCCGAGAAGCCCAATGCGCCCACGCGAGCCGGATCGAGGTGTTCGTGCCCACTCCAGCGGGTGAGCATGTAGTCGATGACCAGCGAGACCTGGCGCGGCCGGTCCCAGATGGCGAGTGCCCGGCTTTGGTCGCGATAGTTATCCCCGGTGTGGGTCAGTGTTGCAACGACGAAGCCGGCTTGGGCGAGTGCGATCGCCGTGTCGTAGTGGCCGGCGTAACTGCCGCCGGTCCCGTGCGAGAACACGACCAGGGGCGAAGGGCTGCCTGGCAGGACGGCACCATCCTGCGCCACCGTTTGCTCGAAAAGTTCCAGTCGTCTGGCACTCGTCGGTGCATCGCTCGGATACCAGATCCCGATCTCGATCGGCTGCCCCTGCGGATCCTCGACCATCTCGTGGCTGTAGCCGACCGCGTGGGCGGGACCACAGAGGGCGATCCATCCGAGCAAGACCATAGCAAGAAGGGCGCCGCAGCTCCTTGGGTTTTCCATTGGGGTGTCCTTTGCAAGTGGTGGTCCGGACCGAATCGATCCGTGAGCCGATCATCGCAAAGCGTGCTCTGCCCGGGGCGGGTCTGCGACGAAATGCCGCGTGCGCGGATGAAACGGTCTTCCTCGAGCGCAAGCGGACGAAGAGGGACGTCAAGTGCACGAGCGGACGACCAGGCAGAGCGGCAGCAGCGGCCCTCGCCCGCTGAGATCAGCCGTTCGGGTCTTCGCTGGGGTTTTCGCGCTCGGTTGGACGCGCGTTTTCGTTCGGGGTAAAACCGGGCAGAGCGCGTGCCAGGGCGGCACGGGCGAGAAGTCGGGTCGAGTCGAGTGTGGGCAGTGGAGAATTGGCATCGCTCATCACGAGCGGGATCTCGGTGCAGGCCAGAATGACCGCATCGCAACCTCTTGCCTGCATACGGTCCATGACGCGCTGAAAGAGGGACACGCCCTCTTCCTTGAAGATCCCGTAGACCAGTTCGTCCATGATGACGCGATTGATCTCCTCTTCTTCCGCTGCGACCGGGCGCAGGACTTCCAGCCCCTTCGCTTTGAATTTCTGGGGATAGACGTCGCTCGAGAGAAGCCAGCGCGTACCGATCAGTCCGACCCGCTGGTATCCATGACGCGCGGCCTCAAGCGCTGCCACTTCGGCGATGTGCAACCAGGGCAAAGGCGAGCGCGCTTCGATCAGGGGCAGCGCCAGGTGGATGGTGTTGTCCGGGCAGATCAGAAACTCGGCACCGATGGTCGCGAGCTTCTGTGCCGACGCCAACATCAGTTCTCCCACTCCTGCCCAGTCGCCTTCCTCGAGGCACTCGACATAGGCGGCGAGCGGATGGCTGTGCAGCGAGACCTCCGGGTGGCCGTGATCACCATGCCAGAGGGCCCCCTCGTCGCAGATCGTGCGATAGCATAGCGCCGCGCCTTCCGCGGAGCAGGCGACGATTCCAATATGCTGGTTCATTTTCTGATTCTACTGGAAGGCGCTCCGGGCGGGGAACTTCCCGCAAGAGCTCTTCAGAGGCGGCTCGCAGGCCTTCATGGTTCCGATAGAGCCTTGTGCTGGCCGTAATGCCGGCGATACCATGAGCCCGCGCTGGCCTTCCCGTCGCCACGAGTCTCCAGGCACTGGCGAGGGCGCGTTTGCGAAATCCCCATCAACCCCCTAGAAACGGATTGAACGTCATGCTCGCGTCAAGGCCTCGCTTCTGGATCCTTGCAAGCCTCATCGGACTGAGCGCCCAGGCGGCTGAACCTGAGCTGCCGGTGGCCGTGGTCAAGCCCGTCACCGACTCGTACTTCGGTGTCGAGGTCACTGATCCCTACCGGTACATGGAAGATCCGCGCACGAGCGAAGTGCAGCAATGGGCCAAAGCCGAATCGGAGTTCACCCGCGCAGCGCTCGACGCGATCCCAGGACGCAAGGGGCTTTTGGCCAGGATCGCGGAACTGGACGGCTCGAGCCGGGAGCGCATCACCGAAATCGCCCGCCTGCCGGGCGAGGTCTATTTCTACGAGAAGCGCGGACCACAGGACAACCAGTTCAAGCTTTACGTACGCCAGGGTCTCTCGGGAGCCGAGAAACTGCTGATCGACCCGGAGAGCCTCGCCAAACGACTCGGTCAGCCTTACGCGATCACGTTCTATGCACCATCGGACAGCGGCCGCTACGTCGCCTATGGCCTGTCTGCCGGGGGCTCCGAGGAGGCCTCGATTCATCTACTCGAAGTTGCGACATTAAAGGAGATGATCGAGCCGATCGATCGGGCCCACTACAGTGGCGCAAACTGGCTGCCTGATGACAGCGGGTTTTTTTACCTGCGGCAGCGCAGCCTTCCAGCAGGCACGCCCGACTCGGAGAAGTACCGCTTCCAGACGGCCTATTTCCATCGCTTGCGGGGCCACGGTCCGGACCCGGCGATCCTCCAGGCGGGTGTCTCGAAGAGCATGGAGATATCGCCCGAGGATTTTCCTCTGGTCTTCTCCCAGCCCGGTACGCCCTACGTGATTGCCATGCCGCAAAATGGCGTGCAGCGCGAGCGCCTCGTCTATATCACGCGGCGCGCGGACGTCTTCAAGCCGGGCGTGAAGTGGCGCAAACTCTTCGGCCGCGAGGACGAGGTGACCTCCTTTGCGATCCGCGGCGACGACCTGTATCTTCTTACGCACAAGGACGCACCGCGCTATAAGCTCATCAGGACGAGCGTGAAGCATCCCGATCCCGCCCACGCGTCGGTTCTCGTCGCCCCAAGCGACCAGGTCGTGACGGGATTTGGGCTCGCCAAGAATGCCCTCTATGTGGAGAGCCGGAACGGCGTGGTGGGCGTGCTGCGCCGTATCGCCTACACCGCGGGCGCCACCGCCGAGAAGGTTGCTCTGCCCCAGGAGGGGACGATCGGAACCGCGTCGATCGACTGGCGCTTAGATGGGCTCGTCCTGTCCCTTGGGTCCTGGATCCGCGATTCTGGCTACTACGCGGTCGATTTCACCCCGAACCACGTGGAGGACACCGGACTGCAGGAGCCCGGACCGTATGGGGCGCCCAGAGGGCTCGTCGCCCGCGAGGTTCGGGTCAAGAGCTACGATGGCACGCAGGTGCCCCTGTCGATCGTCTATCCCGAAGGGATCAAGATGGACGGCAGCAATCCGACCCATCTCTACGGCTATGGCGCCTACGGGATCACCGACCAGCCGGCGTATGTGCCCCGGCTTCTCGCCTGGTATGAACTGGGCGGAATCCGTGCGACCTGTCACGTGCGCGGAGGAGGCGTGTACGGCGAGGAGTGGCATCTGGCGGGCAAACTGGCGACCAAGCCCAACACCTGGAAGGACCTGATTGCCTGCGCCGAATACCTGATCCACGAAGGCTATACTTCCACGCCCAAGCTCGCCATCCATGGAGGTAGTGCGGGTGGCATTCTGATCGGGCGCGCCATGACAGAGCGTCCGGACCTGTTTGCGGTGGCGATACCGGAGGTCGGGGTGCTCAATGCGCTGCGTTCTGAGACCAGCGCCAACGGCGTACCGAATATTCCGGAGTTCGGCACCGTCAAGATTGAAGAGCAGTTCCACGCGCTTTTGGAGATGGATGCGCTCGCCCACGTCAAGGATGGCGTCGCCTATCCCGCCACACTCCTGATTCACGGCATGAACGATCCGCGCGTGCCGGTCTGGGAGTCGATGAAGATGGCCGCGCGCCTCCAGGCTGCGACCAGCTCAGGCAAGCCCGTCCTGCTCAGACTCGAGTTCGATGCGGGCCATGGCGTTGGCAGCACCAGGACTCAGCGCGAGGAGGAGTACGCTGACCTGTGGAGCTTCATGCTCTGGCAGTTTGGCGATCCCCGTTTCCAGCCCGCAAAATAGTCACCCGGGGTCGAGGGCGAGCCTTTCGGAGTCGTCTCTGCCATCGCCCGAAGAAATGTCCTCGAGGTGAAGCAGGGTGCCAGAACGGGCGTCGATCCACGACGTCCGTGCTCATCCGATCGCCGCGGCACTGCCTCTCTAAGAGACCACGGCCACGCACTCGATCTCGAGCAGGAAGTCCTGATGAGGCAGGGAGTAGACGATCGCGGTGGTTCGGGCTGGATACTTGCCAGACGGGAAATACTCGGCGTAGAGGCGGTTCATCTCGGCAACATCCTCGCGGCGCGTCAAGAGCACATTGACCTTCATCACATGCGACCAGCCGGTTCCTGCGGCATGCAGGATGCCTGTGATGTTGTCCATCACCTGCCTCATTTGAGCGGCAAAGTCTCCGACTGCGAGCTGACCGCGCTCGTCATAGCCCGGAATGCCTGAGACGTAGACGAGGTTCCCGGACTTTACGGCAGGAGACAGAGGCACGCGATCGCCCATCGGGTATTGGCCCTTGGGGTGGATGTAGTGCAACGATGAGCTCGGCGCGCTGCGCGGCATGCCGGGAGTGCCCATCGGATCGGTCCGTAGGAGTTCACGGGGGTGCGGCGGGGCGACCTGTTTGCCGCCCAGGCCCGCAAGCAGATTGCGCCGATCGGTATCGGCCCGGCGCTCATCCTCGTTTCGTCGGTCCGTAACAGTGCGTCGATCGGCTGTGCTGCGCCGGTCCTTCTCGTTTTGGCTATCGCTCGACATGAACTCCCCCTTTCGGGACTGCTCGGCTTTATCGATCTATTATCGGTCTTCCCGGATCACGTTGTGTCGATCAGGGCGAAGACCGTCTGGGGCCAAAGAGGCGGTATTGCTCCACTTTATGCCGTCATCTCCCGAAGACGCTTGCCCTCTGCCCGGGAGTATCGGTGGGCGGACCGCATCCGTCAATCGCGGCTGCACCTGCGTCAACTCGCGGGTGCGCTTGCGCATTCTGGTGGCAATGCTCCACCACCACCGAGACGCGATCGCAATTCGCCCCTAAAGAGCCGCTTTTAAGCGCAGGGCCTCGGGGGATTCCGCGGAGTTGAGCTGCAAGCCCCGGGAACCGGCGAGTTTGGCCGCGAGGTGCTCGGCCACGGTGACTGGCGGATAGCGTGCCGGATGTTCACTGTCGGCGCAGCCGGGCAGACAAGTGACGAGCGCATCGTAGTTGCCGTCGTGGAAAAAAGCAGCCGAGCGGCGCCGGAGCGCTCGACCGTTCCGATCGATGGAGGGCAGAACGCGATGCATCGTCGAGATCCAGCGGTCATTGGTCCAGCGCGCGAGCATGTCCCCGAGGTTGATCAAGAGCGCACCAGGTTTGGGCACCACATCGTGCCAGGTCCCCGACGAGTCCAGGATCTGCAGCCCCGGCACGACCGGATCGGCCCAAAGAATGGTGACCGTGCCATAGTCGGTGTGGGCTCCCATGCCCATCTGTCCGGGTAGAAGGCGGATGTCGGGAGCGGCGAGCGCATAGTGGTTCAAGCGCAGGACATCGACCGAGTGATCCTGATAGGCCGCAAAATAGAACTCGGGCAGGCCCAGTGCCACCTCGAAAATCCGGGTCATGGTGCGGGCCAGTTGGCCGGCGGCGTGAAACCAGGCTTCGATCTGAGCGCGAAACAAAGGCGGGTGTGCGGGCCAGATGTTCTCGGTGTAGATGTCCAGGGGTAGGTCAAGCTCCGGAAACGTGGAGGCGGGTGTTCCGACATTGAAGGCTTCGAAGAGATCGGCGGCCGAATCGACCCCTAAGCTGTAGGACAGGCGCTCGCTCTGGGGTGGCGTGTAGCCGCGGTTCAGATGCACTCCGGGCGCACGCGCGGCCAACTTCTCCTCCATCGGCAATCCAAAAAAACCGTCGATGGCGGACTGCAGGCCCGCGAGGATCAAAGGATCGATGCCATGCCCTCTGATCTGCATGAAGCCGACAGAGGACGCGGCGCGATCGACCTCTGCTGCGATCGCTTCTCGCCGGCTCGGCAGGGCAGCACCGAAGCCGGCGATGTCGATGACAGGAACGTCCAGGATCACACCTGACTGCTTTCCGCTCGCTCCATCCGGATCCCCGATGGCCATCGAGCGCGGCTACTTCGGCACGGAACCGTCGATGCCTTGGACGTACCAGTTGATCGACATGAATTCGCCCACGGGCATCGTCGCGCCCTCAGCCAGTTTGATCGCCCCGGTGTTGTCCTTAAGGGGTCCCTTGAAGGGGTTGAGCGTGCCATCGATCAATCCCTTCTTCTTCTCCTCGAACACCTTGACGGCCTCGGCGGGAATGGCCGGATTCAAGGGCGCCATGACGACCATGCCTTCCTTCAGACCCCAGCGCGCCTGGCGCATGCCCGTCCAGGTCCCGTCCAGGACCTTCTGGGTCTCCTGGATGTAGTAGCCGCTCCAGTCCTCGGTGGTTCCCGTCAGATGCGACTTCGGTCCGTACTTGGTCATGTCCGAGTCGATGCTAAAGGCATAGATCCCCTTCTCCTGAGCGAGTTGGATCGAAGCGGGCGAATCGGTGTTTTGCGCGATCACATCCGAGCCCAGGCCGGCGAGTGCTTCGGCGGACTGGCGCTCCTTGCCGGGGTCGTACCAGGTGTCGGCCCAGATCACCTTGGTGGTGACCTTAGGGTTGACGCTTTGCGCACCCAAGGTGAAGGCATCGGCATCGCGGACGACGGCCGGGATCGGAAACGATCCGAGAAAGCCCAGGGTGTTGCTCTTGGTCATCTTGCCGGCGACGACGCCCAAGAGATAGAACCCCTCTTCGAAACGCGGCTCGTAAGTGACGACATTCGGGGCAATCTTATAGCCATTGACGTGCTCGAAGTGGACGTTCGGAAATTGCTTCGCCACTTTCTGGATCGAGTCCATATAGCCGAACGAGCAGGCGAAGATGAGCGTGTTGCCGTCGGCTGCGAGCTGGCGAAAGACGCGCTCTGAGTCGGCTGATTCGGGAACGTTCTCAACAAAAATGGTCTTGATCTTGTCCCCGAAGTGCTTCTGCAGGAGCTGACGGCCCTGGTCGTGCTGATAGGTCCAGCCGCCGTCACCGACCGGGCCCAGATACACAAAGGCGATCTTGAGCGGCTCTGCCGCTTCTGCCACGACGGGCACCTGCCCAACGAGTGCCCCACAAAGCAGCGCGCCAAGCGCGATCGAACGCAGATCTCTCATGTTCTTTTCCCCTGATCGGATTTCTGGTGATGGTGCGGTGGAGGCGCAGCACCGTGCCTGTGGCGCTTTGGGCCATGCTTCCTTCGGCAAGCTGTATGCGCCTAAGCAGGACGCAAGTTTGATGCCAAGGGAGAAATCGAATCGGGTTGCTAGAATTGGGTCGTCCTGTGGCGAAGAATGCGCTCCTTCCCCACGCAACCCCGGAGAGGAACTGCGGGAGCAACTTATGCCAGGGGCCTCAACGACTTGCAGTGAAGGGCCAGAGCCCATGCTTGACGTATCTGTGAAGGCGGTCCTCTTCACCGCCCTTGGCGAGGTGATTCTTCTGGAGAACGAGCGCGGCGAGTGGGAACTGCCGGGCGGGCGGATCGAGCCTGGCGAGTCTGAGCAAACCTGCTTGGCGCGCGAGATCGCCGAGGAACTCGGCGCAGAGGTGGTCCTGGGTGTGCACCTGGATCGCTACCGCTTCGAGGTCGTGCCGGGACGCTTCGTCTGGATCTCGACCTACGTCGGATACCTGGAGGACGTTGGGCGCTTACGGATCAGCGCCGAGCATCGGCGCTTTGGCCGATTCGGCCCTCAAGCGCTGCCCGCCCGTCTACCCGCGGGCTATTGCCAATCGATCGCCTCGGCCCTGGAGTTCGGGCCAAAGGCTCCTGGCTGGGCGGTCGATGCAGATTGCGCTCAGAGGTTGAAAGCACCGCCCCTAGGAAGATCACCCACGCGGTGAAGAGCCAGGGCCCAGAGCGTATCGGAGGTACGGGATTTCATTGAGGCTGGAGCGTCCTCGAGGGTCGGTTCTTTGCCAACGGGAAATAACACGCTTCCGAACGGGGCCAAGCTCACTTCGCCCGGCTCGGAAGCGCTCGCGCTGAATGCTCGCGACGCCCGAGTGAGGAGACTCAGGCAGTCAGAGCACCGAACATCGGACCCAGAGCGGCATAGCCGACTGCGCCCAGAACCATCACAACGATGAAGGCGCACAGAACATTGTCAATCCGGTTCGGATCGGATTCGCGGTAGTTCTTCATGATGATCTCCTATGAGGTGAAAGGGCCTGACAGACAAGACGTCGATCAGGTGGCTTCACTATAGCCAGGGGGTCTTCCGCCCACGAGGAACTAATCCCCGGCGGCATTGTGAAAAATTCACACGGCAACCGAGTCCCCGCCTTTTTCGCGATCCCGAGTCGGCGCACACGCAGGACCCGAGTCCTTAGCCGACTGTCGAGACGAGCCCCCGCACAGAACGCAGAGGCGGCGTTCCGCGGCATTGCCCCATTCTGCGGCGCAGCCGCAACCGGAGCTGCGAGCGGCTCTTCACAGTTTCTTGCCCCGGCATGCCATTCGAATGTGAATGGTTGGCACTTCCGGGCCGGATTCCTCACCTGACTTCGCCATCGCTCGCGACCATAGTGTGTCTCGTGCAGTGCCCAAGAGCACGGCCAAAAAACAGGGTTGGCGCAAGAGTGGAGTGAAGGAGAAGGTCATGAACAATTCGAAACCGTGGGTCCGCTTTCTGGTGTCGTGCTGCATCGCGTTTCCTTTCCTGGTCGGCAAGGAAGTGCGCGCGCAGTCCGATGAGCAAGGTCCCGAGATCCTGCCAATCGCCCAGGCCGCATCCGGCTGCTCGAGCCGCTATGGCGAACTCTCCGCGCGTGCGGCAGAATGCATCCTCCATCAGGCCTCGCCCACCGATCTTGAGACCTGTTTTGCCAACACGGGGGCGAGCGGCTCGGCCAGCGAGGGCTGCTTCGGCCTGCATCCGGTCCAGGTCGGATGGCTTCGGATGCTGCGCGATCTGCGCCTCATCCACCGCGATCGGGCCGCGCTCGCGCACAACACCCACCCCTGGGGCACCGCGCCCAGTGCTCTGGCCTCGGCCGAGACGGTCCAGGGCTACACCGGATCCGAACCCACCAGCCACTGATCTGATCAATCTCCACTGACCTGAACTTCTTCGAGCGCGAATCGCGCTCTTTCCTGGCCCAGGGGCCCTGGTTCCGCGCGGCTTACGGACATCTTCACGAAGGCACCGTGCGCGTTCTCCAGGAGGATGCGAAACTATTGGTGCTCTCGGATCGGGGCGTCATCGCGCTGCTTTAGGAAGTCCCCTGTTGCCCGATCGGTCGAGAGGAGCGCGCGTCGGTCGCGCTGGGAGAAACTCATGCTCATCTGCCAAATCAGCGATCTGCACATCAAGGCGCGCCGTCAGAAGTCCTACCGCGTGGTGGACACGACTGCTTCGCTCGAGCGCTGCATCGCGAGTATCCGGGCCCTGCCTCAGGCTCCTGATCTCGTGGTCGTGACCGGGGATTTGGTGGACACGGGACGCGCCGACGAGTATGCCGCGCTCGAAGAACTCCTGGCCGGGCTTGTCCAGCCCACATATCTGCTACCGGGGAACCACGATGAGCGCGGCGCGTTGTGCAGGGCGTTTCCGCGGCATGCTTATCTGCCTCGGGAAGGCGGTCGGCTGAACTACGTCGTCGAGTCCTATGCGCTGCGCTTGGTTGCCCTGGATACCGTCATCCCCGGCGAGGCGGGCGGGACCATCGACGCCGCGACTGCGAGCTGGCTCGAAGAGGTGTTATGCCAGGCACCCAGCCGGCCCACGCTCATCATGATGCATCATCCGCCATTTGCGACCGGAATCGTTCACATGGACGAGATCGGCCTAGGCGGAACGGAACGACTCCGCGATGTCGTCGCTGCGCATCCCCAGGTCGAGCGCATCATCTGCGGCCACCTGCATCGCTCGATCAGCACGCGCTTTGCGGGCACGATCGCCTCGACCTGTCCGAGTCCTGCGCACCAGGTGATGCTCGATCTGGCCGAGGATGCCTCGGCACGGTTCGTTCTCGAGCCGCCGGGGTTTCAACTTCATCTGTGGCGGCCAGGGCACGGACTTGTGACGCATACGGTCGCGATCGGTGAATTCCCTGGACCCTATCCGTTCATGGAGGAAGAGGTCTTGATCGATTGAGTGGGCGTGGTGCACCACGAGGCTCCGCGGGGCGCCGCGACGTACAGACGGGCCCTAACTAAGTTCGGGCCCTAAGTTCGGTCCCTAAGATTCGGTCCCTAAGATTCGGACCCTAAGATTCGGACCCTTAGATTTGGTCCTTAAGATTTGGTACCTTAGATTCGACGGGCGGGCGAGCCTGCCTAGTGTCGCTGCTTCGTCTCGAGCGGCTCCCACTCGTCGATGAAGATCGCCTTCCACAGCAAGGCGAGCGCCGCCGCACCGATATGGATCGCAATCGCCATGCCAACGATGGCGGTACCGAGATTCGACACCATAAGGAGACTGACTCTGGTTTCTAAGGGATGGGCGACACGCCGGTGTTGGGGCGAGCCTAACGTCTTCGATCGGCACTCAATGGAAGCGCGCGCCGATCGAATCACTGTAGCGGGTTCTCACGACAACGGGGCTCAACTTTGGTTTACTTGCGCTCTGAGTGATTCCGAGTCCCACGGCGCTCTGCCCCTCTTAATTGGGCCGCGTACGGGAGTGCCGGCTCGAGGCTTACGCTCGAGTCCCGAGAAAGAGGTGCGATAGTTCGCCAGCGCACAGAGCGCCTTGCCAGTCGATCGTATTGTCTTGCCATGGAAAGTGTCGAGAGGTTCGTCATGCAAGAAGCGGCCTGCACACGCCTTGGGCCAGAGGTTGTACGCCGCACCAATCGATGGTTTCGTCGCGGGGGTCGGATCAGCACCTCGTTGGAACTCTTGCTCGCAGCGCTGACGCTCGCCTGGGTTCTTCCGGCCGGCGCCGCGCCGCTCCAGGTTCCCGCGCTCGAGACTCCGGAAAGTGGCGAGCACCACGTGGGCAAGGTGATCTTCGTCGAACTCGTGACGCCCAGGCTTGCCGAGGCCGAACAGTTCTACGGTGCACTCCTGGGCTGGACGTTTCGCGAAATCACGACCGGCTCGAACCGTTACGCGACCGCGTTTCTGGGCGATCAGCCGGTCGCTGGTCTCTACGAGAAGCCCTTTGGGGGCGGTGAGCGTCGGCAGCCTGCCTGGCTCACTTTCTTTGCTGTGAGCGATGTCGATGGCGCCAAGCGGACGGCGGCAGGGGCGGGAGCGAAGGTGCTTTCAGAGCCACATAATCTACCTGATCGCGGCCGCGAGGCGGTCCTGGCCGACCCACAGGGCGCAGTGTTCGCCTTGCTGGCCTCCAAGAGTGGTGATCCGCCGGACGATCTCGCTCTACCGGGAGAATGGATCTGGAGTTCCTTGATCACGAGCGATGCGGATGCCGACGCAGGTTTTTATCAGTCGATCTTTGACTACGAGGTTTATGAGTTGCCTGCCGAAGCGGGGGCGACGCATCTGATTCTCGCGACCGACAACTACGCCCGCGCAAGCGTCAACTCGTTGCCCTCGAAGGATTCACGGATTCGTCCGCACTGGCTCGATTATGTTCGGGTCGACGATGCGCTCAATGCGGTCGCGAAAGTCGTCGCCTTGGGCGGACAGGTGGTCGTGGAGCCGCACGTCGATCGTCATGGGGGGCGCATCGCGGTCGTCGCGGACCCCTCGGGGGCTCCTTTCGGATTGATGGAATGGCCGGCCGCGGAAACCAAGGAGGTGAGCCAATGAACCTCGGGGCGATCGGCAGGCTTGCTCTCGTCGCTCTCGTGGGAGCGCTGTGCGGCGCGTTCTCGGGTTGCGTGGTCGGGCCGGGAAACGGCTATGTCGACGGGGGTGGCCTCGGTATAGATTATTATGAGCCTGTAGGCGTAGTCTATGGCGGCTGGGGTCCGGGCTATGCAGTCGGGCCCGATCGGGGCGGCGGTCGCGGTCCCGGAGGCGCCGGCCCGCGCGCCTATCGGTCTGCACCGGCAGGGCGCGGGGCTCCTTCGATCCCGACGGGCCACGGCGGGGGCAGCCGCGGG
>CAJCID010000120.1 GCA_903970305.1 Rhodospirillales bacterium | reverse complement strand
GACGGTGTAAAGCAGGAAGATCAGCAGCTCGCCGCCGCCTGATCAATGACCGCCATACACAAAACTTGACGAAAGCTCACGAATAGGCGGCCGTATCTTTATGCCGTGATTTGTCCCGCCAGTGTCCCACAAAGAAAAAGGGTTAGTCGGCGCTAACCGGCTAACCCTTGGTGGTACTGGTGGCGGATCAGGGACTCGAACCCCGGACCTGCGGATTATGATTCCGTCGCTCTAACCGGCTGAGCTAATCCGCCGAACCCATAATTCTCCCTCGATTCCGAATCCGGGTCAAACCGGCTAAGAGGTTCAACCGTCCCGAGAGAGCCGTTGCTGGTTCCGGCCTAGACATTCAGGATATCGACGTCCTTCGTTTCGCGGACAAACAGGAGTCCGACCACGAACGAGATACCCGCGATGATGATTGGATACCAAAGCCCATAGTAGATGTTCCCGTTGAGCGCGACGAGAGAAAAGGCAATGGTTGGAAGGAATCCTCCCAGCCACCCGTTCCCGATGTGGTACGGCAGCGAGAGTGAGGTATACCGGATCCGCGTCGGGAACATTTCCACGAGCATAGCGGCCAAGGGCGCATATACCATCGTCACGTAAATGACGAGGATCACCAGAAGCACCAGAACCATCAGCCAGTCAATCCGCGCGGGATCGGCCTTCGCGGGATACCCAACGGCGGTGATCTCGCTGGTTAGAGCCTTGCTGAAGGTGGCGAACTGGCTCTTGAACGCGGCAGCGTCGAGCGGTCCCCCCTCGAAGCTGTCCACCGTTTTGTCACCGAGCTTCACGATGGCGACGCTACCCGGGGCGGCCGGCTGGATGGAGTACGACACGGACGCTTTGGCGAGCACCGAGGTTGCAAGGTCGCAAGAACCTGTGTAGTTTGGTTTGCCCCCGGTGCTCGGGAAAAATTCGAACTGGAAGTGACAGCTTGCCGGATCCGCGAGCACCGACACAGGCGACTTGCGCTGCGCAGCCTCTAGGGCCGGATTCGCGTAGTGGGTCAGGCCCTGGAAGATCGGGAAATAGGTCAGCGCGGCCAGCAGGAATCCCGCGAGAATGATGGGCTTGCGTCCGATCTTGTCCGACAGCGTGCCGAAGATCACAAAAAACGGCGTTCCGATGACGAGCGCGCCGGCGATCAGCAGCGTTGTTGTGACGCTATCGACCTTCAGAGTCGAACCCAGGAAGTAGAGCGCATAAAACTGTCCGCAGTACCAGACCACGGCTTCGCCGGCGGTGAGGCCCAGGAGCGCCAGGATGACGATCTTCAGGTTGGCCCACACCGTGAACGAGTCCGTCAGCGGTGCCTTGGATCCCTTGCCCTCGGCCTTCATCTTGCGAAAGGCGGGCGACTCGGCAAGCGACAGTCGGATCCACACCGAAATCGCGAGTAGCGCGATCGAGACCAGGAATGGAACGCGCCAGCCCCATGCCGCAAATTCGGTTTCCCCCAACCAGAGACGGGTACCGAGAATGACGAGAAGTGAGAGCAGCAGGCCTACAGTCGCCGTCGTCTGGATCCAGCTGGTATAGGCCCCCCTCTTACCCTGTGGCGCGTGTTCGGCGACGTAGGTCGCAGCACCGCCGTACTCGCCTCCCAGAGCCAAACCCTGGAGGAGCCGAAAGAGGATCAGCAGTACTGGCGCGGTGACGCCAATCGTTTCGTAGTTCGGTAAGAGACCCACCACGAAGGTGGAAAGACCCATGAACAGGATGGTGATGAGAAAGGTGTACTTGCGGCCGATCAGATCGCCAAGGCGGCCAAAGACGATCGCACCCAGGGGTCGGACGGCGAATCCGGCCGCAAAAGCGAGTAGTGCGAAGATGAACCGCGACGTTTCGTTCAGCGCGGTGAAGAACTGATTGCCGATGATGCCGGCAAGCGTGCCGTAGAGGTAGAAGTCGTACCACTCAAAGACCGTACCCAGGGACGACGCGAAGATGACTTTTCTTTCCGCTGCCGTCATTGGCGTGCTGCTGGCTGTAGCCATGACTCCTCCATATAGAACCTTTTTTTGGGGACGCGATAACGCCAGCCCGATTCTTGGAGGGGAAGCTTACTGTTACCTGACAAAGCAGGGGGTGCGGCCTTACGGGAAAACCCTAGACGTTGAACCTTGTGGGCACCTCGGCTGCGAGCGGGAAGCGAACCCCTACGATCGTGCCGGGCCGCTTGGGTTCGTGAACGGTCGGTGCACAGGTCAAGGTGACCTGGGCATTGTGCTGCAGTGCGATCTCGCGCACGATCGCGAGCCCAAGACCGCTGCCGTCGGAGCCGCTCCCTAGGATCCTATAGAAGCGCTCGAAGACCAATCCGCGCTCCGACTCCGCGATGCCCGGGCCGTTGTCACGAACCTCGAGAAGTGCCGTGAGCTCGGAGCGGTCTGCGGCCACTCGTACCGTGACGGCACCCTCGGTCTGTGTATAGCGGATGGCATTGTCCAAGAGGTTCTTCACCAGTTCGCGTAGAAGTACTGGGTCACCGAGCACGAGGACCGGGGCTTCGGGACCTTCGAAGCCCAGGTCGATGCGTCGCTCCAAGGCCGCTGGAACCCAGTCTTTCACGACATCCCGAGCGAGGGCCTCAAGCGCGACCGGCGCGAGGTTCGTGCCCGGGCTAAAGCGATTCTCGGCACGTGCTAAGGAGAGCAGTTGGTTGATGAGGCGGGTGGCGCGCACGCTGCTGGTGGCGAGCTGCTGGAGGCTGCGCTTGAGTTCGTCGGAATCATTTTCTCGTAAGGCCAATTCCGCCTGGGTGCGCAGGCCTGCCAAGGGGGTACGCATCTGGTGGGCAGCGTTCGCGATGAAGCGGCGCTGATCCTGGATGTTGCCATCGAGCCGTGCAAGCAGATGGTTAAACGATGCGACCAGCGGGGCGACCTCCTGGGGAGCCTCTTTCGGATCGATGGGGCTGAGATCCTCGGGGCCGCGAGCCTGGATCCGCTCTTGAAGCCGTGAGAGGGGCCGCAGACCTCGGGACAATCCGAACCAGACCAAGACCACGGCAATCGGGAGAATCAAGAACTGGGGAAGAATGACGCCCTTGATAATCTCATTGGCGAGTTCGGCGCGCTTTCCGAGGGTTTCGGCAACCTGGATCAGCGGAGGATGTTCGTTAGGTCCGATCTGGGTGTCCAGAACGGTGAAGGCGATGCGTACCTCCTCACCCCGGATGAGGCCATTGCGAAAGCGTACGATCCCCGCCGCCAGGGGCTCGTCCTCGACCGGAGCCGGCGGCAGGTCCGCGTCCCCCCCGACCAGCTCGCCCCGGGTTCCCAGCACCTGGTAGTAGGTGTGGTCGGTGTCGTCGGCGCGCAGCAGATCCCTTGCCGGCAGGGCCAGCGACAACCGGGTTTGATCGTCGGTCACCTTGACCTGTCCGGCCAAGAGCGTGACGCTGTCCTCCAGATTGCGGTCAAAAGGGACGTTTGCGATCGAAGCCGCGACAAGATAGGTGGCCGCAATGCTCATGGGCCAGACCAAGAGGAGTGGCGCAAGCATCCAGTCGAGGATCTCGCCAAATAAAGAGCGCGGCTGGCCGGCCGCCTTGGAGTCCCGTAGCGCCTCCTCAGTGATGGCCACCAGTGGCGTCTCAAGCGGTTTCACAAGGATTCCACGCCAGGGGGATGGAGATACTTCTCGAGACAGTAACCCAGTCCACGTACGGTCGCGATCCGGATTCCTTCGACTTCGATTTTCTTGCGTAGACGGTGGACGTACACCTCGATTGCATTGTTACTGACTTCCTCGCCCCACTCGCATAAATGGTCTACCAACTGTTCCTTGCTCACGAGTCGGCCGCCGCGCTGCAACAGGATTTCGAGCAGCCCGATTTCACGGGCGGAAAGGTCGACGACTCGATCGTTCAGATAGGCCGTTCTCCCTACCTGGTCGAAAGCCAAAGGTCCATGCCGGATTACCGTCGGTCCCCCGCCTGCGCCGCGTCGCGTAAGGGCGCGCACTCTGGCCTCGAGCTCGGAGAGTGCAAACGGCTTGGCCATAAAATCGTCTGCTCCCAGATCGAGGCCGCGGACCCTTTGCTCGACACTGTCTGAGGCCGTGAGGATCAGAACGGGCAGGTGCGAGTCGCGTGACCGTAAGCGCCTGAGGACCTCGAGGCCAGGGAGCCTGGGTAGGCCCAAGTCAAGAATCAGAAGGTCGAACTCTTGGGTTGAGAGGGCCGAGTCGGCGTCCGAACCATTCTTGACGCAATCCACCGCATAGCCCCCCTGACGCAACGAGCGGGACAATCCGTCAACCAATACGCTGTCATCCTCGGCGAGGAGGATCCTCATGCGAGGGGTCCCTCCAACCCCCCGCTGGCTCCCTCCGCCGGGGCGCACTTGCTCAAAATATGGCTTTCGCTTATATTTGTGAACAATTGTTCCCCAATGAGCACGGGATGTCCTTGGTCCAACTCCCCCGATCCGCATCCCCGATCGTTTACCTGACGGGATGTGGGCGCAATGCGCGGGGCAGTCTTGCCCGAAATAATCGGGATTGTAGCGAACTTGGCGCTCGGATCGGGAGGGATGTTTTGGGTTGGGGCATCGAGGTCACGGGACCTACCTAACGGGCGCGCCGAGGGCTTCGGGGTCCTCTGCGCGGCGCCGGCCAAGGGGCCTTTGACCGTCGGCGAGCTGGATCAATAGAGTATATTTGGGAGAAGAAATTGTTCGCAAAAACCGGGTCCGCGTCGGGGCTGGTCGCGATGTTGTACCGGTCTTTGCGTACCAAAGTGGACGCGCAATCAGATCGAATCACTGGGAGTATTCATGGAAGACGGTAAGGCGAAATCCGCGGCCAGTTCAGACAAGGCCAAGGCGCTTGCGGCGGCCCTCTCGCAGATCGAGAAGCAGTTTGGTAAGGGCTCGATCATGCGGCTCGGAGTGGGCGAAGTGGTCGATGATATCCAGGTGGTCTCGACCGGTTCCCTCGGGCTCGATATCGCGCTCGGGGTGGGCGGATTGCCGCGTGGTCGGGTCGTCGAGATCTATGGACCGGAATCCTCAGGCAAGACCACACTCACACTGCAAGTGATCGCCGAGATGCAGAAGTTGGGGGGCACCTGCGCCTTCATCGATGCAGAGCACGCCCTCGACCCCCAGTACGCACAAAAGCTGGGAGTGAATCTTCAAGAACTCCTGATTTCGCAACCCGATACGGGTGAGCAGGCGCTCGAGATCGCCGATGCGCTGGTACGCTCGGGCTCGGTCGAGTTGATCGTCATCGATTCGGTTGCCGCACTCACCCCCAAAGCCGAGATCGAAGGAGAAATGGGCGATTCGCTCCCGGGACTGCAGGCGCGCTTGATGTCCCAGGCGCTGCGGAAGCTGACCGGAACGATCAAGCGCACCAACACACTCGTGATCTTCATCAACCAGATCCGAATGAAGATCGGTGTCATGTTCGGCAACCCCGAGACGACCACCGGCGGTAATGCCCTGAAATTCTATGCGTCGGTGCGCCTCGACATCCGGCGTACGGGCTCGATCAAGAAAGGCGAGGAAGTGATCGGTTCAGAGACGAAAGTCAAGGTCGTCAAGAACAAGGTCGCACCACCATTCAAGTCGGCGCAGTTCGACATACTTTATGGGGAAGGGATTTCTCGAGAGGGCGAGATCGTCGATATGGGTTCGGAAGCCGATATCGTCCAGAAATCAGGGGCTTGGTATGCCTACAAAGGCGAAAAAATCGGTCAGGGCAAGGACAATGCGCGCGAGTATCTGCGCGAGCACCCCGAAATCGCCCATGAGATCGAAAACAAGATCCGGGAAGAGATGGGCATCAAACCGCTGGAGATCGCTGCCGCTGCGGAGTAAGAGGACCTCTTGTGGCCCGGCCGTCGCTGCGTGCTAGGGCTCTGGCCGCGTTGGCGCGGCGGGAATACAGCCGTTCTGAACTTGCGCGCAAGCTCTCCCCTTACGTTCGCGAGAACGGGGAACTCGAAGCCGTGCTCGATGCGCTAGAGAAGGACAAGCTGCTCTCGGCGGCGCGCTTCGCCGAGAGTCTCGTCCACCGCCGTGCCGCCCGCTACGGAAACTTGCGCATTGGCCTGGAACTCAAGCAGCATCAACTCGATCCTGATGTGATCGACGCACGGCTAGAGGTGCTTGCAGCCAGCGAACTGGAGCGCTGCCGTTCAGTCTGGGCCAAGAAATTCGATCATCTGCCAGCTGATTTTCTCGAGCATTCCCGTCAGGCACGGTTTTTGGCGGGGCGCGGATTCACCGCAGCCACGATCGAGCAGGTTCTGAGTGGTGGCCTGGAGCCGGACTAGGGGCTCGAGCGCCGTGTTGCGCTGCAATACGCGGCTGGGTCCCTATGCTATGATTTTGTCTGGTCGCCAAGCCCTTTTTTGTCCGGCGGTTCATTCCCACTCCACCCGCTTTCATGCCACTTCCGCCGTCAGCTCGGCACTTGCAGCACACGCGCTCAATCTCCGTCTTGGCGTATCAGCGTGACGATGGGCTATGGGATCTTGAGGCACGGCTGGTGGACTCCAAACCGCGAGATATTGCACTGGCCTCGGGCGTCCGCCCGCAAGGCCTGCCGGTACACGACATGACGCTGTGCGTGACCATCGATACCGCTCTCACCATTCTCGAGGCCACCTCCCGCTCCGATTCGACGCCCTATCCAGGTGAGTGTGAGCGGATCAACTCGGCCTACGCACAACTGGTCGGGCTGAATCTGATGCGCGGTTTTCGGCACGCCGTCCGTGAGCGGCTGGGCGGGATTGCCGGCTGCACTCATCTTACTGAATTGACTGCAGTGCTGCCCACTGTAGCGATCCAGGCCTTCGCCGGGGTGGTCGTCGAGACTGGCGATGGTGCGCCTGCGTCCGAAGCAGAAGCCGACGATCCTTCGAAGACCCAGGCGAAGCCGTTTCAGATCGACCGCTGCCACGCGCTGCGCTCCGATGGCACCGCGGTCCGGCAGTACTACCCGCGTTGGTACCGAACCCCGGCTGATCTTGCCGAACCCGATGCTTCGAAATAGACCAGTCGCTCTGAGGAATCCGCATGAAAATCCACGAGTATCAAGGCAAGGAAATCTTGAAGAAGTTCGGGGTCGCCGTACCGCGCAGTATGGCCGTCTTTAGCGTGGACGAGGCTGTTGCCGCGGCCGAGGAACTGGGCGGCTCGGTCTGGGTTGTCAAGGCTCAGATCCATGCGGGAGGCCGTGGCAAGGGCGGCGGCGTCAAAGTGGCAAAGTCCATCGCAGAAGTGAGGGAGAAGGCGAGCCAGATTCTGGGCATGCAGCTCGTGACCCACCAGACTTCGCCTGCGGGACAGAAGGTTCGTCGGTTGTTGATCGAAGAGGGCGCTGACATCCGTAAGGAGCTCTACGTCGGCATGGTGGTCGACCGTGTCACCCAGCGCGTGGCCTTGATGGCGTCCTCTGAAGGGGGGATGGACATCGAGGAGGTGGCCGCTCATACCCCTGAGAAAATCTTTAAGGTGTTCATCGATCCGCAGACCGGGCTCTCCACGGCAGACGCGGACGATACCGCACGCAAGATCGGCATTCCCGATGCATCAGTCGCCCAGGCGCGCTCGGTATTTCAAGGCCTCTATCAGGCGTTCTGGGAGACGGACTCCTCTTTAGCCGAGATCAATCCACTGATCCTGACGGGCGACGGCCAGGTGATTGCACTGGATGCGAAGTTGAATTTCGACGACAACGCCCTGTTTCGCCATCCCGACATCGTTGCACTGCGCGATCTGGACGAGGAGGATCCGGCCGAGATCGAGGCGTCAAAATTCGATCTGTCCTACATCTCGTTGGATGGCAACATCGGTTGCCTCGTCAACGGAGCCGGTCTGGCCATGGCGACTATGGACGTGATCAAGCTCTTCGGTGGGGAGCCTGCCAACTTCCTGGACGTCGGCGGCGGCGCAACAACTGAAAAAGTCACCGAGGCCTTCAAGATCATGCTGACCAATCCAGACCTAAAGGCCATCCTCGTGAACATCTTTGGGGGCATCATGAAATGCGACACCATCGCCGAGGGCGTGATCGCCGCCTCGAAGGCAGTGTCACTGAAGGTCCCTCTGGTTGTGCGCATGAAGGGGACCAACGAGGAGCTCGGCAAGGAGATCCTGGCCCGCTCGGGCCTGCCGATCATCACTGCCAACAACATGACCGAAGCCGGACAGAAGGTGGTCGCTGCGGCGCGTGGCGAATCGGTGCAATGATCCAGCGCGCATCCGTCCAACGAAACCATAGAGGGTAGGCAATGTCGATTCTGGTCAATCAAGACACGCGGGTGATCACGCAGGGCATCACCGGCAAGACAGGGCAGTTCCACACACGCATGTGCCGCGAGTACGCCAATGGCAAGAACTGCTTCGTAGCGGGCGTCAATCCTAAGAAGGCAGGCGAGGATTTCGAGGGCATCCCGATCTTCGCCAACGTCTCCGAGGCGAAGCAGGCGACCGGGGCCAATGCGTCGGTCATCTACGTACCGCCCCCGTTTGCCGCCGATGCGATCTGGGAGGCGGTGGCCGCTGATCTGGACCTGGTGATCTGTATCACCGAAGGGATCCCCGTACGCGACATGATCCTGGTTCGGGATCGGATGCGCAAGGAAGGTCGTAAGACCATCCTGGTGGGCCCGAATTGCCCCGGGGTGATCACCCCTGACGAGATCAAGATCGGCATCATGCCCGGTCACATTCACAAAAAGGGACGCATCGGCGTCGTCTCGCGTTCGGGTACGCTCACCTACGAAGCGGTGGGCCAGCTGACGGAGCTGGGACTGGGCCAGTCAAGCGCGGTTGGGATCGGAGGCGATCCCGTTAACGGCATCAAGCATATCGACGTACTGCGCCTGTTCAACGACGATCCAGATACCGATGCGGTGATTATGATCGGCGAAATCGGTGGCTCGGACGAAGAAACCGCGGCGTACTGGGTCAAGGAGAACATGCACAAACCGGTCGTCGGTTTCATCGCCGGTGTCACGGCACCACCGGGCAAACGCATGGGTCATGCCGGAGCCATCATCTCGGGTGGAACAGGTACGGCACAGGCGAAGCTCGAAGTGATGTCGGCCTGCGGGATCCGCGTCACGAAAAATCCCGGGGAGATGGGCAAGCTCTTGCAGTCTGCTCTCTAAGCCTCTCGCTGCGTCATTGGTCGCCTGCACGGTGTGCGGACCCCGGAAGAGGGCGGCACACCGTCCATCGCCCTCTCACGGCCGCTCATCGCATTGACTTTGCCGCGGCTCCTGGGGTGTGCGATTTTGATCGGTACGCGACCGTCGTCAGGCTGGGTTGCACCGTTCCTCGCCTTACCCTCATTGCCTTTGTTACGATAGTCGGCTAGCGCAAGGGGAAAGGGAACCTGTTGGATCGGTGACAGAATCCCAGACAATCTGGGCGAAATCATTGACGAACTTGAGAATAAATTGTATGAATGCGGCTTAATCCACTGATTTTATGGGGTTTCGGTGCGCATCCGAGAGCGC
>CAJCID010000119.1 GCA_903970305.1 Rhodospirillales bacterium | reverse complement strand
CCGCCCCCGCCGCCCATGCCACCCAGCATCATTCCCGCTGCGCCCAGGCTCCCGGCGAACAGGGTGATGAAGAATGCGACGATCCCCAGAAGAACGCCGACGAACAGCAGATGAAACAGAAACCAGGTGGCCAGGCCGATCAGTCCGCCGGCAACGATGGCCCCAGGAAGACGTCCCAGGATCGCGCGCAAGAGGCCCCCCACAAAAAGGATCGCCATCAGTGCCAAGGGCAGGAGCGTATGGTAGTTGTCCCCCGGACGCACGCCCGAGATGGGGCGGGCTGCGGGGAGAGGCTCGCCGTTCACGACCTGAAGGATCGCATTCACACCAGCCTTCACACCTTGAGCGAAATCGCCCTGCTGGAGCTCGGGCACGATGATCTCGCTGATGATGCGTTCGCACACCGCGTCGTTCAGTGCTCCCTCGAGCCCGTAGCCGACCTCGATGCGCAGCGTCCTGTCGTTCTTGGCGATGATCAGAATCGCCCCGTCATCGACTTTCTTGCGGCCGAGCTTCCAGGCGTCGGCAACCCGGATCCCATACTGCTCGATCGTCTCCGGTTGCGTGGTCGGCACGATCAGTACCGCGATCTGGCTCCCCTTGCGCGCCTCGAAGTCGCGCAGGCTTGACTCGAGTTGCCCGAGATCGTCAGCCGACAGGGTCCCGGTCAGATCCGTCGCACGCTGGCCTAGCGGGGGAACCGCAACCGGCGCGGCCGCATGATCGGGCGCGGCCTGGCCCCATGCGCCCAGTGCAACCCATGTCAGAATCACCGCGGCCAGATGGCCGATCCGCTTCATCGCTTCATCGCTTCTTCACTTGTTCGCCGGCGCCGTTCCGAAATCCACCACGGGAGGCTTGGCGATCTGCTGCTCGTTTTCGACCGTGAAATTGGGCTTCGTCGCGTAGCCGAACATCATCGCAGTGAGATTGTTGGGGAACACGCGCAGGTTCGTGTTGTAGGCCTGCACCGACTGGATGTAGCGATTGCGGGCCACCGTGATCCGGTTCTCGGTACCTTCCAGCTGGGCCTGGAGATCGCGGAAATTCGCATCGGACTTCAACTGCGGATAGTTCTCGCTGACGACAAGCAGTCGCGAGAGCGCTCCGGAGAGTTGGGCTTGCGTGTCCTGGAATTTCTTGAGCGCCGCCGGATCGTTCAGGGTCTCCGGCGTCACCTGGATGGAGCCGACCCGAGAGCGCGCGTCGGTCACCGCGGTGAGAACGTCCTTCTCCTGAGCGGCGTAGCCCTTGACGGTGTTCACGAGATTAGGGACGAGATCGGCGCGCCTCTGGTACTGATTGATCACTTCCGACCAAGCGGCCTTGACCGCTTCATCCTGAGTCTGAATCGTGTTGTAGCCACAGCCCGACAGGGTCGTGGCCAGCATGATCAAGAGTGTAGTGGCAAATCTGTTCATCGGTTTCTTTCCCCCGGAATGTGACGCAAGCCCGTGGATCGGTTCACCCCGATCCGAACTTGCGGACCTGAGCCTATCTCACCCCTCCTCCGAACGCAAACCGACAGCCACCGACAGCCTTGCGGGCCGCACGCGGCCAAGGATTTTCGCTTACAAGTCGGCGCACCTTGAAACAAGTTACCGGTCCGCGAGCGGCGCAGCGAGCGCGTTGTGTAAGCGTAAGAACGGTAAGCGTAAGACTGCATCACTCGGAATCGGACCCACCCGGCTCGTCCTCCCCAGGGCCGGGGAATTTCAGGAGGAATTACCATGAAACGCCTCATCACTCTCGTTTGCACCGCCCTCCTTCTCGGGGCGAGCCTGTCTGGATGCATCGTCGTGCCGGTCCATCCCTACTACCACTACTATCGCGCCTATTAGGCCGAACAGCCCCGGTCGAGGCGGGCTGTTTCGGGCACTCGTCCTTTGGGGTCGTTGTCCCTTGGGCTGGGTATCCCTTGGGTTGCGTGTCCCTTGGGGTGGGATGAGGTTTGGCGCAATTCGTGGCAGTATGTGGCGCCGGGGGCTGATCTTCAGGCCCCCTGAACTTTGCGAGGCCCGACGGACCCGGGATGAGCCGGGACCGCGCCAGCCAATACGATCCCCAGAGAGACTCCCTAGACCGGATATTCGATGAGCCAGCCCACCCCTGCCCCCGTCCCACCTGCAGCCGAAGAAGCCGACAAACGGATGCGCGAAAAAGTTGAAAAACTGCTCGCCCAGACGCCCTACACCAGCGAGGGCAGCATCACACTGGGCGGTTCCAACCGCGCCTATCGAACCGTGGCCGCATTCGTGCCCGTGACTGCAGGCGGCGTGGACGAGAAGCGCGGCGATCCTTTGGCTGCGGTCTTCACTGTCGCGTATCTGGAAAAGGAGGCGGATGTTCGCCTTCGCCCGGTCTGCTTTGCCTTTAATGGCGGACCCGGCTCGGCATCGATCATCCTCAACCTCGGTGCCCTGGGTCCGAAGCGGGCGGTGATCCACGAGGACGGTACGATGCCCGCCCCGCCGTACCAGGTCGTCGACAACCCACAGTCGTGGTTCGAGCATTTCGACATGGTTTTCATCGACCCGCCGCACACCGGCTACTCGCTGACAGCAAGCGAGGAGGCGCGCAAGAAGATGCTCTCGGTCGACGGGGACATCGACGCCCTGTCGCAATGCATCCGCAACTGGCTGACGCGGCACCGGCGCTGGGGCTCGCCCATATACGTCGCCGGCGAGAGCTACGGGACCACGCGTGGCGCCGGGATTGCCGACAAGCTGCAGGACTTCGGGGTCGCACTCTCCGGGCTTATCCTGGTGTCCTGCGCAATGGACCTGCAGAGTCTGGATTTCGCGCCGCGTAACGACCTGCCGTATGCGCTCTTCCTGCCTGCCTTTGCGGGTGTCGCCCAATACCACGGTAAGCTCAAGGGCTCCCTTGCGCAATCGGCCCATAGCGCGCGAGAGGCGGCCGAACACTTCGTCATCGAGGAGTATCTGCCGGCACTGCACCTTGGCGCGCGCCTGTCCCAATCAAGACAGCACCAGATCGTCCAGCGCATCTCCGAGCTGACCGGCCTATCTGCCACCCTCGTCGAGGAAAAGAACCTGCGCATCAGCGACGAGACGTTCTTTTTCGAGCTGTTGCGCGATCGGGGCCTGATCGTCGGGCGACTCGAGGCCCGGGTCACCGGACCGATGGCGGCGAGCCGCACGCGTCACTGGGAATTTGATCCCGGTGTCGAAGCGCTGCTTGCCCCCTACACGATGGCAGCTCATGCCTATATGACCGAGCAGTTGGGCATCGAGTCCGAGGCGGTCTACGAGATGCTCTCGATGGACGTCCATCGCCAATGGAACTGGAGCCGCGGCGAGGACAAGGGCAGCCGGTTTGCGAGCACGAGTGACGATTTGTCCCGGGCCATGCGCCGCAACCCGCACCTGCGCGTTTTCGTGGCGAGCGGCTACTACGATCTGGGCACACCCTACTCTGCCAGCGATTGGTCGCTGGCCCAGCTCGATATCACGGCCGAGGTACGGCAGCGCCTCGAGCACCACTACTACGGCGCGGGCCACATGATGTACACGCGCGAGCCCGATCTACAAAAGCTCAAGCAGGAGCTCGCGGATTGGTTGGCGGCACGTCCGCAGGCGGCAAACCCCGGCTAGACGGGGCTTACGGCGGCGCTTACAGGGTGCTTACGGGGCGGCCACACAGCTGCGAACGGCAGGCATTCCCCAAGCTGGCGGCGACTGCGCAACCCG
>CAJCID010000118.1 GCA_903970305.1 Rhodospirillales bacterium | reverse complement strand
GCTCAAGGAACTGACCGAAGCTGAGGCGGCCGACCGACGCGCGCACCTGATCGCGGCTGCGGCTCATTGGCATGTTCTGCGAATTGCGGCCGAGATCGTCGATCGCGCGCGTCAGCCGTGGCGTCGACCCCTGGGGGGTGCTGCTGCAGGCCGGCGCAGAATTGATGTCGGCGCTGCGCGCGGGCGGCGACGCCGAAACTAAGCCACATCCTTGGCTTGAGCACGATGCGGCGACCGGGGCGCGCAGCCTGCGGCTACCCCTGCCACCGCCGCAGACAGTGCGACTGCTGGCCGATGCCCTCTCGGTGCTCGCGGATACGCTGAATCGAACGAGGTCGGGCGAATGACCGGACGTGGACGCGCCAACAGACTTTGATCGATCTCAGAACTCGCCGCCTTTGAACAAGGCGGGATGTAGCACGACACACTCCGGTACGACGCGAGTTTTACTGAACGGCCTCGCAGTCGTTGGCGAAGTCAAGCACAACGGCGACCAGATCCCAGGCGTCCTTACGGCGGAGCAAGGCTTCAAGGCCTCTGCCGGGGGATTCCGTCGTGACGTGGTGCGTTGGCTCGTGCGTCAGTCCGATGGTGTTCCATGGCTCAAGTCCCAGAACGTTTGCTGCCAGTTGGAGATACACCCCTCGGTGCCGCAGGCAACGCAGCGCCAGACGATGACATCGTTCTCGGTGATGCCTGTCTCGACGACTCGATGGTCACGCTCACGGTACTTAAAGCAGACCGGGCCCGGCACGTCGTCGGATCGATCGAAGTCGGATGCATGCGCAACCACGGCGACGAGAAAGGACGCCATCTTTCGGGCCGGCCCTCGCTCGGGTGCGATTGAGCCCCTCGAGTCCAGGTAGTGGGTCAGGTCGATGATGTACATCGGGTAGTCAAGGCGGACTGCACAATTTGGCCCGGATCGCGCCCGGGGTACCAAGGCGGCTCTCGACAGGACAGTTCCAAGGCCATCTGGGTCAAGAAGTTGCATGGGCATGGGTCCAAAGTGTCAGAAGTATCGGGCTATTTCTGACCGTACTCAAGGGGTGAGGACATCGAAGGTGCACGGGAAATCGAGGCACGTTTGGGTATCATCGAGCGCGACATCCTGCCGGCATTGCACAACGGCTTGCTGGCCGAAATCAACTTCGCGCGCTACGATCGTGACTTTGACGCGCAGATTGCCTGGACCTTGTGATGCACGCGTCCATCGCCATGTGTGCGCGCCAAGTTGCCTTGCGCGCCCCCGGATTTCGCTTCTGATTCACCTGGATGTAGAAAGGGTCCCACTTGCCCGATCCCGTGCCCGCGTTGGTTCTCGATCTGCTCGATTGGATCGGGTCTTGCCCCCGATCCTATGCCGAGGTGATGGAAGCGTGGCGCACCTCGTGTCCCCGCCTACCCGTATGGGAAGAGGCCAACTCGCGCGGATTGGTGCTGCATCTCCACCAGAGCGGACAAGCCTCCCAAGTCGGCTTGAGTGCCAAGGGAAGGGCGGTGCTGGAGCGCCATCACAAGCGCCGCGAGCCCGCGTGAGAGGCCCCTCCGGAGTGCTCGATCAGTGCCTGGCGGATCGTTTTCTAGCGTAGCTCAGCGCCGCAAAGCGTAGACTCTCTGCATCGATGCCCCTCAGCAACTCTGCGTCCTCCTCGGAAAGTCCTGCCGCCATCGCGTAGCCCAGACGATCGCACAAGAACGTCTCCACCTCGAGCGGGTTTGCATAGAGTCGGGCAAGCAGGGTTTCAAGAAGATCGCTGCTCATGCGGCGTGCGTCTTCTCTACCGTTGCCATGCGCCTTGCTTGGCTTGCGCGCCCGCGCGCAAGCGCCGCGCGTGCGGCTCGCATCTGTTCGAGGAGCTCTGCGAACTCCGGATACCGACCATCCCTTTCGATGATGACCGTCAGGCTTTGCGGCGCCTTTGCCGCGAGGGTCTCGAGCAGGACATAGATCTCTGGCGCCGGCGCATGCAGGTGGTCGTCGACGAGCCAGCGACGTCCCTTTGCCGCCTCGACGATCCGGCCTCCCGACAGGTGGACCGAAAGAACCCGGTTTAGGGGCATGCCCGATAGCACGTCCTCGGGGTTGCGCCCAAAGTTCCATGCGTTGGCGTAGAGGTTATGCAAATCAAGGAGGAGGGGCACCGGCATGGCCCCATCGAGGCGCTGGGCAAACTCCTCCTCCGACCAGATGCTCGCTGGCGGATCGATCAACGTGGCGACGTTTTCCAGATGCGGCAACGATCCGACCACGCGGCGTGCCGCGTGGAGATTCTCAAGGGTGCCCCAGAGCGTTTCCGGCCGGCGCGGGGCGACTGCGAGATGGCCGATCTCGATACCCCCGGCCCGCACGAACGCGAGGTGCTCTGACCAGTGCGAAGGCTCGATCGCTTCGACCAGCCGTGCCATACGTCCTAGGCGCTCTGCGCATACTGGCAGCGAGGAGCCAAGGCCCATGCCGACACCGTGCAGGCTCGTCGGGACTTGGCGCGCGAGCTCCTGCAAGGCCCTGGTGCGTGCCCGTGGGGCGTGCCATTCGCGATCGGCAAGGATCTCCAGATGGTCGATCTCGTCAAGATGTTGATGGATGCCAAGCGCGAGCTCATCGCGCCACGCAAGGCCGACCCGGTCCGGGGTGCACGCAGTGTCCATAGCGGCCTGCATCATCCGCCGCAGCCTCCGCCACACCCGCCACCACAACCGCCGCCGCCGTCGGATCCACCATCGCTTGATCCGCCCGATCCACCGTCCGATGAACCTTTCGGACGCAAGAGCTGGAGCGATTCGTTAAATGCCTCGGGCAGCGCGCCCAGGCCAAATACCGCACCGAGCAAGGCGACGTCCTCGCCGGGCGTGCCGGGCCTTAGGTCGGCTGAGCGTGACTTCAGGCGCGCAAAAAGCGCCCGGAGTTGGGCGATGAGACGCCTGCCGCGTACGGATTGTCCCTGTCGACGAAACCCGTTGGCGATGATCGCGAGGGCTATGAGAGCAATGATCAAGAAGCCAAACGGGGGTCCGGATAACCAGATCCGCAGCAGTGCGACCGAGAAGATGACACCCAGCACCAGGACGAAGACGCCATCACGTAGGTCCGTTGGAGTCCGTAGACCGCGGGCCTCCAGAGATTTCTCAAGGTCGCGGCCTGCCGCGCGCACGGCGTTGTCGTGCATGAGCTTCAAGGGCGTGCCACCGCGCTCGAAGTACGCGAAGATGGCCCGCTCCAGGGGCCTCTGAAGATAAGCCGCACCCGCCGGATCGTGCTTCAGGGCCGGCCCGTCCTTGATCAATAGTCCGCGATCGACGAGCATGACGATCGCAAGTCGGACGGCCTCCGGGTAGCCCTCACGCAGTGCCGCGATTTCGAGGGGGTCCGAGAGTCTGGGTAGCGGTGCAGGCGATGTGGCCGCAGGATCGAGGCGGCGGGAAATGAAATGCAAGAGCACGATCGTTCCGAGCCCGAACGCGATGAAGAAAAAGAGGAAGGCGGGGCCCGTCAGGTTGAACGGAAAAACTCTCACTCGGCAAGCTCCCCGGCACGCCGTTGCAGGGCCTCGGCGAGTGCCGCCAGGCGCAGCAGCAACGGGGCAGCCACGCCCGCTGGCAGGCGCAGATCCTCTCGCGCGGCCGACATCCTCGCCAGATCCGCCGACCAGTCCTCGCCCAGTTCCGCGGCTAAACGCTCGAGCGCCGCTTTGGGAGAGGACTCGGGTCTGCCACTGAGTTCGAGGATCGCCTGGGCGCTGCGCCGAAGCGGTGCTGCGGCATCAGCGATCGAGAGCGCAAGTCGCTCTTCGCGGCCCCCGCGCAGCACATAGGTGTAGCGTAAGCGCAAGGTCAGGTTCAAAAGCACCTGTCGGATACGGTGCACAAGCAGCGCGCGCGGAATGGAGATCGCATCGAAGGGGTCGCTGCCAAAAAGCAGCACGCGCCGGTGCAGGATGTCGTCAAACTTGACCGCAAAGGACTCCGCGGCCAATTGCAACTCGGCCTTGAGCACGAACATCGGATGCAGCTCGATCGCGGCCGCCGCATCCTCGAGCAGGTTGCCCGCGCGCTGGGCCCGATCAGGATCGAAGGTTTGGAGCACGACCAGCAGGTTCACATCGGAACTGGCGCGCAATTGCCCTGCTGCGGCGGAGCCAAAAAGGATGACGCTCTCGAGATCCGAGCCGAATGTCTGAACGAGGGACTCGGCGACCCGGACCAGCCAGCTTTTCACTTCGGCAGGCAGGGCCTGGGGCAGGGCGCCTTCGGTGAGAGCGGCGCCGGATTGGGGAGAAGGCGAAGCGGGCATCGGTAACCCCTTAGGCCAAGACAGTGCGCACATTAGGCCGCAGAAGATGCCAAGCCGCAAGAATCAGCTGGGGCTCAATCCAGAGTAGTGCTCCCTGGGGGCTCCTCGTAGAGCGGGACGGGCGCCCGGCGCTCCAACGCCGCTCCGTATAAAAGAACAATTGTTCACGAATGAATTTGGCTCGAAGGCGCTTAACGCCTACCTAACGCCTACCTAACGCCTACCATGCGCTACGCCCTCTGTCATGCTGCACCGCGCGAACCAAGGTGAGAAGTTGTTGTCAGAATCACGTAGGCCAGAGCTCCCGAACAGCAGTTTTTCTTTGGCCTATCCGGACAAGGTGGTAAAGTCCTGCTGCAAAAAGGTACCCAAATGGACTCGAGACATCACAAACGTCCGGCCTAAGCCATTGAGCAGGATAGAATTTTGAATTCGACAGGTGAATCTTCAGGGGCGCACGCTAGCGTGTGGTCTCAGATATCCTGTTCGCACCCCGATTCGGACCGGAGCGACTCCGACCCGAACGGGGCATCTTGCGCCTTACCTCACACGACATCGCGAAGGTCCGCGGGGTCCGGGTTGGGCTGTGATTTTTCCTGCGTGCGGGTAGATGATCGTGGACGAGCAAGCTGCTGATTTGATTTTCATGCGCCAGGCACTCGACCAGGCGCAAAACGCTCAGTTGGTCGGCGAAGTTCCGGTCGGAGCCGTCGTCGTCTGGGAAGGTCAGGTCATCGCGACCGGCTACAACCAACCCGTCGGCAACCATGACCCCACTGCACATGCCGAGATCAACGCCTTGCGCCAGGCTGCCGAACAGCTGGGCAACTACCGAATGCCGCATTGCGACCTCTACGTCACCCTCGAGCCCTGCGCGATGTGCGCTGGCGCCATGCTCCATGCGCGGATCCGCCGCGTGGTCTTTGGCGCGCATGATCCGAAGACGGGCGCAGCCGGCGGCGTCATCGATCTGTTCGCCGAACAGCTTCTGAACCACCAGACTCGCGTCACAGGGGGCGTCTTGGGTGGGGAGTGCGCCACGATGCTGCGCGAATTCTTTGCCGAACGCCGCAGGCGGCGGGATGCGGCCGCCGCGGCCAAGCCCGCAGAGGTCGATCCCGACTTCACCTCGACCATCGTCACGGAGATCGAATTCGCCGAATGGAACGCGATCAAGCGCTAGTGGGCACCGTCGCCGTGCTCGCGCTCAGCGGGTACGAAGCCGATGCCAAGCGCACACAGCGAGCCGTGGCCTATTTCGAGACTCGGGGACATGAGGTCCTGTCACTTCCCGAAGAACACGCGCGTGTCGAGCGATTTAGCGCATCGGATGGCGCGCGCCTCGCCGCTTTGGAGGCCGTCCTCGCCAACGAGCGTGTCTCAATCGTGCTCGGGTTGCGAGGGGGATATGGGCTCACGCGACTTCTCGAGCGCATCGACTACGAAGCCATCGCGCGAGGCATCACCGAGCGCGGTGTGCGCTGGATCGGCCAAAGCGACTGGACGGCATTGCAACTGGCGTTGTTGGCCACCACGGGGGCGCGCACCTATGCGGGGCCTCTGGCTGCGGCCGATTTCGGGCTCGCCGATGTCGATCGGTTCACCGAGGACGCGTTCTGGCATGTCGTGGGTGGTGGAAGACTCGATCTCAGGTGGCCTTCGAGCGGTCCGCCCATCTCGGTCGAGGGAGTCCTTTGGGGCGGTAATCTCGCGATGCTCGTGAGCCTCATCGGCACGCGCTTTATGCCCAAGGTCGATCGAGGCCTGCTCTTTCTGGAGGACATCAACGAGCACCCTTACCGGATCGAGCGCATGCTCTTGCAGCTGCAGATGGCGGGCCTTCTCGAAGGGCAAGAGGCGCTGGTATTGGGTGACTTCTCCGGCTACAAGCTGACCGAGTATGACCAGGGCTACGATTTCGCAGCAATGCTCGGGTACTTGCGAGAGCGATTTGCCATACCGATCGTCACCGGACTGCCATTCGGGCATAACACAAGGAAGGCCACGCTGCCTTTGGGCGCACGGCTGAAGCTCACGGTGACCCGGGGCGAGGCGCGACTACACGATCCGTCTTAAGCCGCATGGGTGTTCCTGTCGATTTTTTTCCCAATCCAGCTCAAGTCGTGCAGCGCCGGGACGCTCGCAGCAGATCGTCCGCGATCCCCAAGCGCACGATCCAAGCGATCGCTCCAGCACACTGGGCCGATCGCCTCGACGCCCATGTCCTGGCTTGGGAACGCGGCGCCCCGCGCGTCCGGCCAGCTCGCGCCGCTCACCTCTGAGCAGCGCTCCAACAAAAACCTACCCCAATCCAGAATGACAACAATTCGGGCAAATGGCCTCGACTTCGAGGTGGAATGCACAGGACGCGACACCGATCCAGCGGTGCTGCTCATCATGGGTTTGGGCATGCAGCTAACCGCGTGGCCCGATGCAATGATCGCAACGCTCAGGGACTACGGACTGCGCGTGATCCGCTTTGATAACCGCGATTCTGGACTCTCCTCGAAGATCGAGTCGGCGGGCCGGCCGAGCATGACGCTTTTGGGCCTGCGCAAGTTCTTGCACCTGCCCATTGCGAGTGCCTACAGCCTCGAGGATATGGCCGCCGATGGCGTGGCCATTCTCGATGAACTGGGCGTGAGTACAGCCCACGTCGTGGGCGTGTCGATGGGCGGCATGATCGCCCAGATCATCGCGGCCCGATATCCGGATCGCGTGCAAAGCCTAAGCTCGATCATGTCCTCGAGCGGAGCGGCGCATCTGCCCCAGGCGAAGCCGGCGATCTTACGCGCCTTGATGGCCCGTCCGCGCGATTCCCGCAACTTCGATGCGCTCGTAAACCACTATGTCGAGCTCTTCAGACTCATCGGCAGTCCCGGCTATCCGACATCGCCCGAGGTCTCGCGGGCGCACCTCGCGGTGAGCCTAAAGCGCAGTTACTATCCTGTTGGCACCGCCCGCCAGATGGCGGCTATCGTGGCCTCGGGAGACAGGACCGCCTATCTGCAGCAAATCCGTTGCCCGGCTCTCGTCATCCATGGAACCTCCGACCCGCTCCTGCCCCTTGAGGCAGGACGCGACACCTCGCGCAAGATCGCCGGCAGCAAACTCCTTCTCGTCCCTGGCATGGGACACGATCTGGCCCCCGATCTGGTTCCCATTCTCTGTGCAGCGCTACGCGACTATGTCGCGCCTAATGCGCGCTGATGGGGCGTGAGCGCCTGGCGCTCCTCCCAGCGCGGTGTCGCCGGGAGATCGTAGAGCGCAAGCTTCTCGAGTAGGGCGGTCGGATCGGTGTCGACGCAGTAGAGCCTCTTATGCTCGGGCCGCACGAACCCCGACTCGCTCATGGTCTGGGCGAAAGCGAACAGGTGGTCGTAATATCCGGCCACATTCAGAACGCCGATCGGCTTTTGGTGGAAGTCCAGTTGCAGCCAGGTCAGCATCTCAGTCAACTCTTCCATCGTGCCCCAACCCCCAGGAAGCGCGATGAATCCGTCGGCCAGCTCAGCCATCCGATTCTTGCGCACGTGCATATTGGGCACGACGATCAGTTCGGAGATCTCTTCGTTCCCCAGTTCCCGGGCCATCAAGGCCTCGGGAATGACGCCCGTCACCCGGGCGCCCGCCTTCAGTGCGCCGGTGGCAACGGCTCCCATCAGTCCGGCCCGGCCACCTCCATAGACGAGTTCGATGCCCCCCGCGCCGAGCGCAACGCCCATCGCATAGGCCGCATCGGTGTATTCGGGACGGTTTCCCGCCGAAGATCCGCAGTAAACGCAGAGCCGTTTGAATGTTCTGTGCATCAGTTCCTTTCCTGCCGTGACCGAATCACGACTGTGGCGACATTGTGCTGGGCTCACAAGACGCAAATGTTAAAATCAGCGATTGGGGTCGATCCCCGTCTCCGTCTGCTGAAGGCCACCTGTGCTCTCGACTGCCAACATTACGATGCAATTCGGGCCGAAGCCCCTCTTCGAGAACATTTCCGTCAAGTTCGGGGAGGGCCACCGCTATGGTCTGATCGGCGCGAACGGCTGTGGCAAATCGACCTTCATGAAAATCCTGGGCGGAGACCTTGAACCCACCTCGGGCACGGTCATGCTTGATGCCCACGAGCGGCTGGGCAAGCTGCGCCAGGATCAGTTCGCCTTCGAGGACCTGCGCGTGATCGACGTGGTCATGATGGGTCACACGGCCATGTGGTCGGCGCTCCTCGAGCGCGATGCGATCTACGCCGACCCGGATGCAACCGATGACGACTACATGCGCGCTGCCGACCTCGAGGCGCGCTTCGCCGAGTTCGGCGGCTACACTGCCGAGGCGCGCGCCGGCGAACTCCTGCTCGGTGCGGGCATCGACGTGCCCGAACATACCGGACCGATGAGTGCGATCGCGCCGGGCTGGAAGCTGCGGGTGCTGCTGGCCCAGGCCCTTTTCTCCAATCCGGACATTCTGCTGCTCGACGAGCCGACCAATAACCTGGACATCAATACCATCCGCTGGCTCGAAGACGTGCTGAACGCGCGCGAGAGCACCATGATCATCATCAGTCACGACCGGCATTTTCTCAATTCTGTCTGCACGCATATGGCGGACATGGATTACGGGACATTGAAGGTCTATCCAGGAAATTACGATGATTATATGCTGGCCTCAACCCAGGCCCGTGCCCGTCAGACGAGCGCCAATGCCAAGGCCAAGGAGCGCGTGGCGGAACTGCAGGACTTCGTACGCCGGTTCTCGGCCAACAAATCCAAGGCGCGCCAGGCCACCTCACGCCTCAAGCAGATCGACAAGATCAAGATCGAGGACCTCAAGCCGTCCTCGCGGCAGAACCCCTATATCCGCTTCGAAGGGGAAAAGAAGCTCCATCGCCTGGCGCTTGAAGCCAAGAACCTGTGCAAAGGCTACGAGCACACGCTCTTTTCAGGGTTCAATCTGGCCGTGGAGGCCGGCGAGCGCATTGCGATCGTGGGCGCCAACGGCGTGGGCAAGACCACACTGCTCTCCTGCCTCGCCGGGCGCGTCCAGCCCGACGCGGGCGAGGTGAAGTGGGCCGAGAATGCCAACCCGGGCGTCATGCCGCAGGATCCGAGCGAGGAGTTCGCGGTGGATCTGAATCTGACCGACTGGATGAACCGCTTCGCTCAGCCGGGGGACGACGATCAGGCGATCCGGGGCATCCTCGGTCGCCTGCTCTTCTCTGGAGATGACGTGAAGAAACCGGTTGGCGTCCTCTCCGGGGGCGAGAAGGGGCGCATGATGTTCGGAAAGCTCATGCTCGGGCGGCACAACGTGCTCCTGATGGACGAGCCGACCAATCACATGGACATGGAATCGATCGAATCTTTGAACATCGCTCTCGAGAAGTATGCGGGCACGCTGTTGTTTGTCTCGCACGACCGGGAGTTCGTCAACTCGCTCGCAAACCGCGTCCTGGAGATCAAGCCCGAGGGCATCGTCGACTTCCGGGGGGGCTACGACGAGTATCTGCATTCGCAGGGCATCGAGCTCTAAGCCCCTTGGCACCTGACCCGAGTGGGTCACTAGGCAACGAGGTACTCGGGATTCTCGTCGAGGAGTCCCGCTGCATCGATGGCCCGTAGCGCCTTGGAAAAGTAGAATCCCTGGCCGACATCGCAGCCCAGGCGCTTGATCTCGGCGGCATTGGCCTGGGACTCGATCCCCTCGGCCACCGACTCGATGCCCAGGGTGCGCGCCAGAGCGATCACGAGGCGCACGATCTCGGCATCATCGGTCGTCGAGGCGAGTCCGCTGACGAATGCGCGGTCGATCTTCAGCACGTCTACCGGCAGGCGCTGCAGGTACGACAGCGACGAGTAGCCGGTGCCGAAATCATCGAGGGCCACGCGGATGCCTCGGTCCTTGAGCTGGCGTAACAGTTCCACCGATTGGTCCGGGTCCTGCATCGCCGCACTCTCGGTCAGTTCGAGTTCCAAGGCTGTCGGGACGATCTGCGAATGCTCCAGAATCCGTACCACATCGGCGACGAAGCGTTCCTCGCGCAACTGGCGCATCGACACGTTCACCGCGATGTTCAGGTGGTCTAACGCAGGGAAGTCCTTTTGCCACTGGTGCAACTGCTCGCAGGCGCGTTTCAGGGCCCAGGTGCCAAAGGGCACGATCAGGCCCGATTCCTCGGCCAGCGGAATGAATTCGTGCGGTGGCACCGAGCCGTATTCGGGGCTGTCCCAGCGCATCAGTGCTTCAAAGCCCGAGACCCGGCCGTCACGCAGGCTGACCTTGGGCTGATAGATGAGTGTCAGTTCGTGCCGCTCGAGCGCGCCGCGCAGCGCCTGGACGAGGCCGGCATGGCGGATCGCGCGTTCGCGCAGGGCGCCATCAAAGAAGGCGACCCGGTTGCGCCCCTGCGCCTTGGCCTGATACATGGCCGTGTCCGCGTCGCGGATCAGATCCTCCGGGCGGTGGTGGTCCGCGCGCAGGCTCGCCACCCCCACACTGGCAGCGGCCTGCAGGATGAGTTCGCCCAGCACGATCGGTTCACGCACCGTATCGAGCACCCGCCGCGCGAGCGGCAGAGCCATCTCCAGGGATGAAACCGAAGCGAGCAGGACGAATTCGTCGCCGCCGAAGCGGGCCAGTACACGGCCGGGCTCCTTGCCAAAGCGTCCCAGACGGTTACCCAGAACCTTCAGGAACTGGTCGCCCGTCTCATGACCGTAGCGATCATTGATCGCCTTGAACAAGTCGAGGTCACAAAAGATCAGCACGATCGTGCCTTCACGCGGCGGCCCTGCGAGCATGCTCGCAAGGCGCTCGGTGAAATAGCGGCGATTCGCCAGGCCCGTAAGCGGGTCGTGAGTGGCCTGATGCAGCAGGAAGGACTGCATCGTCTTGCTCTCAGTGATGTCGCGTGCAATGCCGACCAGGCCCG
This sequence comes from Rhodospirillales bacterium, assembly GCA_903970305.1. Lineage (GTDB taxonomy): Bacteria > Pseudomonadota > Gammaproteobacteria > Burkholderiales > Burkholderiaceae_D > BOG-994. Next base: position 60,052 of record CAJCID010000118.1, on the reverse strand, counting down.
TGACGGCGCCCGTCGGGTCGGTCAATGGGAGCTTCGTCGTCTGGTACCAGACGAGCTTGCCATCGGGTCGTACGGTTTGCAGCTCCTGTTCGACGATCGGCTCGCCCGTCTCGAGGACGCTCTCGTCGCTCGCGTCGAACATCTGCATCTCGATCGAGTCATCGACGTCCGCATCGCGGCGCCCGATGATGTCGAGTTCACCCGCCTTACCCAGCCTCTCGACATTGGCGCGGTTGCTCATCAGATAGCGGCCATCGCGGTTTTTCGTATAGACGCTCAATGGCAGATAGTCGACGACCGTGCGCAAGAGCGAGCGTTCGTTGCGCACCTGCTGTTCGGCCGCGACACGGGCGCTCACGTCAGTCGCGCTCGCAAAAAAACCGCGTACCGCAGGATGCTCAAGAAGATTGGTGATGCGCACCTCGAAGCACACCCAATGTCCCTGAGCATGGCGGATTCGGTAGCGTGAGACGATCGAACCTCCCGGGTGGGTGAGCAGGTGGCGCCGCTCCTGCAAGAAGCGGATGCGCTCTTCCGGATGAACCAGTTCGAGGGTCCAGGCGCGCCTGAGGTCCCCTCCGGAATAGCCAAGCGTCCGCTCGACCGCTCGGCTGATGTGGGCGAGCCGATACAGCCGGTCGGCAAAAACCATCACCACGTCGCTGTAGGCGGCCACGATCTGGGCCCGCTGCTCGCGCACCCGAATGCCACGCTGGGCCCGCACGGAGGCGTCGAGCGCCTGGCCGAAGGCATGGGAGAGCAGACCAATGAAGATGAATGCCGCGGTACGGGCGAGCACTTCAGATGCCCCACCCAAAGCGAACACGCCCACCGAGATCGCCTCTTCATAGGCGATGATGCCCAAAACGACCCCGAGCGCCTTCCAGCGCGACAGTCCGCAGGGGTAGACCGCGACCATCCCCAACAACCAAAGCCAGGCCCAGTCAGGACGCGGCTGGGCGAAACTGAACAGGGGAGCAACGACGACAAGCGTCAGGGCGCGCAATACGCGCGCGAGTCTCTCGAACGGGTGCACACCGGTGCGCCATACGATGACTGAACTCGCCAGCGCGATCGCGACGAAGACCACAGCCAGCAGTTGGGGCACCTTGGCCGGCACGAGTTGCGTGACCAAGAGCGAAAGCATCGAGGCCAGTGCGAGCGCGAACAGAAACGGCTCGGCGCGCCGGACCAGCAAGGCGCCACCCCTTGCCGCATGGGCGGCCAGGACGGGCCGCGCGCGCGATCGGGACGAGACTGCCTCGTCGGCCGCCAGCGCAGGTCCCTGGAATGGTTCGTCGAGTCCTTCGGCAGGGGCCTGCATCGTCTAAGCCAGGACCGGGTGAACCCGGCTTGCGGCCAGTCTTGCCCGTTCGCGCGCCTTGGCGATCGACTCGGCCCGCACCAAGGCCACACCCATGCGGCGCTTGACGAACGATTCTGGCTTGCCGAACAGGCGCACGAGGCTTCCTGGGATCTCGAGCGCGTGAGCGACGCCCTCGAAGGCGATGCCCTTCGCGTCCAGGCCCCCGTAGATCACTGCGCTGGCCGCGCTATCCCTTAAGCGCGTGTCAACCGGCAGACCCAATATGGCCCGTGCGTGCAGTTCGAATTCGCTTTGCAGCTGGCTGGCCATCGTCACCATGCCGGTGTCGTGGGGCCTCGGACTGACTTCGGAGAACCAGACATCGTCGCCCTTGACGAAGAGCTCCACGCCGAAGACACCCCTGCCTCCGAGGTTGTCCGTGACGGTCTTGGCGATCGCCTGAGCCTTTTGCAGTGCGACGGGGGACATCGGGTGCGGCTGCCAGCTCTCCACATAGTCACCACCGATCTGAAGGTGTCCGATGGGCTCGCAAAAATGCGTCGCGTCCTGGCCGCCTGCAGTTCGGGACCGCACGGTCAAGAGCGTGATCTCGTAGTCGAAATCAATGAAGCCCTCGACGATCACGCGCATCGACTGGACTCGACCTTTGGCGGTCGCGACCTCCCAGGCGCGACTGACGTCCTCGGGTCCCATGAGTTTTGACTGGCCCTTGCCCGAGGACGACATGACCGGCTTGACGATGCAAGGGAACCCGATCCCTGAATCGATCGCCGCGCGGAGCTCGGTCGGGCTTGCCGCGAATCGGTAGGGCGAGGTGGCCAGTCCAAGCTCCTCGGCTGCAAGTCGCCGGATGCCCTCGCGGTTCATGGTCAGCGCTGTCGCGCGTGCCGTCGGTATGACCTCGACACCTTGGTCGCGCTCGAGTGCGATGAGGACGTCGGTCGCGATTGCCTCGATCTCGGGCACGACCAGACGCGGCTTCTCGGAGGCGATCAACTGCGCGAGCGCACCCGCATCGGTCATCGCGAGCACGTGCGAGCGGTGCGCCACCTGCATGGCTGGTGCATGGGCATAGCGATCCGCCGCAATCACCTCGACACCGAGGCGCTGCAACTCGATTGCGACCTCCTTGCCGAGTTCGCCTGCGCCAAGCAACATGACCTTGGTGGCCGAGGGGGAGAGCGCCGTGCCGATGCGGTCGTCATCCAAGGGGAGATTCATGACTCGTGGTGTTCTGAAGGGATGCGCGAGCGGCTACCGGGCGGCTCGCCATGCGCTCCAAAATCCAGATTGATCGACTGTTCGTCGATGGCGGCCTCGCGGAAGAACACCATCAAGAGAACCAGAATGACAGGGCCAATGATGAGTCCGACAATGCCCATCGTGACCACACCGCCAAAGATGCCAAAAAGAATGCCTAAGAATGGCAGCTGCGTGCCGCCCTGGATCAGCATGGGCCGGATTGTGTAGTCTGCACCCATGATGATGATGAGGCCCACGGCGACCAGGGCGATTCCGGCTACCGACGCTCCGCTGGCGAACATCACCAGGCCGACCAGCGCCAGGAGAAGGGGTGCGGCCATCGGCACGAAGGCCAGAACCGCCGTCGCCACTCCGAAGAGCACAGCCGAGGGTACGCCGCACAGCCAAAATAGTACGCTTAATAGGACCGCTTCGCCAAACCCGACGATGACCAGACCATTGACTGCCGCGCGCAGTGCGTCCGGTACCTGGTGGACGTAGGCAGGCCAGCGCCGGTCGAGCCACTTGTAGCCGATCAGGTTGAACTGGGAGATGAGATAACGTCCGTCGCGATAAAAGAAGAACAGGACCCAGAGCGCGAAAAACAAGGTCGCCAAGCGACCCGACAGATTGAGCAGCAGCACCTGAGCGGTGTCCTGGATGACCGAGAGCTTGGCGGCCAGCGTCTCATCGAGCACGCCCGAGAGCTGGGCGGGCCGTGCCAGGTAGCGATCCCAGAGCCCCTGGATCTGGTCTCCGCCCCAGGGCAGGCGGTTGAGCCAGACTGGAGCGGTCTCCCCGACGGCGTTGGCGTGGATCAGAAAGTGGGTGACCGAGATCACATCCTGGGTGATGAAGAATACGAGCAGGACCGTCGGGCCAACCAGCAGCACCGAGATGATGCCGGTGGTCAGCGTTGCCGCGAGACTGGGGCGCTGGCCGCAGCGTTGAAACGACCACTGGTGCAGGGGCCATGACGCGGTCGCGATAATCGCCGCCCAGATGATCGCCAGAAGGAATGGCGAGAGCACGAGGAAAGCGCCCGCCAAGATAATGCAGGTGAATAGGATACTGACGATCTGTTTGCCCAAGAGCTTGTCGTACTGCATAGACTTGTTCAGATACGGGGTCCCCGTGGGGACGTCTGCCATCAGGCCAGCTGCCATGATAACGGGCTTGGGGCAGCCTAGGAAATCCAATCGCCGCGCCGATCGCTGCGCCCAACACCGCGCCGATCCCCGTGTCGATCCCCGTGCCAATCCCTTTGGAGGAGCTTCCACACCCCTGCGCCGATCCCCCGAAATCCGCACTTGCCGCCTCTTAGTGCCCGTTCATCGCAAACGGAGGGCCCCGGGCGGTCGGCGCGTTACACTCGGGTTTCGTCTGGCAACCGGGGCGCGCGCGCATTTCGTGCTCCACGCTTTCCCGTCTCTTACTAAAGGATCCAGTCGCCTTGAGCAATGACGCGCAATTGGTGCCTAAGCCCGTGCGCCTCTCCCTCTGGAGGGGCTCGTTCCGCGCGGCCATGGCGTCCTACCTCAGCCCGCCGGGCGAGAAGGAGGGTCCGATATGGGCCCATCTGCTCGTCATGATCGGCAGCAATACCCTCATCGCACTGTTGATCACGCTCGCCGCCCTGCCCGGCTCGTGGGTGGTGGCACGCGAGATCTTCTGGAAGATCTTTCCATTTAGCCAGCTCATCGGTGGATCGATCATCCTGCTGCACACCGTCGGCCAGGCGTTCATCGGCGAGGAGCGCATTCGCAGCTGGCCCCTCGCCTTGCACATTGGCTACCGCGTCGCCATTGCGGTCTTGGGGGTCTTCATCGGCTACACGCTTGGCCTGGACTGGCGCTTGGGCACCGTGCGGGTCAGCTTCGACGCGTTCCGCGATGACGGGTTCATTGCCTCGATCGGTATCGCGCTCGTCGCCTCCTTCGCCTTCTACCAGATCCTTTCGTCAAAGTTAAACACGGCTCGAGCGCAGGCCGAGGCCGAGCGCGAGCGCACGCGCTCCGTGGCCGCGGAGGCGCGTGAGGCCGCGGCCCGCCTGCAGCTCCTGCAGGCCCAGATTGAGCCGCATTTCCTGTTCAATACTCTTGCGAATGTGCTGGGCTTGATCGACCAGCGGCCGGTGGACGCCAAACAGATGCTGGAAGACTTCATTTTCTATCTGCGGGCCTCGTTGAACGTGACGCGCAATTCGGAAAGCAATCTGGGCGCCGAACTCGACCTGCTGAGGCGCTATCTGTCGATCTTTCGCTTCAGGATGGGCAGCCGTCTGGCCTATTTCATCGAGTGTCCAGACGAGCTGCGCTCGATCCCCTTGGCACCGATGCTCTTGCAACCCTTGGTCGAGAACTCGATCCAACACGGACTTGAGCCCAAGGTCGAGGGGGGCACGATCTCGGTTCGAGTGACCCGCGAAGGTGCAGAGCTGCGCATCGTCATCAGCGATACCGGGCTCGGATTTCATCCCATCGGCACGCCCGGCGTGGGCCTGGCCAATGTCCGTGAGCGCTTATACCTTCTCTATGGCGAGCGCGCGCACCTGTCAATCGAGGAAGGCAAGCCCTCGGGGACCCTCGCTACGATCGCCATCGGGCTTCCCGACGCGCCTGCCGGCGGCGTCGCCGCGGAGCCCGGTCTCGCGCGCGCGGCAACGGCGCAACCCGAGCCTGCCCACGCGATCGAAGGGCACGTGCAAGCGACGATGTTCTCCAAGGGCCTGGGCCGGCCATGACCCGGGCGCTCATCGCCGATGACGAGGAACACCTCGCCGCGTTCCTGAAGGTGCGCCTCGAAGCGCTTTGGCCGGAACTTGAGATCGTGGGTGTGGCACGCAATGGCGAGGAGGCGCTCGAGATGATCGAGGGCGCAAAGCCCGATCTTGCGTTCCTGGACATCAAGATGCCGGGCCTCTCGGGGCTCGAGGTCGCCGCACGCCTGTCCGCCTCAGAGTGTAGGATCGTATTCGTCACGGCCTACGACCAGTTCGCCCTGGAGGCATTCGAGCACCATGCGCTCGACTACCTTCTCAAGCCCGTGAGCGACGAGCGCCTTGCCAAGACCATCGAGCGCTTGCGCCGCGAGAACACGCAGCACCAGGATCCGGCGGAACTTGCGCGTCTTTTGAGCCAGGTCTCGGGTCTTTTGGGAAACCGGGGCGGCGCGCGCCAGCCCCTGCGCTGGATCCGGGCTCAGGTCCACGACACCGTGCGCCAGATCCCCGTGGAAGACGTGCTGTACTTCCGGGCTGCCGATAAGTACACGATCGTCGAGCTGCGCGAGGCCTCCTCCCAAGGGGAGCTTCTGATCAGGTCGTCACTCTCGGAACTTCTCGAAGAGCTCGATCCCGAGGTCTTCTGGCAGATCCACCGCAGCACGATCGTGAACCTCGCACACGTGCTGGGCACGCGCCGCGACGTCCTGGGCAAGACCTATATCCAGATCAAAGGGCGCACGACCGAGCTGCCCGTGAGCCGCCAGTATGCGGGCCGCTTCAAGCAGATGTAGCGCAAAGAGAGTCCCGCGCGCTTGAAATCCAGAGTAAGGTCCCCCATCTGGTGGGTTAGCCTTGCGGCTCGAAAGCGCGGCGACTCCGCTAGAATCGGGGCATCTGCGCACTGCGCGGCGCAGCGTCTGGCTGAACCTTGGAGGCGATCATGGCCCGAAGCACCCCGATCGAACGCTATCGCAACATCGGCATCAGTGCCCACATCGATGCGGGCAAGACCACGACCACTGAGCGCATCCTCTTCTACACCGGGGTGAACCACAAGATGGGCGAGGTGCACGAGGGCGCCGCGACCATGGATTGGATGGAGCAGGAGCAAGAGCGGGGGATCACGATCACCTCGGCTGCCACCCACTGCGTGTGGAGCGGCATGGCCAAGAACTACCCCGAACACCGCATCAACATCATCGATACGCCCGGACACGTCGATTTCACGATCGAAGTCGAGCGCTCGATGCGCGTGCTTGACGGTGCGGTGATGGTGTACGACTCGGTGGGCGGGGTACAGCCCCAGTCGGAGACGGTCTGGCGTCAGGCCAACAAGTATCACGTGCCCCGGCTCGCCTTCGTCAACAAGATGGACCGCGTCGGCGCGGATTTCTTTCGGGTGGTCCAACAAATGCGCGACCGACTGAAGGGCAATCCCGTGCCTATTCAGATCCCCTTGGGAAGCGAAGATCACTTCCAGGGGGTCATCGACCTCGTGAGGATGCAGGCCATCGTCTGGGACGAGGCGTCCCTTGGCGTGAAGTTCGAGATGATCCCGATCCCCGAGGATCTCGTGGAACTCGCCAACCAGTGGCGCGACAAGTTGATCGAGGCGGCTGCCGAGGCCAACGAGGACCTGATGAACAAGTACCTCGAGGGCGAGGCGCTCACCGATCTCGAGATCAAGGCTGCGATCCGGCAGCGGACCATCGCCGGTGAGATCGTACCGATGTTGTGCGGCTCGGCCTTTAAGAACAAGGGCGTGCAAGCCATGCTCGATGCGGTCATCGACTATCTGCCGGCGCCGACGGACATCCCGCCGGTCAAGGGGATGGACGAACACGACCATGCCGTGACGCGGCGCGCCGACGACAACGAGAAGTTCTCGGCACTCGCCTTTAAGATCATGACCGACCCGTTCGTCGGTCAGCTGATCTTCTTTCGGGTCTACTCGGGAGTCGTGAATTCGGGGGACAGCGTCTATAACGCGATCAAGGGCAAGAAGGAGCGCGTTGGCCGGCTGTTGCAGATGCACGCAAACCAGCGCGACGAGATCAAGGAGGTGCGCGCGGGCGACATCGCCGCTGCGGTCGGCTTAAGAGAAGCCACCACCGGCGACACCCTGTGCGATCCGGACGCCGTCATCACGCTTGAGCGCATGGTCTTCCCCGAGCCCGTCATCTCGCAGGCCGTCGAGCCCAAGACCAAGGCCGATCAGGAGAAGATGGGACTGGCCTTGAACCGCCTCGCGCAGGAGGATCCCTCGTTTCGCGTCAAGACCGACGAGGAGTCGGGTCAGACCATCATCTCCGGGATGGGCGAATTGCATCTTGAGATCCTGGTCGACCGGATGAAGCGCGAGTTCGGTGTCGAAGCCACGGTTGGCAAGCCCCAGGTTGCCTATCGCGAGACGATCCGTAAGACCGTCGAGAACGTCGAGGGCAAATTCATCAAGCAGTCCGGTGGCCGCGGACAGTATGGTCACGTGGTGCTGAAGATCGAGCCGCAGCCGGCTGGCAAGGGATTCGAGTTCGTCGATGCGATCAAGGGCGGCGTGGTGCCGCGTGAGTACATCCCGGCGGTGGAGAAGGGCATCATCGACACCCTCTCGGCGGGCGTGCTCGCGGGCTACCCGGTCGTGGACGTGAAGACGACGCTCACCTTTGGCTCCTACCACGACGTCGACTCGAACGAGAACGCCTTCAAGATGGCCGCGTCGATGGCGTTCAAGGATGGTTGCCGACGCGCCAACCCGGTGCTGCTCGAGCCGATGATGGCCGTCGAGGTCGAGATGCCCGAGGAGAAGATGGGTGACGTGATGGGCGACTTGTCCTCGCGGCGCGGCATGATCCAGGGGATGGACGACATCGCCGGTGGCGGCGGCAAGACCATCCGGGCCGAGGTGCCGCTCGCCGAGATGTTTGGCTATTCGACGACGCTGCGCTCGCTGACCCAGGGTCGGGCCACTTACACGATGGAGTTCAAGCACTACGCCGAAGCCCCCAAGGCGATCGCCGAGAGCATCGGGCGCAAAGGGGCTTAGCAGAGCCCTGTTCGTGCCTATTTCTCGACGAAGGCGCGCTCGATCACGTACTGCCCGGGTTCTCCCGTGCGCGGGGAGACCACAAAGCCACGTGCATCCAGTAGCGCGCACATGTCCGAGAGCATGGCAGGGCTCCCGCAGAGCATCGCCCTATCGCGTGCCGGGTCGAGCGGCGGCAGGCCGATGTCTGCGCAGAGCTTGCCGCATTCAATGAGCTCGGTCAGACGGCCCTGATGGCGAAATGGTTCGCGCGTGACCGTCGGGTAATAAATCAGCTTCTCCTGGATCTCGGAGCCGAAATATTCATTCTGCGGCAAGACCGTCTCGATGAAGTCGGCATAGGCCAGTTCGCTCACGAGGCGCACCCCATGCACCAGGACGATCTTTTGGAAGCGCTCGTAGGTCGCCGGGTCCTTGATGATGCTCATGAAAGGCGCAAGCCCCGTTCCGGTGGCGAACAGGTACAGGTTCTCGCCGGGCAGCAGATCGTCGATGACGAGTGTGCCGACCGGTTTGCGCCCGACCAAGATGGCGTCGCCCACCTTCAGATGCTGTAGACGCGAGGTGAGGGGGCCGTTGGGCACCTTGATGCTGAGGAACTCAAGCTCCTCCTCGTAGTTGGCGCTCGCGATGCTGTAAGCGCGCATCAGCGGCTTGCCCTCGACGTTTAGGCCGATCATGACGAAATGGCCGTTATGGAAACGCAGCGCTGAATCGCGCGTGGTCGTGAAGCTAAAGAGCGTGTCGTTCCAGTGGTGCACGCTAAGCACGGTCTCGGTATTGAATGCGGACATCGCTTTCCTGTGTGAGTTGGCGCCCGAGGGCGCCCCAAGGTGGAGAGAACCTGTGAACCAGCCGCCCTCGAGCGCTTGAACCGCGCCGGCAAAGGGGCCCTTTCATGGGCGAGCCCTGCCGGGCAGCCCGTAAAGCGGCTAAGGCTTTTCGGGGCTTCGCAGCTGCAGCGAAAAGGGCGAACGCACCGGCGCTTCGCGGCCCTCTTGGCCCCAGCGTTATTCTCGAATCGCGCACGGCCCGAGCGATACGAAGTCCGAGAAGTCCGCGAGCCGATTTGCTCAAAGAGGCTCCCTGGTCTCTTGCAGAGGCTCATCTCCTGCACCGCAACAGACCCGCACCGCATTTCTAACTCCCTGATTATACGACAGTTCCCCAGGTTCTTCAGGAATTGTCCTGGACTAGAGTGGTGCGCAGCACCGCGTCGGTGATGAACTCCTCCCAAGCGATCTGAAGCGCCGGCTGCATCAGGTCCTCGCCCAGGAAGGCGCTCAAGGTATAGCGGTTCGAGTTGTAGAAGTAGCCGAGCGAGGCGATCAAAAGATACACATCGCGGGCGTTAAGCGTGGCGCGAAACAGAGCCTGCTTCTTGCCTTCTTGCAGAATCTCTTCGAGCACTCCAAGCGCATTGGCCGAAATGGGCGCGAGATTCGGTGATTGGCGCGCATGGCGGCCGCGGTGCAGGTTTTCGCTGATGAGGATCGTCACGAACTCGGGGTGTTCGACATAGTAGCGCCAGGTGAAGCGCACCAGTCCGGCGAGCGCTGCACGCGGCTCTGAGGGGTCAAGACAGAGCGCCCGCTCGGCCTCGTAGAGTTCGGCGTAGATGGTCTCGAGCACGGCGATGAAGAGCTTTTCCTTGCTGCCGAAATAGTAATAGATCATCCGGTCGTGGGAGCGTGCGAGCTTTGAGATGCGCTCGATGCGCCCGCCGGCGAAGCCGTCGCGCGCGAACACCTGGATGGCGGCTCGAAGAAGCGCCCTGCGCGTGTCCTGGGCCTGGCGCAGGCGCCGCCCGCGTACGGCCGGCTTTTCCGCCAGGACCTGGCGTGGGCTACGAGAGGTGACCAAGCTGGGTGACCCTGTACAATTTTTTTTAAGCCATGAGGCCCAAGACGCTTTACAAGCTTGGCTTCGCCGGGTTAGATTGAATTAGCGAAAATGTAGTGTTCACTACATGAAAGTGTAGAGCTTACTACATCGAAACGGGCTCGGCGAGCCCCGTGCGCTGTGTCAGCCAGGGCGCTCGGCCATCGTGGGTGCGCCCTTTGACCCAGAGCGGGCCTTGAATCGTGCCCTGAGCGATGCAGTTCACTGGGAAGGCCATTGTGGAAGCAGCTGCGGCCCCTCTGTATGTCCGTGCGAGCTGCACTGAAGAGGCTCTCGCCTGCCTGGCTGAGGGCTCGTTCGAGGTACTGTGCGGCGGAACCGATTTCTATCCCGGCCATATCGACCGGCCACTGCCCCCTCTTGTCCTGGACGTCTCAGAAGTCGCGGCACTCCGGCGCATCGAGGAACTTCCCACTGGCTGGCGCATTGGTGCGGCAGTCACCTGGGCCGAGATCCTGGAACACCCTCTGCCTCGGGGATTCGATGGCCTGAAGGCCGCGGCGCGTGAGATCGGTGGCGTGCAGATCCAGAACACGGGTTCGATCGGAGGCAATGTCTGCAACGCCTCGCCTGCGGCCGATGGCATCGTCGCGTTGCTGACCTTGAACGCGAGCGTGCGGCTCGAGTCACTCGCTGGGAGTCGGACACTGCCGCTCTCCGAATTCCTGTTGGGCAGCCGACGCACCGCTCGCCTGCGCGAGGAACTGCTGACGGCCATCGAGATACCCCGCTTTGGGACGGGTGCGCGCGCCACCTTCAAAAAGCTCGGTCACCGGCGTTATCTCGTGATCTCGGTGGCCATGGTCGGGGCCTTCGTCGAGCTCGACGAGATGGGGCGTATCAGCCATGCCGCGATTGCCGTGGGCGCATGCTCGGCCCGCGCCCAAAGGCTGCCCCTGCTCGAATCGAAACTGCTCGGCCAGCCTTTGCAAAGCTCTCTTCCGAGTCTCTTGGACGAGGCAGACCTGGCCGGTTTGACGCCCCAGGACGATGTCCGCGGTACCGCGGTCTTCCGCCTCGATGCAGTGGCCTCGCTGGTGCGGCGCTCGCTCTTGGAGCTTCTCCGATGACCGCGCGCCCGGCGATCGCATCGATCGGGCCCGGGCTCGTGGAGGTCATGGTCAATGGCCGCTTGTGCACCTCGAGCCGCCATCCGGCCACGCCGCTGGTGACGGTGCTGCGCGACGAGTGGCAGTTGAAGGGCACGAAGATAGGCTGCAGCGCAGGCGACTGCGGGGCCTGCACCGTGCTCCTCGAGGGCCGTCAAGTCTGTTCGTGCATCACCGCATTGGGTCGCTGCGCCGGACGCGCCGTCACGACCGTCGAGGGCCTCGCCGAAGAGGGGCGGCTGAACGCCTTGCAGCAGGCCTTCTTGGAGCAGGGGGCCACACAATGCGGGATCTGCACCCCGGGCATGCTGATGGCAGCGACCGATCTGCTCAGAAGGACCGCTTGTCCGAGCGAAGAGGAAATCTCCACGGCGCTCGCCGGTGTGCTGTGCCGCTGTACGGGTTATCGCAAGATCATTGAGGCGGTTCAAATCGCCTCCGGGCAAATCGGCTCTCGAAGTGCGGCGCCGGCTTCGCCCCACGTGCAGAATACCCAGCCCGCAGCGGGTGCTGCAGTGGGTGCGCGCCTGCCCCGCCTGGATGCCCACGCGAAGCTCACCGGCGCCGAGGTCTTCGGTGCCGACCACGCTCCGGCTGGCTGCCTTGCGTTGCGCATCATCCGCTCACCCCATCCTCACGCGCGCTTTAGGTTCGGTGACTGGCACGCCTTTAAGGCCAGTCATCCCGGTGTAATCGACGTCATCACTGCCTCAGATATCCCGAACAACCGTTTCGCGATCTTCGAGCATCCCAAGGATCAGCCGGTACTCGCCGAAGGGCTGGTGCGCATGCGCGGTGAGGCGATTGCGGCCGTGGTGGGCGACGAGGCGAGCCTTTGCGCGATTGAGCCGGGCGAATGGCCGGTCACCTGGTACCCCGAGCCCGCACTCGAGACCCCGGCAGCGGCGCTTGCCGAGGGCGCGGTCGCACTGCACGATTTCGCACCAGACAACATCCTGTGCCAAGGCCACCTCGCCAAAGGTCAGGTGGACGAGGCGCTCGCCGGGGCCGCCTGCGTTGCCCAGGGCCATTTTCGGACCGCTTATGTCGAGCATGCGTACATCGAGCCGGAGGCAGGCTATGCCGAACTCGTGATGGGTTCTGACGCGCTCGGCCAGGCGACTGAGCGCGTGCGTATCTTTGCTTCGACCCAGACACCCTATATGGATCGCGATGAGGTCGCGCGCGTTCTGATGCGCCCGCCATCATCCGTCCACATCGTCCCCTCGGCGGTCGGCGGCGGCTTTGGCGGCAAGCTCGATCTAGCCATCCAACCTCTCCTCGCCGTGGCCGCCTTGAAGCTGCGCCGGGCCGTGCGCATCGTCTACTCCAGAGAGGAGTCGATGCTCTCGACGACCAAGCGCCATCCGGCCGAGATCACCGCCCGTTATGGCTGTGACCAGGAGGGATTTCTCGTCGGGCTTGATTTTCAGGCGGACTTCAACACGGGCGCCTACGCCAGTTGGGGCAGCACGGTCGCCAACCGCGTGCCGGTACACGCCACGGGACCCTACCGGGTGCCCCATGTGCGGGCGCATACGCGGGCCGTCTATACGCACAACACCGTGGCCGGGGCCTTCCGGGGCTTCGGAGTCCCCCAGGCGCATATTGCAACCGAGGCCCTGTTGGACGACTTGGCCGATGCGCTCGGATTGGATCGGCTTGAATTTCGCCTGCGCAATGCGCTACGCGCGGGAGATGCGACCGCCACCGGTCAGGTGCTCCTGGCAAGCGTAGGTATCGGCGCCTGTCTGACGGCGCTGCGCGCGCCGTGGCGAGACGCGCTGGCCCAGGCGAAGAGTTGGAATGAGAAGGCCAAGGCGGCCGGTCTGCGTCAGCGGCAGGGCGTGGGGATCGCCAGCATGTGGTACGGGATCGGCAACACCGTCATCGCCAATCCCTCCACGATGCACGGCGCGCTCAGGCAGAACGGACGCCTTTACCTCTACAACGGAGCCCAGGAGATCGGCCAGGGGAGTGCGACGGTCATTCCGCAGATCTTCGCCGACGCTGTCGGGCTGCCCATCGAGCTCGTCGACCAGGTCGTAGGCGACACCGACCTGACCCTTGATGCGGGCAAGAGCTCCGCCTCGCGGCAGACCTTCGTCTCGGGTAATGCGGCCCGGCTCGCCGGCCTGGACCTAAGGCGCCAGCTGCTTGAGCGGCTGGGCGCCGGGCCCACGGCGCGACTGCGCATCGAGCGTGGATCGCCAGGGGCTTGGCTGTGTGCAGACGAGGATTTGCGCTCCACGCGCCTTTGCCTAGCCGGACTCCCCGCCAATGAGCGCGGCGATCTGGTCACCGGATCCGGCAGCTTCAACCCTCCCACGGTTCCACTCGATGCCAACGGTCAGGGTGTGCCCTATGCAACCTATGGATTTGCGGCGCAGTTCGCCTTGGTCGAGGTGGATCTGGATCTGGGGACCGTCAAGGTGCTGGACCTGCACGCGGCGCACGACGTGGGCCGCGCGGTCAATCCGACCCAGGTTGAAGGACAGATCCACGGGGGCATTGCGCAAGGCTTGGGCATGGCCTTGATGGAGGAGTATCTGAGTGGCCAGACCGATAATCTTCACGACTACCTGATTCCGACCATCGGGGATATTCCGCCGATCACCACCTACCTGATCGAAGATCCGGAACCGCTTGGCCCCTATGGGGCGAAGGGGGTGGGTGAGCCCGCTCTCATCGCCACGGCTCCTGCCATCCTGAACGCCATTCATCATGCCTCGGGCGCCTGGGTGCGCGAGCTCCCGGTGACCCCCGACAGGCTGCGCCGGGCCCTTCTCGAGCTTGCCCATGCCTGAGCACACCCGTGTCGACTTCGCCGCAGACGCCGTGGACGAGGCGATGGCAGAAACGCCTGGCCCAACGGTCCTTCCCGCTCCCAAAGGCGCTCTGGAACCCTCGATCAAGATCGAGTGTCAGGCGTGTCCGGTGCTCTGCCAGATCTCTACCGGACGCACGGGCGCTTGTGATCGCTATGCCAATGTGGGCGGGGCACTGGTGCGGGTCGATCCGCTCGTGATGCTCAAGCGCGGTCTTGAGCAGAGCGCCGTGCCGGTGAGGACGATCGCCTTTGGCTCCCCCGAAGACGACTGGGCCGATCTCGCAGAACGCGAAGAGGATGTCTTCGTGACGGGCGTGGGCGCATCGACCACCTATCCCGACTACAAGCCAGCACCCTTCATTGTCCTATCCAAACGTGCCGGCGTCGACACGGTCACGGTCGTCACCGAAGGTATCTTCAGCTACTGCAGCCTGCGCGTGAAAATCGACACGGATCGCTTTCTCGGAGCCGAACAGGCCCCGGTCCGCTGTCAAGGAGAAGTGGTTGGGCACGTCACCACCGCCGAGTATGGCTCGCAGATGCTCAGTCTGGGAGGCGTGCACCATCTGACGGGTGGTAGCAAGAGGGAAGGACGCGTCGCGGCCGAGATGATGCTCGCGCTGGGTAACCGCGAAGCCGTGGAAGTCGAGATCGAGGCGGGATCCAAGATCGTCCTCGAGGCCGCCAAGCCCCCGATCGTCGATGGCGTTCTCGAGGAGCGCATGCGGGTCGGTTGCGGCTCGGCTACGATCGGCATGTTTGCCAAACAGTGGCTGGGTCTGGCCGACGAGGTCATCGTCGTGGATGACCACATCACCGGGGTCTTGAGCGAGCACCAGGCCGGACAGTTCCTGGGCATGGAGCGTGCGGGCATCCGGGTGCGCGGCCGCAGATCGACGCCCGGACGCTACTTCCAGGTGGCCGAGCCCGGCACGGGTTGGGGCGGCACCGATCTTCTGGATCCCCTGGCCATCATCGAAGCAGTCGATCCCAAGCGGGCCCGAGCGGGCATGCGCCTTTTGATGGTCTCGACCACGGGTGAACACTCGGCCTGGTTCGTACTCGATGAGAGCCTGCGTCCGGTGCCTGCGCCGATGCCTGAACCGGTCGGGCAGATCGTAGAGAGGATTCGGGAGAACTGCGAACCGGCAATGACCTCGATCCTCTTTGTCGGCGGCGCCGGAGGGAGCCTGCGTGCCGGCTCGACCGACAATCCGGTCCTGCTCACGCGCGCGATCAAGGAGGGGCGGGTCATCGTCACCTGTGGCGGCGCGCCGACCTACATCTGGCCCGGAGGGGGCATCACGTTCATGGTCGACATCGCTCGCCTGCCGCACAGGGCCTTTGGCCTCGTGCCCACTCCGGCACTGGTCGCGCCGCTCGAGTTCACGATGGCCCATTCCGACTACCAGGCGCTCGGCGGCCATATGGCCTACGTGCGCTCCCTCTCGGAGGTCCTCGCCCAGGGCTCCTACCACGTCGAGGGCGCGCCCGGCGCGGCGGCGATCAAGCCCGCAGAGCCCAACAGTCCGTGGCCATTTGATGGCCCGAAGGGGCCCAGGTAGGCCAATGCCCGCGACCCGTCATCTTCTTTCCGACGGACGCTGGCGTTTCTGCCATGGTCCGATCGAACTCCTGATTGATGCCGAAGGGGACCCGAAGGCCATTGGCGCCGCGCACCAGGAGAGCTGGCAGCGCTTTGCCGGACTGCTTGACGAGCTCGTGGCCGAACTCGCCCTCCTGCGCCGCCCGATCGCCAGAGGATCGGATCGCGCGCGCGCCCCTCTCGCCGGGCCGGTGGCGCAATGCATGTGGCGCGCGTGCGCCCCCTTCTCGAACAATTTCATCACTCCGATGGCGGCGGTGGCGGGCAGCGTTGCCGACGCCATCCTCGGCTTCTACAGGCGAGAAGGGATCGTGCGTGCGCTCGTGAATAACGGTGGTGACATCGCCTTTCACCTGGAGGCGGGCAGGGCCTACCGCTTTGGCCTGTGCGCCGATATCGCGCGAGGCGAGACGGCGTCCGATGGCGAGGTCTTCATCACGGCGGCCGATCCGGTCCGTGGCGTGGCCACGAGCGGCTGGCGTGGACGCAGCTTTAGCCTGGGCATCGCCGACAGTGTCACGGTTCTGGCAGAAGATGCCGCGATGGCCGATGCGGCGGCGACCATGATCGGTAATGCCGTCCTTCTGAATGACCCCCGGATCGTGAGGGCGCCTGCGAACTCGATCCAGGATGACAGCGATCTGGGCAACCTTCTTGTGACCCGCGCGGTGCCTGCCCTCGAACCCAAGGCGCGGGACCTTGCCCTCTCGCGAGGACGAAGGTTAGCGGAACAGCTGCGCGGGCAGGGGCTCATCTGGGCGGCCGTTTTGCAGCTGCAGGGTCAGCGTCTCGTGAGCGGGCCACGCAGCGCGCCCGGTTCCCCTTTGGACCCGATTCCGATCCCGGGCGAGCGCGTGCCATCGCCGGCCCAAGTGGAGCAGTTTTTCGGGGAGCATGCATGATCGAGGAGCGCAGACGCTGGATGCAGATCGAGACCATCCACCACGAGTTCGGGCCGCCTTCTGGCCACCCCGCGATGCGCGGCGCGATCGCTGTCGTCCTCACCAATCCCTATGCCGGCCGCTACGAGCCGGATATCGTACCGATGATGGATGCTCTAAAGCCGCTGGGCATGGAACTCGCGCGTGCGCTGATCGCGGGCCTCGGGACCGGGGCCAAGGCGATCGAGGGGTATGGCAAAGGCGCGATCGTAGGCGCAGGGGGTGAGCTCGAACATGGCGCACTCTGGCATGTCCCGGGAGGCTATGCGATGCGCGAAGTGCTCAGTTCCGAGGGCGTGCCGAGCAACGCCATCGTGCCTTCGGCCAAGAAGGTCGGTGCCCCTGGGGCGCGCCTGGACGTGCCCATCACCCATGTCAACGCGAGCTATGTGCGCAGCCATTTCGATGCGATGGAAGTCGGTGTGCCCGGTGCGCCCAGAGCCGATGAGCTCATCTATATACTCGTCATGACGACCGGCGCACGGATCCACGCCCGGGTGGGTGGATTGAGCAAGAACGCGATCCAGGGACAGGACGGGCTCCGTTAGGGGCTCGGGGCAAGGGGCTCGGGGCAAACGGCTGGAGGCAAGGGGCGACTAATGGCTGCGAAGATACGAAAACTCGTCGTGATCGTTGATGAGGTCCGCATGGAGATGGGGCAGAAGATCGATCCACCCACACGCCGTGCCGTCGCGCTTGCGGCCATCGAGAATCCGTTTGCCAGCCGCTTTGTGACCGATCTGGATCTGCTCTCGGAGATCGGTGCCGAGTTGGGTGAGTTGCTCGGCCAGAAGTGCGTCGACGCCTTGGGCATCAGGCCAGGCGATGCCCAAAGTTATGGCAAGGCCGCCATCGTTGGAGAGGCGGGCGAGATCGAACATGCCGCCGCGATCTTGCACCCCAAGCTGGGTCAGCCGCTGCGCCGGGTGCTCGAAAAGGGCGCTGCGCTGGTTCCCTCGGCCAAGAAAATCGGCGGCCTTGGCACGGCGATCGACGTACCCCTGGGCCACAAGGACGCCGCCTATGTGCGCAGCCACTTCGATGCGATCGAGGTGCGCATCGCTGACGCGCCGCGCGCCAACGAGATCGTCGTGGCCGTGGCGGTGACCGACAGCGGTCGGCCGCTGGCGCGCGTGGGGGGGCTGCAACCACATGAGATCAAAGGCGAGGACGGGCTACGATAGCGGTTCTCTTTGGGCGAAAACCCGCGCTGGCGCGGGCGATTCTTGGGCTGTGACTTGAAGGAAAACAATGAGAGCGACTCTGACGCTAACGCGAATGATCCTGGCCGGCCTGACCCTGGGTCTGACGGTGTCGGCCCCCGCACAGGAGGTCATCAAGATCGGTGAGATCAATAGCTACAAGGCGCAGCCAGCGTTTCTTGAACCGTATAAGCGCGGCTGGGAGATGGCTGTTGATGAGATCAACGCGCAAGGTGGACTCCTCGGCAAGAAGCTGGAGGTCGTCTCGCGCGACGACAATGGCACGCCTGGCGACTCGGTGCGCGTGGCCGAGGAACTCGTGACCGGCGAGAACGTGGTCCTTCTGTTTGGCGGATTTCTGTCGAATACCGGGCTTGCGCTGTCCGACTACGCCAAGCAGCATCACGTGCTTTATCTGGCTGCCGAACCGCTGACGGACAAGATTGTCTGGCAGGAAGGTAATCACTACACCTATCGCCTGAGACCTTCGACCTACATGCAGGTGGCCATGCTCGTTCCCGAGGCGGTGAAGCTCAAGAAGAAGCGCTGGGCGCTCGTCTATCCGAACTACGAATACGGCCAGTCGGCGGTGGCGACCTTCAAGAAGCTGATGAAGGAGGCCCAGCCGGACATCGAGTTTGTCAGCGAACAGGCCACGCCGCTGGGCAAACTCGAGGCCGGCCCGGTCGTCCAGGCCCTCTCGGACGCCAAGCCCGACGCCCTCTTCAATGTTCTCTTCGGCGCGGACCTGGGCAAATTGGTGCGCGAGGGCAATACCCGCGGGCTCTTCGAAGGGCGTGATGTCGTCTCGCTTCTGACCGGCGAGCCCGAGTACCTCGATCCCTTGGGCGCCGAAGCGCCAGTCGGCTGGATCGTGACCGGTTATCCCTGGTATGCGATCAACACCCCCGAAAACACGCGGTTTCTCGAGGCCTATCGGAAAAAGTACAACGACTACCCGCGGCTGGGCTCGGTGGTGGGCTATGCCTCGGTGATGTCGATCGCCGCGGCGCTGAAAAAGGCTGGCAGCGTGGACACGGAAAAGCTGATCACCGCCTTTCGCGGCCTCGAAGTCAATACGCCCCTGGGCCACATCGTCTATCGTCCCCAGGACAACCAGTCGACCATGGGCACCTATGTCGGTCGAACCGCTGTGCGCGACGGCAAGGGCGTGATGGTGAATTTCACTTTCATCGATGGCGCGAGCGTGCAGCCATCCGATGCCGAGGTCAAGAAACTGCGTCCGGCAGAATGAGGCGGTGACAAGACACGCCGCGCAACAAGGCAGGGGCCAGCGATGAGCCTCTCAGCATGGGCCGTTCAGTTGCTCAATGGCCTTGCGGACGCGTCTGGGCTGTTCCTCGTCGCCGCCGGACTGTCCTTGATCTTCGGCGTGACCCGGGTGGTGAACTTCGCCCACGGCTCGATGTTCATGCTGGGGATCTATCTCGCCTATTCGATCGTGCGTGCCTTGGGTCCGAGCGCAGCCGGTTTCTGGGGAGGCATCATGGCCGCGGCCCTCTGCGTGGCGCTCGTCGGCACGGTTCTTGAGGTCGTGGTCTTGCGGCGTATCTATGGCGCTCCTGAGCTGCTGCAATTGCTGGCGACCTTTGCACTGGTGCTGGTCATCAAGGATACGACGCTCTATCTGTGGGGCCCGGACGACCTTTTTGGCGCGCGTGCTCCCCATCTGGGCGCGGCCATCGAGATCCTCGGCCGGCGCTTTCCCGAATATGACCTGGTCTTGATCGCTTGCGGACCCATTGTCCTCGCGGCCCTCTGGCTGGTACTGCATCGCACCCGCTGGGGAACACTGATCCGCGCGGCGACCCAGGACCGGGATATGGCTGCGGCGTTGGGTATCAACCAGGCGTGGCTCTTCACGGGCGTCTTCGCGCTCGGCTCCTTTCTTGCGGGGCTTGCCGGCGCGTTGCAGGGCCCGCGCATGCCCGCCAGCCTCGGACTCGATCTGGAGAGCATCAGCAGCGCCTTCGTCGTTGTCGTCGTGGGAGGTATGGGCTCGATTCCCGGGGCGTTTCTGGCCGCACTTTTGATCGGTGAATTGAAGGCGGTCTGCGTGGCCTTGGGTGATGTGACCCTCTGGGGGCATGTCTTCTCATTTGCGAAGCTCACGCTGGTCGCGGAGTTTCTCGTCATGGCCGTGATCCTGATCGCAAAGCCCTTCGGACTCATGGGTCGGGCGCTCGCCCCGGTGCGCGCTCTAGCCCATATCGAACCACCGCTTCTGCCGTCCACCCGGACCGCACGGCACCTTGGGATCGGTCTCATGATGCTACTGGCCTTGGTGCCGCCTTTGGCCCATTGGTATCCCTACCTGACCGTGCTCGTCATCGAGATGTTGATCGCTGCTCTTTTTGCGGCGAGCCTTTATTTTCTGGTCGGGCCAGGCGGGATGCATTCGTTTGGCCACGCCGCCTATTTCGGGCTCGGCGCCTACGGCGCTGCGCTCTTCTTCAAACTCGGCTCGGTGCCGATGGAACTCGCGCTTTGCGCCGGTCCTCTCATCGCGGGGCTCGGTGCGATCCTCTTTGGCTGGTTCTCGGTGCGGCTCTCCGGTATCTATCTGGCCATGCTCACTCTGGCTTTTGCCCAGATCGCCTGGTCGGTGGTGTACCAGTGGGACAGTGTCACCGGTGGCAGCAACGGTCTTGTGGGCATCTGGCCGGCGGCCTGGCTCGCCTCAGCGGCCCATTATTACTATCTGACCCTAAGCCTTGTCCTGGCGGGCATCTTGCTCTTGCGACGCATTCTCTTTGCGCCCTTTGGCACGGCAGTGCGCGCCTGCCGGGACTCGCCGCTGCGCGCTGAGGCGATCGGCATTGATGTCCGCGCCGTACAGTGGGCCGCCTTTGTGGCTGCGAGCCTGTTTTGTGGCATGGCAGGCGCCCTCTATGCCTTCTCCAAGGGCAGCATCTCACCGGATGTCCTGTATGTGAACCGGTCGATCGACGGCCTGGTCATGGTGCTCTTAGGAGGTGTTCAGACCCTGGCCGGACCGTGGGTCGGCGCGGCGCTCTTCACCTGGCTTGCCGACACCGCGACGCGGGTGACGGACTATTGGCGCTTTTGGCTGGGCATCACGATACTGGTGCTGGTTCTGGCGTTTCCCAACGGCATCGCAGGTATCTGGCAGCAATGGCAGCTCTGGCGAGCGCGACACCCGGCCCGAGCGGGCGCCAAGGGGAGCCCGGTCGTGCCGCCGGTGGTGCGATGAGCCTGCTTTGCGTGCGACACCTCTCAAAGTCCTTCGGTGGTGTCATGGCCCTCGAGGATGTCTCATTCGATCTCGCCGCCGGGGAGATCCTCGCTCTCTTGGGACCCAATGGGGCAGGCAAGTCGACCTGCTTTAATCTGTTGAACGGACAGATCACCCCCGATCGGGGCTCGATTCTCTTCGAAGGGCGTGATCTCACGGGATTGCACCCACGCCGCATCTGGCGCATGGGTGTCTCGAGGACCTTTCAGATCAGCGCCACGTTCGCTTCCTTGACGGTCCTCGAGAACGTGCAGATGGCGCTGCTCTCCCATGCCCATCAGCTCTATCGCATGGTCCGGCCGCTGGCCAGTTTCGAGCGTGCGCGCGCCTTGGCTCTCCTGGATCTCGTGGGCATGGCCGACCAATCCGAGCGAGCGGCGGGCATTCTCGCCTATGGCGACGTGAAGCGCCTGGAGTTGGCCATCGCCCTGGGGAACGATCCGCGTCTGCTCCTGATGGATGAACCGACCGCTGGCATGGCTCCGGCCGAGCGCATCGCCCTCATGGATTTGACCAAGAGCCTCGTCGCCTCGCGCGGCTTGGCCGTGCTCTTCACCGAGCACAACATGGACGCGGTGTTTGCCTATGCCGATCGGATGATTGTCCTCGCCCGGGGCGAGTTGATCGCCGAGGGGGATGGCGCGATGATCCGCGCTCATCCCAAGGTCCAGGAGGTCTACTTCGGTACGGGTCGCACCTTTCGTGTTGCGCCCGCCCGTCCAGAGCCCGGTCAGCTATGAGTCGTCTCGGTGATCCACTCCTTAAGGTTACCGGGCTCGAGGCTTTCTACGGCGCAGCGCAGATCCTATTCGGTGTCGACTTCGAAGTCCGCCGAGGCGAGGTGGTGGCGCTCATGGGGCGTAACGGGGCCGGCAAGTCAACGATATTCAAGGCCATCATGGGCCTTTTGGAAAACACCCGCGGCGAGGTGGTCTTCATGGGTCGATCGATCACCGCAGTGGAGCCCTTTCGGATTGCGCGCGGTGGCCTGGGCTATGTGCCGGAGGACAGGCGGATCTTTACCGACCTCTCTGTCGCAGAGAATCTTGAAGTGGGGCGGCAGGCGCCGCGCTACTGGCCTGACGGCAGCCAGGCTCCGGTCTGGGCCCCGGCCGATCTCTACCGGCTGTTTCCCAACCTGGGGGAGATGACGACGCGCCAGGCCGAACGGATGAGCGGCGGTGAGCAGCAGATGCTGACGGTGTCGCGAACCTTGATGGGCAATCCCTACCTGATCCTGCTTGACGAGCCCTCCGAAGGCGTTGCACCGGTGATCGTCGAGCAGATGGCGCGGATGATCGAGGCACTGCGCGAGCGCGGGGTGAGCATCGTGCTCTCGGAACAGAATCTCCATTTTGCCGAGTGGGTCTCGGATCGGGCCTATGTTCTGGAGAAGGGTCAGATTCGCTATAGTGGCACGATGCAGGAGTTGTCGGAAAACGAGGCCGTGCGGCGGGCCTATCTGAGCGTCTGAGGGCGCGCTCACGGAGTCGAGTTCGTCACCTTGAGGAGAAGTGGCATGGCCGTAGAAGTGAGACCCGAGCGTTCGGGCAAGGTGTTGATCAAGAACATCGGACTGCTGCTCTCGGGTGACATCGATCATCCGATCCTCGATGCCGATACGGTCTTGATCGATGAGGGCCTCATCACCCGAGTCGGCCGCGCAGCGGACTGCGATCCAGACGGTGCGCAACGCATCATCGACTGTCATGGCAGTGCGCTTGCGCCTGGCCTCATCGATTCGCATGTGCACCCGGTGTTTGGCGACTGGACACCACGCCAGGGTCAGCTCGGATGGATCGAGTCGAGCCTGCACGGAGGGGTCACCACGATGATCTCCGCCGGTGAGGTGCACCTGCCCGGACGGCCACGCGATATCGTGGGCTTAAAGGCCTTGGCGATCACGGCGCAGCGCGCCTTCGAGAACATGCGCCCGCTCGGTGTGGGAGGAGGCGTGAAGGTCCACGCAGGTGCTCCCGTCGTCGAGCAGGGCATGGTCGAGTCGGACTTCCGCGATCTGGCCGAAGCCGGCGTGAAGCTCTTAGGCGAGATCGGGTTGGGCAGCGTCAAGGCGGGGGCCGAAGCGGCACAGATGGTGCGCTGGGCGCGTCAATACGGTATTCAAAGCACGATCCACACCGGAGGACCATCGATCCCCGGGTCCGGAATGATCGACAAAGACGTGGTGCTCGAGGCTGATGCTGACATCATCGGCCATGTCAATGGGGGCCATACCGCGCTTCCGTATGAGCAGGTCTGCGCGTTGTGCGAAGGAAGCTCCCGTGCACTCGAACTCGTGCACAACGGCAACGAGCGCATCGCGCTCTTGACCGCGCGGCATGCGATCGAGCTCAAGTGTGCACATCGGATCATCTTGGGGACTGACGGCCCGGCAGGATCGGGGGTGCAGCCGCTTGGGATCCTGCGCATGATTGCGCTCCTGTCCAGCTTAGCCGACGTGCCCGCCGAGATCGCGTTCGGCTTCGCGACGGGCAACACCGCCCGGATGCGTAACCTGGCACAGGGCTTGATCGAAATCGGACGTCCGGCCGATCTCGTCTTTCTGGATCGCGCACAGCATTCGGCCGGGCGCGATCTGCTGGAGAGTGTCCGGTTGGGGGACCTGCCGGGGGTGGGGATGGTGATGATCGACGGCATCATCAAGTGTCAACGCAGCCGCAACACACCTCCGGCGCATCAGGTGCCCAGTGTTTCGACACCCTGAGCGCGGCTCCGTCTGAAAGCCGACGCGTCATCGGCCTCAGTTGGGAATTTGTCGCCCTTGACTGGAGATCAATTTCCAAGTGTCACCCCGTTTGACCCAGGTTTCCGTCGACCGAAAGGTCTGGTGCAGCGTCTGGCCATAGTAGGGCGTGTCGCGGTCATGATAGAAAGCCGCGATGGCCACATCATCGGAATGGATCACGACAAAATCGCGAAGTCTCAGTTCTCCGGGCGTTGGCGGGGGAGTTGGAGCCGCGGCAACGGACGGGTCAATGCGCGCGTAGTGAATGCCGTTCCTCGTGAACCCGGTGACACTGCCGGCGGCATTCCTCTGAAAGTCAGTGCTTGCGCGAAGATATCCGCTCGGCTGATTCGGGGTGAAAAATCGGTCATGAGCCGAGGGCTTCAATTCAATCGGCTGCTTGGCTCCATGGACCGTCATCGACAATCCTTGGCCGTCTCGCGTGATCGCTACGCGAGAACCCGTGCCGGCTGAATAGATCGCGGCGTAAGAATCGAGTTCTGTTTCAGGCAGATCGATGACAGGAGGGTCGGTATACAGCGGAATGGTTTGCCCGCCGATGAGCTGCCATTGCGCGTCGCGATGCTCCCAGGTCTCCACGGCAAGGAATCGAGATTCATTAAAGTGCAGGCTAAAGCTTGCCACGGCCACGTTTCCGTCGTGGTGCAAGACCCAGTCGCTCACCGTGGCAGGACCATGGCGAAAATCGCTTTCGTGATTCAAGGCGCCCGTGTCATCGACGAAAAGAGCGGACGGTGCGGCCTTGAAACGCGCTCGCACGCGATCGGGCCCATGCAATGCCTCGGTAGCCGCACGTAGCTCGTCTGCGAGGGTATCCTTCGCATCGAAATGCAGGTCGCGTTGCACGCTTCCGTCGCCGGCTGAAAAAAGTACGTAGTCGTCGGTCAACTGGTCGACGGTCTTGTCATCGCCTTGCTGGCCCGCAGCAGAGAATCGGTCCGTCTCTTGGCGCAGCAGGGTGACGATCGGATCCTCGATCTCAGCAAAGACGGCGACCGCGTGGAGGCAGAGGATAGAAAATAGGACAATACGCACCATCCAGAACTCCTTTTTCGGGATGACTGAGTCTATCGGGAACTGAGGGCATGGAGTCGGCGGCTCATCCCGGACTGGTCTGTTGACTTACGTTCAAGCATTGCAAGCATCGTGACGCCAATAATACGGGACGTTTTCGGTTCCCTAGAGCGTATAGGCGAGATAGGCGAGATAGAGCATCCCGTTGCCGAACAGGGCCCAGATCGGCAGGCCCGAACCCCGCGCGAGAAGGCGCAGCAAGCCTGCCCCAAGAAGCGTGATGACAACACCTCCCAAGACCTCCGGACGGGGTACCCAAGGGGTCAGCATGATCCCGATCGCCGGCAGGAGCGTGCCCTGGAACACCATCGCGCCGGTGATGTTGCCCAGGGCGAGGGTGTCCTTGCCGCGGCCGACCCAGAGGATGCTGTTGATCTTTTCAGGAAGTTCGGTCGCAATCGGGATGATCAACAGCGAAAGGAGTAACGCGGAGATGCCAAGCAGCTTGGCTGCGCTCTGGACGCCTCCGATGAATCCTTTCGCACCCACGATCAAGAGTACCAGTCCGAGTATGAGCTGGGCTGCGATGCTCGCTGAATTCGTGGGCAGTCCGAGGCGTGCGAGCAGCATCGGCCGGTGAGCTTCGGTGCCATGACCCTGGAGCACCAGATCGCCTGAGGCTCTGAGCGTAGCCCGCACATAGAGAATGTAGAGCAGAACCAACAGGGCGGCCAAGACCGCGCGGGCCCAAAGCTTGCCGTGGGGCACCCACATTGCCAGCGCGGCCAAGCCAAAGGCGATGAGGAAGAAGTTCAGATCGCGCGTCAAGCCGCCGGGTTCGGGAGTGATCCGGCCGCGCAGACCGCGCGAACGCAGGGCACCCAGCGCCACGAGCCAGGTACTGAGCGTCGAGAGCATGAGGGGCGCACCCAGGATTGCACCGACCCCGATCTCCTCGTTGACGGCGGCGTCGGAGGTTCCTGCGACCAGTGCGAGCAAGGGTACGAAGGTCTCGGGCATCGCCGTGCCGACGGCTGCAAAGATCGAACCCGTGACGCCTTCCGAGATGCCGAGCTTTTCGCCAAGATGTTCGAGCGCGTTGGTGAAGAGCTCCGAGGCGACGAGGATCACTCCGAGCATCGCAAGGAGCAGGAGGCCGAGGCCGATCATAGGCGCGTCGATGCCAACGCATCACGCATGCTCGGTCGATTCATGCCCATCGCTCGCCCCCATCCAAGCGGTGTTCGCATCAAGAGCCCTCGAAAAGCGCGCCGCGACCGAGTTCGGCCGGCGGCTAGGCGGCCTAGTCGCGCTCGCGCGCCAAGGCCAGGAATTCGGTCCTTAGCGCGAGGTTTGTCTGCAACTCGCCCTCAAGCGCGGACGTGACGGTCACTTCACCGGGCGTTCGGATGCCGCGGCTTTCCATGCACATATGCCGGCAGCGGATCACCACGCCCACCGCGCGCGGCTGGAGATGAGTCATGAGGGCCGACGCGATCTGGATGGTCAGTCGCTCCTGGACCTGCAGTCGCTTGGAGAAGCAGTCGACGAGTCGAGTCAGCTTCGACAGGCCCACGATCCGACCCTTGGGGGTATAGCCCACCGTGGCCGAGCCGAAGAAGGGCGCGAGGTGATGTTCGCAGTGACTGTAGACGGGGATGCCGCGTACGACGATCAGCTCGTTGTATTGTTCTGCGCCGTCTTCGAAGACCTTGAGGATTTCTGCCGGATCCTGGGAGTAGCCCGAGGTCCAGTGTTGCCAGGCGCGAGCGACCCGCTCGGGTGTCTCGATGAGGCCCGCCCGGTCGGGATTCTCGCCAAAGCTTTGCAAGAGGCGGCGCCAGTCGTCGGTCGAAAACGAATCGGTCTTCATGGGAAGGCTAGAGTCCTTGTGGATGATCCAGTAAGGCCGCGCTCCAAGGGCAGCTAGGGCGTGTGCCGCAGGTGCGATCAACTCGGGCGGAAAGGATGGGGTCGTGCGTCAAGAGGAAGGATGAACGCAGAGAAGCCCTGCGTTCAGATCCCGATTGGCCGATTCGATCAGATCGAGGTCGTCTGCATCCCAGGGATGGAAACTCGGTCGGAAAAACCTCAGGTAGTTCGGCAAGAGACGCCAGATCAGTCCGCGACGCGGTCCGAATAGAAAGGCCACACCGGATCCCCAGACTCCGGGCTTGCCGAGCAGGCCATCGGTCTTCAGCAGCGCCAGCAGGTTGCAGAGAATATCCAAGGTGAAATTGAATGTCACGATCAGCATCGTGCGCACGCGCATGCCGTAACTGCCTTGCGCCTTCACGTACAGGTCAAAGGCGACCGACTTGTGCTCCAACTCTTCCAGAGCATGCCAGACCCAGAGTCGGCGAAAGTGCGGCGGCATCTGTGCGAGATGATCAGGCCTTTGCAAGAGCTCATGGGCCATGATTGCCGTGAAATGCTCCAGGCAGACCGTCGCGGCAAGCCAGCGGATCGGCCGCAGATGATCCTTCACGAACTCGATCCGCGCGCCGATGCGGCCCTCCAGCGCCGCGACGGGCATGCCCTGTCTTGCAAGGTAGTTGTTGTAGCCCAGATGCGCCTGGCGATGCCACCCCTCTTGGCCGATGAAGCCGCGAATGGCCGCATCGAGGCGGGCGTCCTCGTTGGCATGGCGCAATGCGCGCACAGCGTCGATGAAAAACTCTTCCCCCTTTGGAAAAAGGATGGAGAGCGCATTCATGTAGTGCGAACGGAAAGGATCTCCTCCGAACCAATAGCGCGGCAGCTCGTCTGACCATTCGAAGCGCTCCGGTCGTGCCGCGATCGAGTTCTGCTCGGTCTGGGCGGATCGCTCTCGGGTGAGGGGTGCATGCATATCCATTGAGCTAGTTTACACGCCGAGGTCGTCCGATGCAGGACGGGGGAGGCGCGCAGAGGAGACGCGCAGAGGAGACCGCTAAGGAGACCGCTGAGGAGACTCGATACGGCAAGACTGGTACACGTGCTCTCGAATCGGCGTCATTCATTTGTCCTTGGGCGTCCAATGCGCTACGCTGGACCCTTCTACGAGGACGTCCGGACAAACGGATGCCAGACGAGACCACCATGACCAGCGGGAGATCGTGAGCCGTTCTATGCAATGGACCCGACGCCAGTTCGTCACCGCGCTCTTGTGCGCTGCCGCAATGCAACGCGCCGTGGCGGCGCCCCCCGCGAGTGAACAAAAGCTCATCGACCAATTGCTCCATGACGTCGGACAAATGCGCGATATGGTCTTCATCCGGAACGGTACCGAGTACTCGGCGCTTGAGGCCGAGTCGCATCTGCGCGACAAGATGGACTACTTCAAGGATGACATTCATACGGCAGATGACTTCATCCGCCTCTGCGCGACCCGCTCGGAGATGAGCGGCATCCCCTACCGGGTTCGCGATGGGCACGGCCAGATTCACGAAGCGGCGGTTTTCTTGAAGGCGCGGCTCGATCAACTGCGCGCCACCGCCCAGCGTTGAACGGCGCTTGGATCTGGCGCGGCTTTGAGCGCGGCCGAGCGCATCGCATAAGGATCGAGATTGATTGCTCAATGCCGCGTCGAACTGGCCTTGCCCCAGGATGCGGGTGAGATCGCGCGCATGTCCCGGGCTTACATTGAGCAAGGCCTGCCTTGGTCGTGGACGCCAGCGCGCGTGGCGCGCTCGATTGCAAATCGGGCGACCAATGTGGTCGTCGTGCGCGAGGAGGGTCTTGTGATCGGCTTTGCGATCATGTACTACGCCGACACGCTCGCCCACCTGCAGCTCATGGCCATTCGCGCAAATCGCCGCCGGGCGGGGATCGGCAGCGCCTTGCATCTCTGGTTGGAAGAGGTCGCGCGCGTGGCGGGGATCAGTGAAGCCCGGGTGGAGGCGCGCAGTGACAATCCGGCCGCGCGCGCCTTCTACGGGCGCCATGGCTACGAGGAGTTGCGCGTCGTCAACGGGATGTACCACGGTATCTGTCAAGGTGTGCGACTACGCAAATGCTTGAACCTTGATTAGCGCTCGCGTCGGGGGCGAGCCGCCAGATCCGATCGGCCGCCGCCCTTAGACGCTCTGGGTCCGGTGCGCCTGCAGCATCTCATGGGACAGGCGGGCCTCCTCGGTGAGCCAGTTGCGCACGAGTCGCAGCGGTTCCCAGTCGCGCAGCTGTTCGGGAAAGACGAAGAAATAGGGCTGGCTGTCTTCCTGGACAATCGATACGGCTGACAGCTGCACAAGTCGACCCTCGGCGAGTGCGTCGGCCGCGAGGAGCTCCCGTCCAAGCGCGAGGCCCAGATTCTGTTCGGCCGCCTGCAGCATCAAGCCATAGTCGTTGAACGTCGCCACGGGACGAAAACTTCCAGCGACGATTCCCGAGGCCGCAAACCAACGCTTCCAACCACTGGCCTCGCCGAGGAGCGCCTCGGCTGCAAAGGCGTCGACTGACTTGCCCGCGAGCCGTTTGGCCGCGGCCGGAGAGCCCACGACGATCAACTCCATGGGCCAGTCGAACAGGGGTTCTTTCACCAACCCCGGCCATGGCCCCCCTCCCGTGCGGATGCCTGCATGAAAGCCCTCCTCCTCGAGATCGACGAGCTGCACCGATGCCTCGATGTCCAGTCGCAGGCGCGGATGCTGCCGGTGCCATCGCCCCAGGCGCGGCAAGAGCCAGCGCTGCGCAAATGAGGGCAAGACGGTGAGCCGAAAGAGTTGATCCTGACCGGAGGCCGACACCTGGGCGGCCTGTGCTCCGGCGTGAATCTCCTTCAAGCCCGCGCTCACACTGCGTAAAAAGATCTCCCCAGCGGAATTGAGCCGGATCTTCCGGCCAGAGCGATCGAATACCTCGAAACCCAGTTGCTCTTCCAGGAGGCGGATCTGTTGGCTGACAGCGCTATGCGTCAGATGCAGCGCCTGCGCCGTGGCACGTAGGTTCTGGGTCTCGGCTGCGAGCCGGAACGTCGGAAGAAATTGGAGCGGAATTTTATTCATTGGTCATCATAACTTACCAATAAGGAAGGAATATGTCGCTACACAGTCTATTATTGGTCGTCTATGCTTACAAGCAAGGACGATGCACCAGCCGAACATCTCCCCCGGTACCGGGCCCAGCCCGGCCCCATCACAACGTAGTCCCGACCATGGAGCGCATCATGAATACCCGCTACAGCAGTTCCCGTACCCCGCTCGATTCCCTCTTAGGGGGAATCCTCATTGCCTCCTACACGGTCCTTCCGTTGTGGTTAGCCGTGGCTTCGTACCTCGATGGCGGGGCGGTCTGAAGATGATGCACTGCGGCGCGCGCCCTTGGGGCCGAGCTCGCCCTCGTTCTGAAGGTCGGGAAGAGGGCGGCAGGCTCCTGGGCGCTCTTTTTGGAGTCGCAAGGCGCGCAGCGGTACGCGAGCGCGCCTGGCTCTTGATCTCTTGGCAGCGCCAGCTGGTCAGCCAGGAGGCTGCACGGTCGTCTAGGGAGCGTCCGGCAGATCGGTCGCGGGTTCCCGAATCTGGAGGACATTGCCCTCGGGATCATAGCCGTCGCAAGCCCGAAAGCCGCGCGCCTGAAACTCCTTGGCCGCGGGATAGATCTTTCCGCCCAGAGTCGGAGCGAGGGCCCGCGCGGCGGCGATGCTCGCGACCGGAAACACGAGCTTGACCGGCACGGATTCACGTGGCGTTGGGGGCTGGGTCAGCTTGATCTTTCGTGCGATATGCTGCGGCACGCCATGGATGACGAGTTGCGTCGCCTCGGACTCCAAAACGACGAGGTCGGCTTGGGCGTGCGTCCTCGACAGGGCGCAAAGAGCGCCATAGAAGTTCGCGATCGCAGCGACGTCCCGCGCAAAAAGCACCGCGCCGGGCTTGGTGATATTGGACATTACGGCTCCTATTGCAACGCCCCCTTGGAGGGCAATCTCCCAGGTGGCCCGTAGTCGCTCCACCAGGTCGTGACGATCTTTTTGGGCGCGCCCTGTAATGCCCTGACTTTGCGCCCGACCAATCGTCAGTCCACTCCAAGAGGGGCCCCACCGGGTAGCCATGAATCGCCTGAAAACCTTCCTTACGCATCACACCGCCTCGACCTTCGTCTTGATGGGCATCGCCTGCGGCGTATTCGGGCTGGCGTCTTTTAACCTCGCCTATCTCTTTAAGGCCAACCTGACGCTCTTTCTCGACTACGGCACGATGGTCATCGGCGAGGGGGCCGGACAGCAACTCTTGGAACTCATCGGCTACGGCTATCTCGCCCTTTCGGGCTACCTGCTCTTTAAGATCTGCGAGCATAGTCTCGTCGAGCATTTCCTGGACCGGGTGTCCCCGCCGGATTATCGCGACTAGGGTGTAAGCGCCAGTCCCGCTACGGCGCCAGGGCGATCAGCTGGGCGATGGCGCTGGTGAGCTTTTTTGCATAGGGGATGTGGATGAATTCGTTCGGTCCATGCGCATTCGACTTGGGGCCCAAGACACCGCAGACGACGAACTGGGCTTTTGGGAAGCCCTTTTCGAGATTGTTCATGAGCGGGATCGTTCCGCCCTGGCCGATATAGCCGCACGGGGCATTGAAGGCATCGTGCGATACCTGATCGAGCGCGCGGGCAAGCCAGGCCGCCGTCGGCGGGGCGTTCCAGCCGGTGGCCCCGCCATGGTCGGGCTTGAAGAGGACCTGCGCGTTATAAGGCGGATCGAATTCGAGTAGCGATTGCAGTTCTGCGATGGCCCGGGTCGCCTCGACCAGCGGTGGCAGACGCACCGAGAGCTTGAATTCGGTGCGCGGCCGCAGCACGTTGCCGGCATCGGACAAGGCCGGCAGGCCCTGGGCCCCGGTCACCGAGAGCGTTGGGCGCCAGGTCCGGTTCAACAAGACTTCGACGGGATCATCGCTCGTGGGCAGGGTGAACCCACCGTCGCCTCCACACGCCCACGGAAAGCGCTTCCAGACCTCATCACCCAGGATCTGCGCCGTGGCCCGCGCCTGCGCGAGTCGCTCGGCTGGAACGGCGCAGTGAAAGCTCTCGGGTAGCAGGCGGCCGGTCTTGCTGTCTTCGAGCCGGTCGAGCACTTGACGCATGATCCGAAACGACGAGGGTACGACGCCGCTTGCATCGCCCGAGTGCACGCCCTCGTCGAGCACGCGGACTTCGAGCGTGCCGCTGATGACGCCCCGTAACGAGGTGGTCATCCATAGCTGATCGTAGTTGCCGGCACCGGAGTCCAGACAGATGACGAGCCCGACCTGGCCGAGCCTTGGACCCAAGGCATCGACATAGGGCAAGAGGTCGTAGCTGCCCGATTCCTCGCAGGTTTCGATCAAGCCGACGAGCCTGGGATGGGCTGCATGCTGCTTTTCCAGAGCCACCACGGCAGTCAGCGCCGCATAGACAGCATAGCCGTCGTCTGCCCCGCCTCGGCCGTAGAGCTTGTTGTCCTCGATCTTCGGCGTCCATGGCCCCAAGTCATTGCGCCACCCGGAAAACTCGGGCTGCTTGTCCAGATGCCCATACATCAGGACGGTTTCGGTCTGGCGCGTCGCGCGGGCCGGGATTTCGAAGAACAGGATAGGGGTACGTCCGGGCAGGCGGATCAGTTCGAGCTTGAGTCCCGTCACATTCTGGCGTTCGACCCAGGTGGCGGCATCGCGCATCACCTGCTCAAGATAGCCGTGCTCGCTCCAATTCGCGTCGTAGGCGGGGCTCTTTGCCGGGATGGCGATATAGTCGGACAGGGCCGGAATGATCTCTTCATCCCAGTGACCCGCGACAAACGCCCCGAGGGCCTTCGTATCGAGCGGGGGATCTTGCACCGTGTCGGGAGAACTACTCATGAACACACTCCTTCTGCATCGCAACGGTGGCCGAAGAGCCAGCGTATAGTCTGGATCATAACAACTCCTTATCCTTTGATGATGCCCGACCGCAATCAGGGTGTGCTCGCCGACGTGCCTCCGGTCGTGCTCTACTACGGCTCGATCTGGGTACTCGTTGCCGATGGCATCTTCGCCGGGTTGGCCGTGTCCGCACGCGAACAGAGCCTGGTGTTGGGGATTCTTGCAGCATTGGCGACCTGCATCGGCCTCTTACCGGTCGCGCTGTCCCGTCTGGCCTGCTGGTCGGCGAGCGTCGCAGCCGCACTCATCTATGGCACCCTCATCTACTTCATCTCGGCCATCCCGCTACTGGCCGCCGTTGTCCTCATCCAGATCGGACTCATGCATTA
This sequence comes from Rhodospirillales bacterium, assembly GCA_903970305.1. Classification (GTDB taxonomy): domain Bacteria; phylum Pseudomonadota; class Gammaproteobacteria; order Burkholderiales; family Burkholderiaceae_D; genus BOG-994. Next base: position 26,863 of record CAJCID010000118.1, on the reverse strand, counting down.
TGTCGCCTTCGCCATTTTGGCGAGCCATTGGCGCGAACCGGGACGCTCTTGGCTCAAGACGGCCACGCACCGTACCCTCACCGATTCGAGCCTCTGACGCTCTGCTCGGGCGGCGCTCCGATTTTCCCGCGAACAGAACGGGCGATGCGACGGTCGCAGCGGGGAAGGTGCTGTGCTAGCATCGGGCCACCAAAGTATGCTGGAGGCGGCTTGGAGGGGGTTGGCCGCTGACTGAGCAACGCATCCGGACCGATGGGGCCGCACGGTCGTGACCCGAGGTCATAGGGGAACATTTTTTTTTGGCAAAGGAAGGGGAAGGGGATGAGTCGTTCTGGCGAAGCCGATGACCCGCGTCGTCGTATCCTGGTCCAGGCCTTGGCGATGGGGCTTTTTTCCGCGGCGCTGCCGGCAAGACAGGCCCTCGGCGACGAGTTGTTCGGGCGGGCCCCCTCGAAGTTGCCCGAGGGTCAATCCATCTACAAAATCTCCGGTACGGCCAGCGTGAATGGCAAACCGGCCACCCTCGAGACCCGCGTGACCGCACAAGACACCGTCGAGACTGGTCCCGATAGCGAGATCATCTTTGTCGTCGGCGGCAACTCGATGATCCTGCGCGCCAACAGTCATCTCGAGCTCGCCTCGAAGAAGGACTCGACGGACTCGTTTCTGATCAGTGGCTTACGCTTGATACAGGGAGCGATCCTGTCGGTTTCGCGCAGTAGCGGCCTGGCGTTGCGCACGCCCTCGGCCACGATCGGAATCCGCGGCACCGGCGTCTATATGGAATCCGATCCGGAGCGGACCTACTTTTGCACCTGCTATGGGATCTCGGACACCACCGCGATCGATGATCCCGAAAGCCAGAAAACAGTGGTCGCAACGCACCACGACAATCCGCTTTACATCCTCAAGAATGCGCCGGCGGGTGCCTCCATCCGCAATGCGCCCTTCATCAACCACACCGATCAGGAACTGGCGCTCATCGAGACGCTTGTCGGGCGTACGCCGCCCTGGGTTTTCCCCGGGTCGCTCTACAGCGCGCCACGCCGTGACTACTGAGCCAGAGTTCCTGCGCTACTGGTAGGGCGCACCGTTTAAGATCCAGTTCACGATGAGATCGTAGCTCTGGCGTGCCGGATCGCCTGGGACGGCCGTGGTGTCAAACCCGGGCCGAAGTCCTCCGAAGTGATGATTTCCCGAGGGTTTGCGTAACAGCGGACTGGCAATGTAGTCGGTGAAGTTGATCCGGCCGCGCACCTCCGTATAGAACCACAGGTCGTCGGTCGCATCGACGACGCCATCGCCATTGCGGTCGAAGTCGGTATAGAAGATGGGGGGCACGCCAGTTGAGGCGGTATTGGGATAGTGGCAACTCGCACAATCTCCCGTGGCCCCCTGGAGCACTCCCTTGACATCGACCCAGCGGATCGCGCTGGGCGCGGGGGAGAGACTGCTACTGACCACGATCGTCTGTTGGGCCGGCGGACTCTGTTGGGTGCCATTGCCGACCACGAGCTGGACGACATAGGTGCCCGCAAGGCTCGCGGTAAAGACCGGCTGGACTCCCGTGACCCCGGTTAGGGTTGCGCCTCCGGCGGGACCTGAGACGAGCGTCCAGTTATAGGTTGTCGCATACAGACTCATGGCCGCCGTGAGGGTCGTCGCGCCCGGGGTGACGACGCGGTCGGGCCCCGGATCCGCTATCGGTCGCCCGGGCTTGAGCACCGCTCCTGAAGCAGAGAAGGTCGAATACCCCTGACCTTCGAGGTAGGTCGCCATATAGGCGGCGGGATTGGCGGGCTCGGTGGTCCAGAAGGCCGCGTAGATGATTTCGGCAAGGGGCATGTTGCCGCGGTCGAAAACATGCGCGAAGACCCTGTCGGTGTACCCCGAAAACTTCGTGTAAGTGGACAGATCCAGATCCGACTGGTTGCCTGTGCCGCGCAGCTGGTGGCAGACGCGACAGGAGGTGGCGACGCTCGTCTTATAGAGCGTCTGTTGACCAAAGGAGATCCAGTCAGAAGGCTCGTAGGTGTCGACATAGGTCGCGTTGGGCAGACCCGGACCGCCATAGGCATCCTTGATGAGCGTGGCCGCCGTGTCACCCTGCCACTCGTTGCCGCTCGCAGCCCGGCGGCAGGCGTCTTCAGGAGCGCTGGAGGGGGCTGATAGGGGGTAGCTGCACAAGATCCACTCGTTCAAGAGCTTGAGATTGGCTTCCTGGTTGGCGCGCGTGTAGGCGCCGTCGGTGGCAAACGTCTGCAGGTTCACCGCCAGGGGTTGGAGACGCGCCTGGGTGTCGCCACGGGCCTGCGAGACCGAGTTATAGACCAAGGGGAAAAGCGGCAAGCCGTTTGCCGCCGGGGGCGTGAGCGCATCGCCGCGTCCGCCATGGCAACTGATGCACACCGAAGGCATCGCCTTGGGTCCCCGGTTGTCCAGCGTGCCTTGCAGAAGGCGCGCTTCGGTGGTGGTGTCGAAGGCGTAGAACTTCGCAAAACTGACCGTGCCCGCCGGGGCGGGGCTAAATTCGATGCCGTTGATCTCGACGCGCCAGCGCGTGTCCCGACTGATCGCCGCTTGGAGATTGAGCGCCGCCTGGCCTGCCCCTGATCCATAACTGCCAAAACCGCCCACCAGATAGTTCTCCACCACGAAGGCGAGTGTTCCGTCGGGATTGCGTCGCGCGGTGAGCCTGCGCCCGTAGCCCAGATCGGTGGTATCGCTGAAGATGACGGTGAACTCGGTACCGGTGCCGCTGCCGAACCCGTTGACGGATTCAAACTGCGCCAGACTGGCGCGCTGGTTGCTCGGATCGATCGCCTGATAATAGGCGTTGGTGTAGTCGGTGCTGTTGGTCTGGTCCACTCCGTCGGATTGGAGCTGGGGATTGGGGAACATCAAGAAGCTGTTCGGCCCTGCCGGAACCGGTGGCGGGGTGCTGCCCGCGGTCGAGGGGGGCGGGGTGGTGGTCGCGTCGGCGCTGGAGCCCCCTCCGCCGCCACCGCAGCCGGCCACGACGAGGGTCAGGTGCGCCACGCAGAGCATGGCAAGAAGACGCAGGTAGTGCCGAGTGTTCACGATCAAATCCTCTAGAACCGGACCAGGTAAACCACGGTCAGTTGATTGTCGAAATAGCGGATGAAAGCCGCGTTGGCATAGTTGGGCTGGTGCAGCGGCGTCGACTGCGCCCAGCGCCACGACAGATCGAGCGAGTCGCGTTCACCCAGGGCATAGTTGTAGCCCAGCCCGAGCAGGTACGTGTCCGCCCGGAAGCGATAGGCAAAGCGCGTGATGGAGGAATCGCTAAAGGCGTCGTCGCGCACAATGACGCTTGCGATATTGAAGTCTCCGAGGTCGCCCTGTCCGACCGAGACCACGTCACCGCGCCGGTATTCTCCAGACAGATAGACGGTGGCGCGCGAACCGAGGGCGTAATCCAGGTTCAGGCGCGCCGAGCCGTCCTGATCGTCGAAAACGCTGCTGTTGGCGTGGCGATCGTCATAGGCCAAGGCTCCAAAGAGCGAGATCCGGTCTGTCAGGGGCTTGTTCACCGACAGTCCCACCGAGTAGCGGTAGCCCGTGCGCTCGTAGGAGTTGTAATCCTCGCCATTGGCGTGCAGGAAGAGGGCGTAGATCGGACTGTCGAAGTCGCCCGCGCCGCGATACTGGAGTTCGCCGTTCGCGCCGTAGACCGAGTGGTTCAGTCCGCCATAGTCGACAAACTTCTCCCCTCCGACAAAGGGAGTCACGATCGCCCGGAGGTTGTCCCCCAAGGGCACGAGGAAGGGTCTGACCAATCTGAGGCTGTAGGACTGGTCGGAGAGTTTGTCGGCCCCGTCATTGCGCGTGACGTTGTCATCGAAGGTGTAGGAGGCATCGGCCCTAAGGCCCAAGCCCCGGCCTGACCAAGGCGCCAGGGAGAAGTCGGGCAGAAGGCCCCCATCGAGATCCTCCGAGAGCTTAAAGCGGATCATCTGGCTGTTCTCGGCACCCACTGCGCGCAGCGCCTCGTAGTCGATGCCCAGGCGCAGTCCGTGCGCGAAGTTGAAGTCGACCCCGACACCGCCCACCCAGGCATTGCGATCGATTGCGTTGGTTGTGATGCCATAGCTCGTACTGTTGAGGAGGTCAGCATAGGCGACCGTCGCTGTCGTCTGACCTTCGAAGTCATGCTCGTATTCGATGCGCGCATGGGGCGAGACCGATCCAAAACTGGTCTCGTGCACGAGATCGGCCCGCACACCGAGAGCCAGCTCCTCGGTGGGCACGCTTTGCGCTCCATAGGTGAGCGCATAGTTTTGCGCGCCGGTCTCGGTGTAGGCGTGCAGGCGGTCCGTGGCCAGATCGATCCGGCCGTAGGGAGACCACTGGAACCCGGCTTCCTGGAACTGGTAGCCCGCCGTGACCGATGCGAAGGCCTGCTGTCCCGAACGGTGGCCGCTCGCGACGGCATCGATCGGGGCGACAAAGCGCACTGAATCGAAACTGAGGTTTCCCGCGCCGATGACGCTGTCGATGTAGATCGAGGGCGTCGGTTGGTAGCTTGCGTAGGCCGCGAGCACCGTGCCGCTGGCTTGGCTTTGGGTGCCGTCGGTTCCGACGAAGGTTCGATCGTAGGCATAGCCCACTCCCAATCCGAGGACCAGATTGTCACTGACGCGCCGGTCCGCGCCAAGGCTTAAGCCATCGGTGTGGAACTTCAGCCCGTCGGAGAGCGCGTTGGGCTGCTCGCGATTCCCGAAGTTCAGGGCACCTGTCGCCCAAAAGCCGATGCCGCTGCCGGCGTCCAGGCCCTTTGTCACGCCATTGACCACGCTTGCCAGATCGAGTGAGGCGAGGTTGGTCATGGCCATCCCGCCGGCCAAGCCTGCACCGGACGGGCCCGCGCCACCCCCTGCACCCCCTGCGACAATCGCGCCCGAGGCGGGCAGCATCAGCCGGTACTGGCCCGAGGGCGTGTCCAGGGCAGGGTCCGGCATCGCCGCGCTCGGAGAATCGGCAAATGGATCGACAACGGGACCCGCCGGCTGGGGCCGCGGATTGCCTGCGGCGGCCAGGGCCGGCACGAGCCCATTACCCAGCGGGGCGCCGGGACTCGTGGTGATGCCCGCTCCCGCGACAGATACGGACCCAAGCGCCTGGGCCTGGCTGGGCGCACGGCTCGCCGTAGCAGGTGGAGTCTCATCGACGGGCGGCGGCGCATGATGCAGACTGTTCATGCGCTCCTGGAAGTTGTCGATCTGCACCCGGGTGAAGCGTCTCGCCTGGGCGTCCTGGGCATCGATCAGCCCGTTCACGTCGGCGTCCTGGCTTGGGTCGGGCCGGCCAAAGACGGTCACCACGACCGTGCCGGTCGCCTGGCCTGCGACCCCGAAGGCGCGATAGGTGAAGGTGTCCTTGCCAAAGAAATTAGGCACCGGGGTATAGGTGACCTGCGTGCCGTTGACGGTCACGCTGCCGTGGGCAGGCTGGGTCAGGATCTCTACGCCTGTGATGCCCGAGCCGGTGATGAAGTTTGCAAGATTCAGGGTGCTGGGGCTATTCAAGCCGACCATCATGTTCACCGTTGGCGCTGTCGTGGGCAGGGCGGTGACCTTCACCGTGATCGTGCTGGGGGCGGAATTTCCTCCCGGACCGACCGAGCTGTAGGTGAAGCTGTCGGCGCCGAGAAACCCTGCCGCTGGCGTATAGGTGATGCGGTAGCCGCTCGCCACCGCGGTGCCGTGCGCAGGCTGGGTGTCCACGGCAACGCCGGTGGCGATGCCGCTCACACTGGAGGTCAGATCGATCGTCGCCGGCACCTGATAGATGGCCGCCAAAGTGCTGGCGGCCGCGCCCGGCGCCGGAGGCAGTCCGACATTGAGCGTCACGGTCGCAGCCGGCGAGGTACCGCCGGGGCCATGCGCCTTGTACGTGAAGCTGTCCTGCTTGCCGTAGTAGCCGACATTACCCGTATAGGTCACAGTCGTGCCGGCAACTGTTGCCGTGCCATATTTGGGTGCCTGGGCGAGAATCACCGGAGTCGTCGGATCGAGAACGCCCGTGATAACGCTGGCCAGGTTGATCGGCGTGGCCGTGTTATAGGGTACAGAGACCGTATCCAGACCGGCAGTGGGTGTGCCCGGAGTCGGTACGGTCACCGTGACGGCCAACGCTGCAACCGAACTTTGGGTGCCACCGGAATTGGTGGCCCGCACCGCGAAGGTATCGGTCGTGGTCGCGTTCACCGGGCCCGTATAGGTCAGATTGCCGCTCGCATCGATCGTCGCCGTTCCCTTGTTGCCGCCGCCGGGGGTGATCGTAAAGCCCGTGATATAGCCCGTGAAATAAGAGGCCACGTTGACCGGTGGCGTCGAGATCGCTCCCGTGTTGTAGCTGCCGTTGATGCTCAGGCTCGTCACCCCGCCCAAGACGGGCGGACCAGGGGGTGCCACATTGACGGTGACCGTGGCAGCGGCCGAGGTGAGGCCGGCCGAGACCGCTTCGACCTTGAACTGATCAAGGCCCGCGCCGCTCTGGGTCGCAGGCGGGGTGTAGGTGACCGTGGTGCCGCTCAGGGTCGCGGTGCCCTTGATGCCCGTGGTGTCGAGCACATAGGAATTGGCCTGGCCGGGATTGGTGAAGGCGTTGGTGATATTGATCGGGCTGCTCTGGATTGGCGCACCGCTATTGAACGCCACCGTCGCGGTGTAGGCGTGCGGCCCGGGGTTGGGGTTGGCAATGGTCACCGTGACGGTTGCCGTCGTCGTGCTCGTCCCGCCCGGCCCGACGGCCTTGTAGGTGAAGGTGTCGTTACCGTTGACCGCCGAATACGTGCCGTTAGGCGGCGTGTAGGTGACGTTGTACCCGCCTGCAGCGGCGATCGTGCCCCCAAGCGTCGTTGTCGTCGTTGGCAGCGAGATTCCCGTCGAGATGCCGGTGATCTTGGTGTTGTCCAAGGTCAGCGTCGTCGTCGTCTGATAGGCCACTGCCGTCGCGATCGTCTGGTTCTGCGGGGTGGGCGCGGGAGGAGGACCGATCGTGATGTTGATGGTGCCCGATGTGGACGTGCCCCCGTTTGCCGAGGTCACGGTATAGGTCACGGTATCGGTCGTGTTGTAGAGCGTTGTATCCGGTGTGTAGGTGAACGCCGTGCCCGAACCCCCGTAGGTGATGGCGCTATGCGCGCTGGGCGTGACGGTGATGTAGCTGGGCGTGCCGCCGGCGATCAGATTCGCCTCAGAGACTGTCCCTCCGGTGAATCCCCCCGATACATAGTTCGCCACGTTAATCGCCAGGGGCGTGTTGTACGCTACCGGAGTTGGGTTGCCCAGATTCACGGGCGAGGTGGCGATCACGGGCGTCGCCCACTGACCGATATAAGCCGCGACATCCAGGCGGTTTTGGGCCATGCCGATCGGCGCAATGCTGGCTTCGACGCCCGGATCGGTACACATACCGCCGGTGCAGCTGTTGCCGGTACCTCCGGGCCCATTGACCCCGGGCGTGTTCGCGGCGTCGTAAATCAGGGTTGAACTGTTCGAGGCGGCCGAGATTCCGGTCGTGTTCGCAGCGTTCGGCGGAGCGCCGTGACATCCGGCACAATCCGGATTGGTGGCGCTGGCGGGCCCGTTGTAAAGGGTGGCGCCGGCGGTGGGATTGCCTGGATTAAGCGCATGGGCCGAGCGCATGCCAAAGACCATGCACAGCGTGCACAGGACAAAAAGCATGCCCAAGAGGCTCTTTCTGTCCAGGCGGTGGCGCCAGAGCCCATTGCAAGTCCGCTCCATCGTGCCCTCCCTGGGCAGGCCTCATGAGGCAGGCTGGAGATCGACTCGGCTTTGAAGAATCAGGCCGGTCAATCTTCCCTTAAGAAATATTCTGTTGCAACGATTCATTCTAGTAAGCTCTGAAGAGTACCGGTGTGGGCTGGAACTTGGCAATAGTCTTGCCTTCCGAGAGCCTAAGACGCCGTGCAAATCGGTCCCCCGAGGGACGTTATGTGGGGCACGCGCAACGCTGGCGTCTCGCGGGAAGCGGGGGCGGGCCCCTGAATCCCGTGCGCCGGGGAGAACCCGAGAAGGGGGCGCATCCCGCTACGGCGGACTCGGACCTGCTCCCCATCGACTTTGCATGCGCTCGTCTTGTCACTGCGGATGAGCTGGGGCTGCTGGGCGCGGGCTCGGGCTCGGGCTTTCCGGAACCCGCCCATCTCGGCGAGAATCGGGGAACCGGCTCCTCGAACTACCTAAGCCGCCAGGGCCCTGCCCAAATCTCATTTCGGGAGAAACAGTGCTCCAGTGCCTCCGTCGCGCAGGGCTATTTGCGCTCCTCTTGTCGTCCCTGACTCTTCGGGCGCAAGCGGCTCCCGGGGTGGATCCGTTGAACGTCTTCGAGGGAACCTGGAAGGTCACCTCGGAGAGTTTCTTGACGCCCTACAGCAAGCCGGCAAGCGTCCTTGTGACCCTGCACAACGCCTGTTCGCGTGCCGGTGGGGCCTATACCTGCCGCCAGGGTGGTGAGAATGCGCCCGGGCCGGTGGCGACATTCACCTATGACGTCATAAAGAAGACCTTCACGCGCCAACCGCTGCCCATTTTGGATGACCCAAAGGCCGAGCCGAAGCTTGGCATCGACGGCGCGCGTTGGACCTTTGCCTGGCAGGAGGCCGATAACGGCAATACGGTTTTTTTCCGGCTGATCAACGACTTTCAGGGCCCCTACGACATCGCCTTTCGCAGCGAGTACTCGCTCGACCAGACCCACTGGACGATCATGTCCGAAGGTCACGAAACCCGCATCGGCCCTTGATCTGAATTCAACACCACAGTGAATGGAGCACCGGATGGCACTCGTGCGTTACCTGGTCAAGGATGTCGACGCTTCCATGCCGTTTTACACATCGCTGGGTTTCAAAGAAAAGGAGCGCTGGGGACCGCCCTTTGTGATACTTGAACGCGACGACCTGCAACTATGGCTGAGCGGTCCGGGAACATCCGCGGCCAAGCCCTTAGCAGACGGATCGCTGCCTTCGCCGGGAGGTTGGAACCGCCTTGTGCTCCAGGTCGATGACCTTGACGAGGCAATTTCCGCCATGAGAGCGACCGGGGCGCGATTTCGCAGCGAGCCTGTTCTCGGTCCCGGCGGCAGACAAGTTTTGGTAGAGGATCCTTCAGGAAACCCGATCGAGCTGTTTGAGGCCCGTAGGGAGTAGCTCCACGATCGAGATCTTCACCCGAGAGTGCCCCGAGGCCGGTCGCAGGATTGGAGCAAGTCCGACGCACGAGCACCTGAGTGATTTCGGATAACTGGACTTGATGACTCGGGGCCAAGCCAGGGTCCTCCTGTGTACGTGCCGGTAGTTCGGTCAGGGGCATGGGTGATGTCGACGTCAAAAAAAACAGGCCGGGTTGACCCGGCCTGTTGATCCAACTTCAACATCACTAACTCTTTTCGCGAGAGTTGCTTCTTCGATTTCGCGTAGAGCTCTCCATCTCCATAGAGCAGCTTTCGCTGTTCACTATTCCGGTGGCCAGCCTTCTCGTGAATCAGTGCATCCCAAGGGAGATAAGCATCACCGTCTCCACGTGCGCTCGCTACAACCCGGGCCAACGCCACGCGATACCAGATGCCCTCTACGAAGTGTAGTTGCTCGCGTGGCCCGATGATCCGGCGCTTCGCGCGTGGCGCCTTGGCAAGCCGTTCAAGCTTGCGTTGTCGGCTTGTCTTGCGTTCCACGTTGGTACAGAGCACTCCTGATCGATGGTCGACATACAGAAGAAAGCGGCTTTCGGCGACAGGCACATACTTATTCGGCCAGTGATCTCGGACCAGAAATGTCCCGTCCACCACCAAACCGTGGAGTGCGACATACTGGCCGATGTGCTCAAAGATGTGTTGTTGCACCGGATTGCGTCGGTCGATCCCAGAGGCGATTTCGGAATACACGTCATTCCACTGACGACCAGCCTGAGCCGAGAGCCAGCGCCGCAGCGGCGCCAGGTTTTCGTTCAGCCACTTGCGCCGCTGGTATCCGGCGCGCATCCCAAGAGTACGGGCCGCAGCACCGCCATCCTCGTCAGGTTCGACCCGGTTCCGGAACAGTCGCCCATCCTTCTTCTCGCCGCCCATAAGGCCGGTACGCAGCCTGGGTCGCTCAACGATTACCTTGTACATGTCTTCGCGCATGTCTCACCCCTTCACACCAATGACCTGCTTGAGCGTGTGCACCACTGCAACCAAGTCTTGCTGGTTTGCCATTACTTCATCGATATCCTTGTACGCTCCAGGAATTTCATCGAGTACCCCACGGTCCTTCCGGCATTCGATCCCACGAGTTTGGCTGGTCCACACCTTGACGGGGACCCGTCCCTTTTCCGATACCAATTGAATTCCCATGGTGATCTCTCGTCGATACAAAAAATAAGGCCCGGGGCTACACCAGGGCCTTTCTCGAAGACGAAAGTCACCGTTCAGAAGCGCTGGGATGAGCAAAGAGAAGACGCGCTCAGAGCCACGTACTCCGAGCGATCAGGATGTCCTGAGTCGCTTGAACATGTGCGTTGTGATTCCGATTGAAGGTCGCCCGTAAGCGTTGGAGCGGCGGAGTATACGCGTCTCGATCTGCTATTCAAGATCCTGTATGCGGTTCGTTGCCTGCATGCAACGCGCAAATGACTTGATCGCGCCAAGTGCCGCGCCGTCCGTCTCACTCGGGGCTTTACCAGCCTTCGATCCCAGCCGCGGATCGGACAGTGAGCGCCGGCCGCTCGGCGGAGGCGAAGATTCAGAACGATCTTCATGCATGGCTTGGCGGGAACCACTCCGATGCTGACTAGGGGGATGCAGGTCCCTGGGTCACTCGCACCAGGTCAGCGGGTCTCACCCACTTTGCAAAGGCCGCCTGGATTTCCGGTGCAGTCAGCTCGATGTAGTGACGTGCGGCGATGGTTGGTTCATCAAATGGCAGGTCGAGCTCCCACAGATGCATGAGCGTCTGGGCGATGCCCTCGACGCTGGCCTCTTCGAGGGGAATCTGGCGCAGTAGCATCGCCTTCGAGCGCTGCAGCTCAATGGGGCTGACCGGCGCCTTTTGCATCGCCTCGATCTCGCGTATGACGCTCGCATGGACCTTCTCAACATTCACCGGATCGCAGGCGTACTGGACGAAATAGAGGCTGCGGGTCTTGCCGAACTCCAGATCCGCACCGACCGAATAGACAAGACCGGCGTCCTTGCGCAAATCGCGGCTCAGACGAGTCGAGTAGAAGCCGCCGCCCAGAACATTGTTCCCCAAGCGCAGGGCGTAGACGTCGGCCGACGAACGGGTCAAGCCGAGGGTCTCGGCGAGCGTCACATCATCCTGTTCGCGGCTCAAATCGGGAACGCCGGTGACGCTGGCATGATTGGGCGGCACCGCCGGCAGATCGATGTTGGGCTGAGGGCCCTGGGCCCGCCAGTCTCCGAAGTATTTCTCGATGACCGACCGGGCTTCCTCGGGGGTGACGTCGCCAATCACGAGAATGACGGCCAGATCGGGCCTGAAGGTGCGCGCGTGGTAGCTACGCACGTCTTCCAGCGAGACGTTCGCCACCGTCTGGGGCAGGGCATCGCGCAGCGTCGGATCATCCTTCGGAAACAAGGCGAGTCGAATCGCGCGCCCTGCCAAAAAGTCAGGACTCGTCTGGCGTCCTGCCAAGGTGTCCGAGAGCTGCTTTTGGACGGTGGCAAAGGCCGATTCCGGTAGCGCCGGTCTGAGTTCGTTGGCGGCGAGCAGCTCGACGCCCCGATCGAAATGCTCCTTCAAGATGCTCACCTGGAAATCGGTACCGGCCCCTTCGTCGGCGCCGATCGCGTCAAGCTCGCGCTGAAAGGCGATCCGGTCGAGGTCGGTGGTGCCGTAGGTGAGCATCTGCTCGAGGATCTGTCCGATGCCTTCCTTGCCCGGTGGCACTTCGAGTTCCGGACGGTTGCGGATATGCCCGTAGACCGTGACGGTTCCACTCACCGGTGCAGGCTCGACGATGAGCGTGAGCCCATTGCCCAGCCGGCTTAGCGTCGGATGCACTGTCGAGTCCGGTACGCTCAGGCGCCCCAGGGCAGCATTCGCCCAGGAAGGCAGGTCGGTTCTTGTGGCCTCGCCGAGCGCAATGCTTTCCTGGCCGCCGAAGCTGGCCGAGGTGACGGGTTTACCCGAGCCCCTCGGAGTCAGAAGCGCGACAAGGCTGTCCTGCGGATCGAGATATTTTCGCGCGACGCGGTTCACGTCCTCCACCGTCACGCGCTCGATGCGGGCGATATCTTCATCAGGGGATTCAAGACCATCGACTGCGAGCGCATCGGACCAGACGGTCGCTAGGCCTTCGATGGAATTCTTCTGGAATTCGAAGGCGCGCCGCTCCTGCAACTTGGCCGCCTCGACCAGATCAGGGGCGATGCCTTCGCGCGCGATCCGGCTGAGAATACCGCGCACCTCGGCGGCCAGCGCGACCGGATCGGTGCCGGCGGCAAAGGCCACTGAAGCCGTGCCGATGCCTGCATGGGGCAAGGGCTCGTAGCCGAAGGAAGCCGAAATCGCCTTACCTTCTGGCACGAGTTGATAGAGCGCGCCGCGCTGGCTGGTGAGGGCATCGGCCAGAACTTCCATGGCGGGCAGATCCGGGCTGTCAAGGCCTGGCAGACGCAGTGCCGTGACTTGCATCGCGTAAGACAGATCCGTGTCGAGGTGCAGCGCTTGAGACGCAAAGGGCTTGAGTTCGATCGCGGGTTTGGCTGGCAGAGCCTTACGCGGAATCGATCCGAAGAGCTCCTTGATCTTGGCCAAGGCCGCCTTGGGATCGACATCACCGACGACGACCAGAATCGCATTGTTTGGGGCGTACCAGCGGTCGTGGAAGGCCTTGAGCATGGCTGCTGTAGTACGCTCGAAGGAGGGTCTTGTGCCAAGCGCATCGTGGGCGTAGGGCGTGTCGGCAAAGAGGACCTCGCGCAGCTGGCTATAGAGCACGTACTGCGGGTTCGAGAGGTCCTGGGCGACTTCCTGCTCGATGGCGCCGCGCTCTTTCTCCCAGTCCTTCTGGCTATCAAGGACGCCGCGCATGCGCAAGGCCTCGATGTGCAAGGCCACATCGAAGTCGGCCGCGGGCACCGTGTAGAGATACTGGGTGACGGTCTGGCGCGTGTTGGCGTTAAAGCTCCCACCCATGAGGCTGCCGAGCACGGCCAACTGGTCCGCCGACAGGCCCGGACTGCCGCGGAACATCATGTGCTCCTGGGCATGCGCTGTGCCGGGAAATCCGGGTGGCGTCTCATCTGCCCCGACCAGATAATTCAAGGCCGTTGCGACCACCGGCGCAAGGGTATTGCGCACAATGACGACCTGTAAGCCGTTCTCGAGCGTGGCGCGCAACACGGCACCGTCGCCCAAGTGAGCCGATGCGGCTTCGCTTGGGTTGGGATCGGATGCGCGGCCCGGGGATGCGGCGCTCGCTGCAGCCAAGCCTGCGCCGACGGTGAAGACCACCAAGACCGTGACGGCGATACCCAAGGTCCGAAGTCCAGCTTGCGCAATGCGTTTCATCCCGTCCATCCTTTGCGACCGCATGTCCGTGCCGAGGTCATTGGCCCATCAAGCGGGCAGCATCGGGGCTGGACCGGAGCGTCTTGAGAACGGGCCAAGATCACCACGCACTCGTGGTCAATGGTCTAGGGAACCTGGCTCCCTGGATCCGGACTCGCTGGCCCAGAGAGCGCTCTGCGAATCGGTGCCCTTCTTCGCAAAGCCGATCAAGGCCTATGGGTTCTCGCGCCGTTCTGCGCTGACTGCCCGAGCGGGCCGCTCTGGGGCCCGCCCGAGCTAACGGAAGAATAGAACAAATCGCCACAGGCTGCGCCTAGGCCTAGACCTCGAGGCGTTACGAAATGTCGCAACCATTGCCGATCGAGCGCCTCTACAGCGACCATAGCCCGATTTGTTTGTCTCTTAGGGGGCTTTCGCGCCCAGTCCGGACTGAGGACCAAGCAGGGCTGGTTGGCCCTCATGCATCGGACTAGTTGCGCTCGAGATTCGACTGGCCGCGTGGGATGGATCCCTCGCGTACCGCCTCGCGCGTCGCGGCTTTGACACTAGCCCGACTGAGGGTGGAGCGAGCCGTGACGTCAGCCCAAGGTTGCTGTTCCTCGCCGCGGGCAATGAGATCCGAGGCCATCGCCAGACGGGTCTGCTCCTTGACGAGCGCGCGGCTTGATGTGGTGGGAGGCGCGAAATCCGGATGAGCCATCCGGGCTTCTCCGCGGGGGATCTGACCGAGGTGCTCAGCCTGGCGCGCTGCGGCCTCGACCTCGGCTCGGCTCGCGCCTTGCGGAGCGCCAGTGGTGAGATCGTCGGCCCACGCCGATGTGCCCACCAGGCCTATCGTGAGGGCAGTGGCAAGAAAGAGGGTGGAGGTTTTCATGGTGCTTCCTTAATCGGTCTGTTATGCACTCTGTTACGCACTCTGTGGAACAGGATCTGGAATCCTTCAATTTCATTATCGCTGTACTGCAACATATTCCCAATGGATTGGAAGTATTGCAGCCATAAGGCAAACGTATGGGAGAGCGAGTTGCACTCGGGCTGGTCCGAAGACCCACTGCGACACTTCGAGTGGGGCCGGGTCTATCGGCGCGGGGCGAGGAAAGGTCGAATTAGGGCGCAGCGGGATTCTCCGCGGCCGCTCGAAGCTGCAGGGGCGAGTGTGCGAGCCCCGCAGCAGGCGGTGCTGCCCCCATCTTCAGGGGCCGCCTCTTCCGAAAAGTGAGGGCTCCTCGGGTGGCGGGCGCCTCGCCTATTGGCCGATCTGGCGGCTTACTCCGTTTTCCTGCTGGTTCAGGGTGCGCTGTTCTTGCTTGGTGATGTGGCCGCCGTTCTGGCTTGCCATGTCGCGTTCTTCCTGGCGGATCTGATGATCTTCGGAGTGCAACTGGGCGGCCTGCCCCTTGGAAATCTGACCGTCCTTGACTTCATTCCTGATGCGCTGATTCTGGTTCGCGAGTCGACCGTTCACTTCGGCGCGACGCGGGTGATCTTTGTCCCACTGGCTCTCGGCCAAGGCATTGGTCGCAAGTGCCGATGCGAGGATGCAAGCGGCAACTAGGGTTAGTTTGGTCTTCAACATGAGTCGTCTCCCTGACGGTTTGGGTGAAGTGCTGCTCCACACCTCCATTAACCTCCATTGGAGAACTGCGGTAAATCGAAGAATTGTGCGTTTCTGTGAGGCAGGTAACCCGATGTAACAAGTAGATCCACTCAGTACCCAAGCTATCGGCGCACGCGAGCGCAGAACTTGGTTACAAATCACACGCTGGTCTAGGCGATGCGCACGGTATAGATCGGTGGAAACTGGATGGGCACAGGCTGCCAGAGGTGACCGGAGTCATGACTCGCCCAGAGTCTGCCGCTGGTCGCGCCCACGAGGAGCTTTTGTCCCTGCCCATCGACGTCAAGAGCGTGTCGATAGACCAGGTCGTAGCTGGGCTCAGAGGGCAGCCCAGCGCTCACGGGCGTGAAGGTCCGGCCGCCGTCGCGCGTGCAATTCACGACGAATGCCGCGTTCACCGGCACTCGACACTGGTCGCTTTGGGCCGGAACGAACCAGGCCACATCCGGATCGGCTGGATGCACTGCGACGGCGAATCCGAAGCTCGAAGGCGAGATCCCGTCCAGGCCCTGCCAGGTCGCGCCGCCATCGTTCGATCGCCAGATCCCGTCGTGATGCTGGCACCAGAACGTTTTGGGGTCGGCCCGGCAGCCCACGATGCGGTGCGGATCCTGAGCGTTCTGGTTGAGGGCCTCCAGAGGGGGCAGATAGCTAGCACGCATCCCCTGGGCCGAGAGGCGCCAAGTCCCTGCACCGTCGTCGCTGACCCAAACCCCGCCACAGGAGACGCCCACGAGAATGCGCTCGGGCTGGCTCGGGTGCATGCAGATCGAGTGAATCCCGGGTACGTCGTAGCCGCCACCGGCCCATTCACGGCGCTCGGGGCGGTCCCACAATGAACTGACCAACTGCCAGCTTGAACCGCGGTCAATCGAACGAAACAGGCCGCCAGGCGGTGTGCCGGCCCACAAGGCGCCGCCCGGGCCCAGCGGGTCGGATTCGAGAATCCAGATCTGCTGCACCGCCCACTCGAGAGGATCGTCCGAATCAATGGGCTTTTCTGGGAACGCGGGACAGGTCACCTCCTGCCAGGTCCGAAGACCGGGATCCAGACGATGCAGTTTCGAGCCAAAATGCCCAAGGTTGAGCGCGCAATAGACGGTTCCGTCGTTGCCGTCGACGACGACCGCACTGACCGGATCGCCAAGAAAATGCACCGTTTGGAGCGACCAGCCGTTGCCCTGGTCGATGAGCTCAAACAGACCCTTGCGCGTGCCCACCCAGGCTCTTTGTCCCATGCTCAACCTCCAGAGAGCGCCTGGAGCACGTGGACCGTGCTGTCCGGGGCCACAAGGTCAGAAAGCTCGCGCCGATCGCGCACACGGCGACCGTCGATGAAGACCGCGACGTGCCGGCGCAGATGTCCCTGTTCGTCCAGAACATAGGCTCTCAGGTTAGGGTTGACCCGGCAGGCCTCGTCGAGCGCGGCGCCAAGCGTTCCCGCGCAGACCGGTTGATTGGGGCAATCCAAGAAGCGGGCCAAATGTTGGGTGAAGATGACTGTCGCCATGGCGCCTCGCCCGTACCAAAAGTGATCCCACGTCGTCGCGCGGCGCGGACCTGGGTCGTGCCCCGATGAGCACTCGCAGCGAGTCGCACTAAGTCGCATTAAGTCGCACTGAGTCGCACTGAGTCGCACCGAGTCGCACTGCGGCTCCCGCACATGATACCCCGGAGCCGACGGCACTCGGGGGGCCGGCTTAAGCGCTCGCGAGCCTTTTCATTGACTTCAACTGCTGGCAAGATCCGCCTTGGGGCAGCTACGCATTGATGCTGCCGAAGATCTCTTAGAGGCGTCAGACAAGTCCTACTTCCGGAGCACCATGACCTATCGAATCGCGTCTTGCAGTTGCGGCCAGCTCTCTGCCAAAGTCTCTGGAGAACCGATCCGGGTGTCGGTCTGTCATTGCCATGCCTGTCAGCGCCGTACCGGAAGTGTCTTTGGGGCTCAAGCAAGGTTTGCCCGAGAAGCCGTCGAGATCAGCGGAGAAGGTACGGCGTATGTCCGGGTTGGAGACGAAGGAGGAAGGGCCAGGTTCACCTTCTGCCCGGTGTGCGGCGCCACCGTCTACTTCGCCGCGGAAGGTCGCGAAGACAGTATTGTCATTCCCGTGGGCGCCTTCGCAGAATCGAGTTTTCCGCCACCCACGTTCTCGGTCTACGAAGAGCGCATGCATCCTTGGGTGAGTCTGCCCGAAGATATCGAGCACATGGCCTAAGCCCACCACCGATTGAGCCTGCTTGCCGCTCGGCCTTCGCGACGGGCATTCGACCTAGGCGTGGCGCTTTTCTTGCGAGACCAGGGCCAGGATCCAGTCCCCGAGTGCAAGGCAGCATGTCAGACCGGGCGACTCGATGGCAAAGAGGTTGTAAAGACCGCGTGCTCCGTGGCTTTGTGGTCCGGACAGTATGAAGTCGCTAAAGCCCCGTTGCGCCCTTTTGAGCTTTGGACGCACACCGGCATAGTCCGGCACCAATGCATTCTCGGGCAGACCAGGCCAGTAGCGGCGGATCGCCTGGGTAAAGGAGGCCGCGCGGGACGGATCGACCCGGTAGTCCAGCGCCAACACGTCGGTCGTCTCGAGCCACTCCACATCCGGGCCAAAACGAGCGCGGCCGGCCAGATCGAGCGTGAGATGAACGCCAAGGCCGCCTGGTTCGGGTACTGGATAGACCAGATGCGCGAACGGCGAAGGGGTCGTCAACGAGAAGTAGCAGCCCTTGGCAAAGCTCTCCTCGGGAATGCTCTCTGGCGCAAGTCCTCTGATGCTGCGCGCGAGTCCCTGCGCGCCAAGGCCGGCGCAATTGACGACGGTTAAAGCGCGCACGGAAAGACTGGGCTCAGTGCCCACGGTCAGGATCGGGCCCGGATCAGAGATTGCGCCCGAGATGACCGGACTCTGGAAGGCGAAGAGCGCGCCGGCCTCCTCGGCATCCGCTTGCAAAGAGAGCATCAGGGCGTGGGAATCGACGATCCCTGAAGTCGGACTAAAAAGTCCCGCCACGCACGACAACTCGGGCTCGAGCACGCCGACCTCTTCGGGCGCGAGCCATTGGAGTTCGGGGACCCCGGCCGCCTGCGCCGCGGCGCGAAGCGCCTTGAGCACGCCGATCTGCTCGCGCTCTGTGGCGATGACGAGTTTACCGAGGCGGCGATGGGCGATCTTGCGCTGCTCGCAGTACGCGTACAGCAGCGCATTGCCCTTCGGGCAGAGTCTGGCCTTGTGCGAGCCCTCCGGATAGTACAGGCCGGCGTGGATGACTTCGCTGTTGCGTGAGCTGATGCCCGTGCCGATGGACTTCTCTGCCTCGAGCACGACCACTTCGCGACCCGCGAGCGCCAGAGCGCGGGCCGCAGCCAGGCCCACCACCCCGGCTCCGATCACGACGCAATCCAACGACTCCATCAGGGCCGCGGTGCGGCCGGCGGCGCCACCGGCGCCACCGGGACCCTAAAGGGTCGGGCCAGCGATTTGTAGAGTGAATGCGGACAGACCAGGCGCGAGACCGCATAGGCGATGAGCGCACACGCCATGAGGGGCAGGGCGAGCTGGGCATCCTCGGTCATTTCGAGAACGATGATGAAGGCCGTGAGCGGCACCTGGACCACGCCTGAGAAGTAGCCGACCATCCCCAGCAGGACCACGACGGCCGCAGGCGCTGCGGGCAGCAGTATCTGCAGATCCTGCCCCAATCCCGCCCCAACGGCCAATGAGGGTGCGAAGATGCCCCCCGGAATCCCGCTCGCGTAGGATACGAGGGTCGCGGCCAGCTTCAGAATCCCAAAGCTATAGCCAGAGCTCCTGCCCACGAGGAGTCCGCTGGCCTCGTCGTAGCCGGTCCCATAGATCACATTGCCCGAGAAGAGTCCGATCAGGGCGAGAACCAGGCCGCATGCGGCGGCAAAGGTGACCGGACTGATCCGGCCCGAGGCGAGAAGCCGCGTGGGAAGGGTCTGACTGATCCAAACGAGAAGCCGACTGAACGTGCCTCCGAGCAATCCTCCCAGAATCCCGCACAGAACCACGGCCTTCCATCCGGAGACGAGATCGACGCCTTCCGAGGTCCGACCGAAGTAGGCATAGTTGCCCAGCACCGCCAAAGAGATGACGCCTGCCACGATGACCGCTGTGATGACGATGCTCACGGTACGGTGCTCGAAGGATCGGCTCATTTCTTCGATGGCGAAGACGACCCCGGCGAGCGGTGCATTGAAGGCGGCGGCCACGCCTGCTGCGCCGCCGGCCAGGATCAGACCGCGATGCATGCGTTCATAAGGAAAGAACTTGGACCGCGAAAGCGAGTACATCAAGGCTGCGCCGATCTGGACGGTCGGGCCCTCGCGACCGATCGATGCACCGGCGAGCAGGCCCAGGATCGTCAGGAGCGCCTTGCCGATGGCGATCTTGGGGGACAAAAGCCGCGCGCGAGTCGCCGAACTCGCCGAAAGTGCGGCAATGGTCTGCGGGATACCGCTGCCCTGGGCGCCGGGGAAATAGCGCCGGGTTATCCAGGAGATGAGGCCAAAGCCCAAAGGCGTGAGCAGCAAGGGCGCATAGCCGTTCCAGGCCAGAAGTCGCCGGAAGACCTCGTTGGCCCAGTTCGCGCAGAGCGCAAAGCCGACCGATGCAGAACCGACGAGGAGCGCCCCGCCAAGGAACCAGATGCGGCGATTCCAGAGTGGCCGGGAGAGAAGCAGGTGCTGGGAGCGGCGGGAGATATGCATGACGAGAGCAGACGCACCATTCTAGACCATCGCCTTGGGTCGAGGGTCCAACTCACGCTGGTCTGATTCGGGCTTTGCCGCCTGGCCGGAAGACCCATGTCGCCCGGCCGTACCGGGCGAATGCGCGCGGCTATTCTTCGCGCTGCGCGCAAGCCGCCCCTAGTCTTCGTGGGCCGCAATCAGTCCCACTGCAACGCGCCTTGGACTCTCTTCGGCAGGTCGTTCGTCCAAGGCAGGCGCGCGCGACTTAAGGCTCCAGTTCCATAGCACGAGCGTCGGCAAAGGCAGCATCAGAAAGCCGTGCTCGAGGATCGCAAGCGAGAGGAGGGTGACGAGGAAGACCAATCCGGTCACCGTGGCCGGCGAGGCGCCGGTTGCGCCCGCTGCACGTCCAAGAAAGATGACGAGGATCGTCGCCAAGGCCACCGAGAGGGGGTAGAAGGCGTTCATGGGCCGCCTGCGGTAATAGCTCGCCAGATACTGCAAGTGGTCCGGCAGGAACTCCTCGCTCAGATTGCGGACCCCAAAGAACAGGTTCAGCTTCGCGCTTTGACGCATGACCCAGAGCAAGAGGTAGGTTTTGAGCCCGATCTGGTTCGGGCCGTCTGACACGACCGCAAACACGATGGCCGCCATCGCCACGAGCGCGAGTTCGTGGTGCCAGATCGTCTCGAGAGCAAAGCGAAAGCGGGGCCATCCGCGTGCACCCTGCGGGCACGCCGAGCGCCGCGGTCCGGTCAGAAAGCCCAGGAGGAAGCCGACCTCCTGCCAGGCCCAGACCAGTACGCCGCAGGTAAAGGCGAGATAGGCCCCCAGTACGCTCGTGTCCGAGCGCGTCTGGGCCAGCGCATAGAGCGCAAAGACCAAGACCTGGGTCGTGAGCAGCATCGTCCAGCGATGCGTCCAGCGGGGCAAACCGTCCAGATACAGGATCACGCCCGTGCTGAACCACCACACGAACAACGTGTAGAGAACCGGGAAGACATATTCGGACATGAGCTCGCTTACCAGGTGGGAACCATACGGACTTCTTGGGGCAGCGCGTGCTGCTGGGCCGGCAGGCAATAGAGCCTGGCAAAGACCAGCGCGGCTCGGGCGGCGAGAACGCCGCGCTTGCAAAGACCTGCCAGGCCTCCCTGGGCCTTGGCCGCGTCAATGCCCGCCGCAATGCGTCTGAGCCGTTCCAGCCCGCTGGCAAAGCGCGGATCGTCAAGATTAAGAGTGAGCGGGAAGATCTGGCGCGAGATCGCGGACGTGATCCGAAACACCGTGAAATCGTACTCGGTCGGATCCATGCCGAGCGCCTTGTGCAGTTCGGGCCGCTCGTGATCGCGCACATACATGGTCGCAAAGACCGCGAGCACGAAAAAGCGGATCCAGAACTTGTTAAGCCCCGTGACCAGATGCGGGTTGGCGCGCATCAGCAAGGCAAACGCCTCGCCATGGCGAAACTCGTCGTTGCACCACCTCTCGAACCAGCGGAAGATCGGATGAAAGCGCAGTTCCGGATGGCGCTCGGTCTGGCGGTAGATCGTGATGTAACGGGCATAACCGATCTTCTCGGACAGATAGGTGGCATAGAAAATGAACTTGGGCCGAAAGAAGGTGTATTTCTTGGCGTGTGTCAGAAACCCGAGGTCGACCCCGATGCCGAAGTCCTTCAGCCACTGATTGATGAAGCCCGCATGGCGACTCTCGTCGCGCGCCATGAAGCCGAACAACTCACGTATGTCCGGATTTTTCACATGCTTTTTGATGTCGGCATACAGTACGCATCCGGAGAATTCGGCGGTGACTGAGCTGATCATGAAATCGACAAATTCTTCGTGGAGGGCGGGTGGCAGCTGGGAATAGTCGCCCACCATGTCGGCGGGACGCTCGAAGTGGTCGCTGTTGCTGTCGCGCCGGAACTCGTCGATCAGGGCCTGCCATTGGGGCCGGATCGAATCGACGTTGATCCGGTCCATCGCATTGAAGTCGGTGGTGTAAAACCGCGGGGTGAGGACCGTGTCCTCGAGGGCCTTCTGGGTCGCCTGGTTGGGACTGGCAGCTCGCGTGGTGCTATTCATTGCGTACTCCTCGATTGCAGATCGTGCAGCACATCCTGAAGGGACCTAGTCATCGCACGGAGCCCTGCTGCGACTCAGGACCGAGCATGGCGGCGAAGACGGACTCGTTGGTCGGGCCAAAAGATTCCAGATCGATCCTGCGGCGCGTCGCCGGGTCTTCCAGGGTCAGTCTGCCGTCGGCGTGTGCCACCAGCCGGAAGGGCTGCTCAGGACCGAACCCCTCGCGCCGGCGCTCGCGGGTGAGTCCCCTTAGTGTGCCGCGCAGGAAGCCCTGCTGACCCTCGACGGTCTCGACGAGTTCGCCCGAACGCGCGTCGGTGACCGCGATGCTGCCGTCGGGCCGATCCTCAAAGCGCAGCTCGCGTACCGCAAGGGTCGCCGCGTCCGGGTTATGCGAGGATCCGACCCCGGTCCAGCGTACGGCCGAGACGACCGCGAGCGAGCAGAGCACGAGAAGAGCGGCCCCGATCAGAGGCGCGCGCGGAAAGGCGTCGTTTGCTTGGGACTGGCTCATGCAATATCTCCTAGGAGTGCAGCGCCGAGGACAGGCCTGCTGGCACTGCGCGAGGGCGGCCCGGCGCGCCGCGCAACTTCGATTCGGCAGGCGCACCGTTCTCGCTTCGGCTTGCGATGCCAGGGAGCTCAGCCGTGCAGGCCAAGGCGAGGATCTCACCGACTCGGGCCGCCTCGGGGATGGCACGCAGCATCGGTTGGGGATGGGTCAGGTGCCAGGGCCGGGCATGCGGCCACAGATGGAAGAAGGCGATCTTGTTCGGGCTCTTTAGCGTTAGGGGGATGTCGCCCGTGCCGTCCGAATAGGTGCGCAGGCCAGCCCTCTCGATGGCGCTAAAGGGCAGATTGAAGGTGATGCACAAGACCACGCCGATGCGCAGGACCACGCGCCGGTTGGTGATCGTGTACAGGGTCGTGCGGCTGACGAGCCAGGCAAGCGTGCACAGGATGCCGATGGCCAGCGCCGCTAGCGTACTCAACACGATAAAGCCTGTGAATGTCGCGCGCGTCCACTCAGCCTGCGGATTGGAGTAGAGGAGCGCGAGCCGGACCAGAAGGATGACGCCGAAATAGAGGGCCAGCCCGCGCGCATGGAACGCCCGGCGCGCCAGGGCAAGGCCGTCGGGCCGCCCCTGCCAGAGGATTGTTTCGCCGGGAGGCAAAGCTTCCGGTAGACCGGGGATCGGCTCGAGTTCATGTTCATGCTGGGTGTTCACGGTCAATCTCCTTAACTTGTTCTGCAAATACGGCGGGCAGCCGAACTCAGATCAGTGGCTCACCACGCTCGGGCGATGCGTAGAGTGTTCCGCCGCCGTAGAAGCCTACGATACGATCCTCTTCCTGGAATGTCACCTGGTCGGGATTCTTCAACACCGGTGCCAGGGCGAACTGGCTGCCCAGGATCGAGGCGACCCGGACCTTGCGGTGCCGGCCATCGATCCGCGTGAAGTTGATCGGCAAGAGCACGTGCTTGCCGGCACTGCCGCTCACCTCGACTTCGAGGTAGCGAAACAGGTAGTCTGCCTGATCGACCCACAGGTCGCGTACCACACCCCCGACGTGACCGTCGGCGCCCACGACATCCATGCCGCGTGGATCCGGGTCGCGTGGCTCGACCGAATAGGCGGTCGCGATCCGTAACGGCAGGATCTTCGGGTGGCCGTCGACCGTAAGGTCAGGTGTGTCCCGGCGCAACGTGTAGGAGCCCGGACCAATGCCCTCGGTGAGCGGGTCGCTGCCGGTCTCAAGGGGTTGCCCAGGGAGGCCTTTCTCGGTTCCTTCGGGGAGCGAGTCCCCGGCGTCACTTGGCACGACCCGGATGCCGCCGCGCTGCAGCAGATACTCCTTGGGTTTGGGGACCGATGGAAATCCCTGCGCGCGAATGCGATCGGGCAGATCCGATTCCAGCGGATAGCCCTCGCGCTTGTCCTCAGTGCGCAGGTAAAGGATGAGACCTGCAAAAAACAGCCAGAAGCCGTAAAGGGTGATTTGTGCGACATCGAAGTAGCTGGTCAGGGCACCGGTTGACATGGAGGTTCTCCAGAATGAAGCGGGGGCACCTAGCCCGTGACGCGGGCTAGGTGGAAGGGTGAAGCGCCTTGCGCAGGCTCGGCCCGGCGGCGGGCGACAAGAGGTCCGACCGCAACGAGCGTGGCAAACAGTAGTGCGATTTCAACGTGGTAGACGACACTGTATCCGGTGGCTGCATTGGCCAGCGCCTCGCCCAGCGCACCTTGCATCGCCACGGCGGTCACCGCATCGCGGATCATCCCGCCGGACGCGATGGCGAGCCCGGCGGCCGAGGCCTGGACTGCTCCCCAGACGCCCAGCGCAAGTCCGATCTGGCCGCCTTGGGCGTGGCGCATCGCGGCGGTCAGGGTGCAATGGGCGAACAGGCCGCCGCCCAAGCCGATCAAGCTCGTTCCCAGGCCAAAGAGGACGGGGGAGTCGAAAGGTGCCGCGAAGATCACCGCGCAAAAGGCGATCACCCCGATGAGCACGCCGCCGGCCGAAAGCCGATACGGATCGGCTCCTCTGCCAAGGCGTTTGGCTGCGATCGTGAAGCCGACGAGCCCACCTACGGCAAGCAGTGCAGTCAGTGCCGTCGTCGCGCCCACCGAGAGGTGCAGGACCTGGCCGCCGTAAGGTTCAAGAAGCACATCTTCCATGCTGAAGGCAGCCGTGCCCAGTCCGACGGCGACGAGGCTGCGCCTCGCCCGTCTGGTGGCGGTGAAGGATCTCCACGAGGCGCCAAAGTCGGGACGCTCACGCTTGCCTGCAGTCGCCGCGGGATTACGGGCCTCCTGCTTCCAAAGCGCCACGAGATTGACGAGCATGGTCGTGACCGCGGCACCCTGCACGACCTGGATCAGGCGCAACTGAGAGAAGTGGGCGAGCAGCGCACCAAAGAGCAAGGCGCTCGCCGCCATGCCCAAGAGCAACATCACGCACAACAGTGCGACCACGCGCGGCTGGGCCTCGGGCGGAGCAAGGTCGGTCGCAAGAGCCAGACCCACGGTCTGCGTCGTGTGCAACCCCGCGCCGATCAAAAGGAAGGCGAGCGCCGCGCCGATCTGACCAAAGAGCACCGGGCCATGGGTGTCGCCAGACAGGACGATGAGCGCGAAGGGCATGATGGCCAACCCGCCGAACTGCAAGAGGGTACCCATCCAGAGGTAGGGCACGCGACGCCAGCCCAAAAGCGAGCGATGGTGGTCAGACCGAAAGCCCACCAGAGCCCGAAAGGGCGCGAAGACGAGCGGCAGCGACAGCATCAGGGCGACCAGCCAAGCCGGTACGCCCAATTCAACGATCATCACGCGGTTCAACGTGCCGATCAAGAGCACGGTGGCCATGCCGACGGACACCTGGAAGAGGGCGAGGCGCAGCAGCCTTCTGATCGGCAACTCGGTCGTGGCCGCGTCGGCGAAGGGCAGGAACTGGGGACTCAGACGAGTCCAGTTCCGCGACAGGGTCAGGTTCAGGCGATTCATCGTACGGTGATTTCAAAAGCCTGGCTTTGATAGAAACCGCTCTGGATGCGTGCGGTCCGTCCGGCCTGCCAGCCTTGTAACGCGGGCGCCTCGGACAGGCCGCGGCGCAGGGTTTTTTCGGCGACAGGCTCGATTGCAGGCGCCCGGTCACCCCTGGGGAAGAGGCGGCCGACCGCATGCATCGTCGCCAGCGGCACGGTGCGCGGTGCGAAGGTGAAGACGATCGAGTGGCGCGTCCGCAAAGCGAGCGTGCCAACGGCCGCCACGACGTCGGCCGAGCGGTAATGAATCAGCGAGTCCATACAGACGACGTGGTCGAACTCGCCCAGCCCGGCATCGAGCATGTCTCCCGAACGGAAATCAATGCGGCCCGAGCCCAGATTGGCAGGGGTACGCTCCTTGGCGAGTTCCACAAGGGTGGGCGAGAGATCGATCGCCACGACCTCGGCACCTCTGCGCGCCGCCTCGACGGCGAGGGCCCCCGTGCCGCAGCCTGCATCGAGTAGGCGTCGCCCCGAGAGATCCAAAGGCAGCCAGGACAAGAGCGTCTCGCGCATCCGGTCGCGTCCGGCGCGCACGGTCGCGCGGATCCGGCTCACCGGCGCATCCGAGGTCAGTCGCGCCCAGGTGTCGGCAGCGGTGCGATCAAAATAAGTCTCGATCTGGCCGCGTCGTTCCAGGTAAGTCAGGGCCATGGCGTGGTCTCCCTAATCAAATCCAAGCAGATCGAAGATGTCCCGGTCGCGCATCGATTCGGCGATGAGGGGTTCGGTGCCGGCCCAGAGGTTGGCCGCGAGGCGCAGGTATTCCTGCTGGACGGCTTCGAGTTCGGGGGTGCTGTCCATCTCGAAGAGCGTCGACTTCTTCAAGCGGCTGCGGCGAAACACGTCCAGGTCCGCAAAACGCGCCATCGTCTTCAAGCCCACCCGTTCGTTAAATTTGTCGATCTGGTCGACCTCGGTGCTGCGGTTGGCGATGACCCCGCCTAAGCGCACGTTGTAGTTCTTGGACTTCGCCTGGATGGCCGCGACGATGCGGTTCATCGCGAAAATCGAATCGAAGTCGTTGGCCGTGACGATCAAGGCCCGATCGGCATGCTGCAACGGAGCCGCAAAGCCGCCACAGACGACATCGCCGAGCACGTCGAAGATGACGACGTCGGTATCTTCGAGGAGGTGATGCTCCTTCAGGAGCTTCACCGTCTGGCCGACGACGTATCCGCCGCAGCCGGTGCCGGCAGGCGGGCCACCGGCCTCCAGGCACATCACGCCGTTGTAGCCCTCGAATACGAAGTCTTCCGGCCGCAGCTCCTCGGCATGGAAATTAACGGATTCCAGCACGTCGATCACGGTCGGGACCAGACGCTTGGTCAATGTGAACGTC